>DIKH01000024.1:16434-20754 GCA_002424495.1 Desulfobacteraceae bacterium UBA5623
ATATACGGGAAAGATTCACCTTTTCAACTGATCCCCAACAGGTAGTATGCAGGGGCGAATTTCTTTGCGGGTCTCTTGCCCTGTCCCGTTTTTACAGCCTCAGAAATTTTGCACCCGCCTGGATATCCGATCAGGGGGTGAAAACAGACGCGTATCATCTTGTGCAGGCGATTAAGGATGCCGGGTCTGAAGGGCTTTCGCCTCAGGGCTACCATCTGGATGTTATTGAGGAATTGCTACAAGAAATCGAATACCTGAAAATGGAAGCTTCCGAGATTCTCCTAAACACCATGGGTGAACTGGATTTGCTCCTCTCGGATGCCTTTTTTCTGTTTGCCTCCCATTTCTCAAACGGCAGGGTAAATCCTGAGACGATCGACCCTGAGTGGTCCATCAACACCCATAAGGTCGATCTCATTCAACTTGCTAACCATGCACTGGAACATCACACGATTAAAGAAGATTTAAATGGATTATTGCCTCAAGATGAGCAGTATTCCCGTCTGAAAAAGGCCTTTGCAGCCTACCGGAAAATAACTGAAGAGGGAGGATGGCCTGCCGTATCCAATGGCCCGACAATTCGAAAAGGAGATCAGGGGGGAAGGGTCGCTGAGTTGCGTGTCAGGCTGGTGCATTCCGGTGACATGAATCCGACCTATGGATCTTATTCCAAATCCTATGGGAAAGCCATGGAGCAGGCGGTTTTAAATTTTCAGAAAAGACATGGACTGGCCACGGACGGGGTTGTGGGGCCGGCTACTTTGTCGGCCTTGAATGTGCCGGCTGAAGATCGCGTAAAACAGATTCAGGTGAATATGGAGCGCCTGAGGTGGTTTCCCCGGGATCTGTGCAAACGCCATATGCTGGTCAATATTGCTGAGTTTCAACTAAAGGTGATGGACAATGATACACAGGTTCTCAAGATGCGGGTGGTTGTGGGAAAGGATTATCGGCGCACCCCTGAGTTCACAGGACAGATGTCTTACATGGTGCTGAACCCTTTCTGGCGTATTCCCCATAAACTCGCAGTAGAGGATTTTCTGCCACGGATAAGGACGGACAAAGACTTTTTCAAAAGACAGCAGATTCGTGTTTTCGAAAACTGGAAGGCGGGTGCTCCGGAAATTGACCCGGATTCAGTAAACTGGAATCAGATGAACAAAAAGAATTTCTCTTACAAACTGGTTCAGGACCCTGGGCCTTTCAATGCGCTTGGGAATATCAAGTTTATGTTCCCAAACAAATTCAGTGTCTATCTTCACGATACACCTGCGAAGCATCTGTTTGAACAGAAAAAACGAAATTTAAGTTCAGGGTGTATCCGCATTGAAAATCCGGTTGACCTGGCAGCCTATCTTGTGCGTGACGAGTCGGATTGGACACGCGAGAAGATACTGGAAACCATTATGAGCCGGGAAACAAAAGTGATCCGGATTTTGCGTCCCATTCCAATTCACGTTCTGTATTCCACCTCCTGGGTTGAAGCGGACGGGACAGTACAATTCAGGGAAGACTTGTATGGACGTGACCGACTGTTGTATGCAGCGCTGAAAGAGCCCATCGGCCGACAGCTCCCTAACTGCTTTTGAACCGGGATATTTCGCTTACCAGTAACGAACAGGTCCGATATCCACATGCACAAAATCACCTCCAGGATAGTACCCCACTCCACCGGCTTTCAGGCTGATGGCAATACTGCGCAATCTGGGAAGTTTGCAGTCCGGCAGGCGAAAATCTATTGCCTGGCCTTTCAGATGGTAACTTTTCCAGATGACACCACCACGTTGTCTTCGAAGAAGTGCATTGGTTTCGGGTGATCGATAACCTGAAATGATATGGATTGGTTTTTTGGATGAAATTTTGTTGCGAACTTGATGCAGAACATCCAACAATTGAGGATGAATAGGCTTTATTTCACCGGAACGGTGGTCGCGCAAAATGAAGTTGATTTTTTCCATGGCATCGGGTTGATATCGCCCATTGGCCCAATAGGTTGTTTGAAGGTGTTCGGCGGTATGCGTATTGTACAATGCAAGAGACCTTTTGGGGCAGGTTTCATGAGCTATTCCGGCAAAAACGCTAACCGGCCCGGCCAATGCGCTCGCAGTGAAAAATCCCAATTTCAAGAAATGACGACGGCTGTATCTGATTTCATCTCCGGATCGCATTATTCCTTTTGCTCTTGAGTTTGGCTGGTTACGGAGCGGTGACTCTAACTGCTACAGACTCAAGAAGTAAAGACCAAATTGTTTATTGCAAAGTTCTGCAAGAAAAATGCCATAGTCACACACTGTATCCCTGCCCTTTCCGGACGATAAATGGGAAAAACAAGTTTGAACCCGGCCTTTTTTTAATTGATAGGATGGCTGTTTATGACTGATATATCGGTTATTGACCCTCAAAATAAAAACGCCATTTTCAGGTTAGGCTTCCTGCCTGCTTTCACACAGGGCAGGTTTCATCTATCCCATAAGATAGGATTTGTCAACATAGACAAACTGGTCGAGTCCCTCAACAGTTTCACCATGACAGATGTTTACTTCAGCTGGTGTTATTCCGAGTTATCCCAGCTGTGGGGAGAAGTGGCCGAGATCGGCCAGACATTGAGCGAGGCCTCTGACATCATTATGGACGGATGGCTCAGTCGCTCGGCTGCCCAGGACATAATGGCATACCAGTACAATGATTCGGTAAGGGGCGTTGAAAAGGTGTGGGACCCGGATGGGCAGAATGTCTATGAATTCGAGGCAGGGTGGTATGATCAGTACCAACTGAATCCAGGGCAGTACAACATCTCCACCCTTGAGCCTATGCCTGATGGCAGGGTTGACCTGTGGGAAGGCACAATCTTGGACGGCAGCGCATATGTATACCAGAACTGAGGCACATTTTTTCACTCAGGATAAAATCCTTTCAAACAACAATTTGAGCACCAAGATTGACGGTATATCTAAGATCTGTCTGACATTGCCTTTGTCACTGTTTAATGCCCGTGATAATGCCTGAATCATTCGGGCCTTTAAAAGGCAGCTTTTTTATATGCCCAAATCCGGTGTTTTTAAGCATTTTTATAATCTCTCCCTCTGAATATGACTGCCCCCGTTCAGTATTTACCAGCATGTTTAAAGAAAAAAGGGCCGGGAACACTGGCCCGTCAAGGGTATCGTTCAGAATAAATTCATGGATCAGTATGAGCCCTCCCGGCTCCAGGACAGAAGAGGCCTTTTCGATTATCTTCTTGGAGGCGTCAGGGCTTTCACTGTGGATGATGTGTGATAGCCACGCAACATCATAAGAGCCCCTGACATCGTCCGTGAGATAGTTGCCTGCGGCAAAAACCACCCTGTCCGAGAGACCAAACCTGCCAATGGTCTTTTCAGCATAAGACCTGGTTGTCGGCAGATCATAGACCGTGGCCTCCAATTCCGGATTTTCCATGCAAAAATGTATGGCATAGGTGCCTGGACCGCCGCCAAGATCCAGGAGCCGTCTTTTCCCTGTGAGATCTATCTGGGGTACAAGGCCGGGGGCGATCCTCATCGCCATGTTGAACATGCCAAGGAGAAAGCTCTCTCGATCTTCTTCCTCGCCCACAGGCTTTTTTCGCACAGGCATGCCGATTTTGACCGCCTTATCAAGCAACGCCCAGGTCTCTACCATATGATGATGATGCAACACTATGTGCCCTATAAATCCGGGTGACTGCTTAACAAGAAATGACTTGCCGAAAGTTGTGTTGCTGTAAAGACCATTTTTAACTGCCAACAGGCCCATGGCCGCCAATGCATTAACGAGCATTTTTGTTCCCCTGGCATCTGCTTCAAACCTTTTAGCGATCTGGTCTTCCCTCAGACACTCGTCGCCGATAAGCGAGAAGATATCCAGTTTGACAGCTGCATGAATTGTGCAGGCCTGCCAGTAACTCGCTGACATTGCAATCAACTGATCAGGAGTCCATTCAATATTGTCCGTCATGTATCCAGACCTCCTTTTACTAGCGATAACTATTTGCAATAACTTATTCTATCTTCAACATATTTCTTGCAGCTTATGGCATAATTTTTGAATATTATATGAAAATAATGGATTTGAGTAGCTGTAAAAATTGTCTATCAGACAATTTTAGCTGGAACTTCAAATACATGCCCATATTCAGGACAATATAGCTGATGGCTGTGCTGACTATTATAACAATGGCCTGCCAAAAATACGACATAAAAAACAACCCGTTGACACGGAAATCTGACTACGGATGGCCTGTTCTGCCGGATAATCAGGATATTCTACCAGTTAACTTCAGTAATTTCCGGTTAGAAAATT
>DIKH01000393.1 GCA_002424495.1 Desulfobacteraceae bacterium UBA5623
TCCTTAACCGGACATTATTGATATTAAATAATAAAAAGGGATATCCTTTCAGAACCTTCTTCGCAGCTTTTTTGGCCTGTTTGGCTCTTTTATTTACCGTTTCAAAAGATTTCTGTGGGGGGCATTCGAATGCATATGCCCAAGATTCCAAGCCTGAGTTCGATCTGCGTGTCGATTCACAGAATCATGCCCGTGCCTTTTGTTATGGAATCAAGGCAGTGCTTAAAATCTGTGATTTTTTAGAATTCTATGAAAGAAATATAACCGGAAGCCGTAAGCGCATCTTTTCAGGCCCCTGGCCCGGTAGCATGAAGCAAAATGCCGGTGATACCTATACACTAGCAGGAAAAGATCCTGCCTCTGGTGTATCTTATATAATTGTTTTCAAAAAAGCAGGTTCGAACGTCATTGAACTTTCCATGACAGTTAAGGCCCCATCGCGTCCATCTAATTTTGATTTTAACATTCTTAAGTTATCCAGTGATATTTTCAAGGGGGCATCCGTGGAAACAAGTCCTTCGGCAATAAACGATGCGGATAAAGTCCCGTTTCAACCTCTCCCTCTTGGAAGACATATACTGTTTACCGGCAAAAATAGGGTGCTGTTTAAAGCGGCCCTGTGCGATCTGGAAATAAAGGATATGACGGAATCTAATACCATATTGGCTGCTGATTTCCGCAACATCCCATGGGAAAAGACTAAAAGTATCTATTTGGGGACACAAAAGCAAAATTTTATGCCGGGAAAGTCCTATTCTTTCAAGTATTCTATTATCTGCCTGTCCCCGTCGCAATCAATGGCAGAAGATAAAGTGAATGTTTCAGAAGGCGGGGTATCAGCTGTGAGTCCATGGTCCTTCTTTTTTATTCCACCGAAAGAGGAAATTAAAGGGACTGGGCATTTTAAAGTTCGACAGCATGAGAGTATCTATGGCATGCCATCCGGAACGGCGGAGAATACCCTAAGCCGTGAAATAGAAAAACTGACTTCCGTACGGTTGGCAGTCAGAAATTCTGAACAGGCAGCCGGTAACGGAGGTATTTTTATTGACCGAATGCCGGAAGATTCTCCTTCGGGCTTGCCATCTGAAGGTTTCGAGGTCATCACCTCACCACAAAAAATGGTTATCAGGGGTTTAAGTGATAAGGCCTGTCTGTATGCCGTTTATTCCGTTATGAGCAGACTTAAGTGTAATACGAATGATTGGGAAATGGAGTGCGGGACGATACGGGACTGGCCTGACCTCTCCGCTCGTGGGGTATGCATCGAATTGTTGAAACCGCTTATTCTTGACTTAAGCCTTATGAAACGCTACCTGGAGGCCTTCTCCAAGGCCAGGACCAATGTCGTAATTTTTCTTCACACCCCCACGCAAATGCGCGCATGGCAAAGGGACAAAAGTGATGGCTGGACGAAAAAACAGATGATAGAGGTTGCACAATATGCCCGTTCGCTGCATATGGAGGTCTGGGGAGGAATGATTTCCAAATTTGAGGCCTCAGATTTTCCGGAACTTGACATAAGCAAGGGAACCAAAATTTACAATCCATTAAAGGATAGCTCATACGATTACCTTTTCTCCCTATATGAAGAACTCCTGAAAATATACCATCCATCTACCCTGCTCATCGCACATGACGAAATAACCGGGATGTCTATATATGCATCCGAATCGAGTAAAACTGCCGCCGATATATTGGCTATGGATGTGAGAAGGATTCATGATTGGCTGGGGAAACAGGGCGTGAAGACGGCCATGTGGGGTGACATGTTGCTGGACTATGATGTTTGGCAAATGAAAGTTGGATCTGCTAACAGCCAGAATCCTCTTTTCAATTCCGGGCCCACTCATCTGGCATTGGGGAAGATACCATCGGATGTGATAATTCTCGATTGGCATTATGGTCTAAAGGAAAGCTATACAAGCATTGATTATTTTGTTCGGAATAATTTCAGCGTTTACGGTTGTCCCTGGTATGATCCCCGAGCAGCCCTGCCATTCGCAAAAAGTGTGAAGGAATATTCAGGAAATGGGATTATTACAACTGACTGGGGGTTCTGGAGGACACTGTCTCCGGCAGCCACAACTTTATATTCCTCTCTTTTTGGATGGAGAATGGATTGGCCAAAGCAAGTAGATGATTCCGATATCCCAGCACTTGCATATGAAATGAGAGAGACCATCTATCAAGATACTTTTGCGACGGAAGGCCAGTATCCTCTTCCTATTGGGTCTTCTTACAATTCAATTACATATGACGATGTGCCTAATGATGGGATTGGTGTATTTGATTTTGGGCGTGTTCTGGATTTGAGATCAGTTCCGGTTGGCCGCGTTAATATAAATGGAACCCTATTTGAACTTCCTGATCCTTTAAAGGGTAAAAAGAAAAATTGTATGGTGGTAGTGCATGAGGGCAATAAATACGTGGATAAATCCGAAATAATAAGCTGGCCTACCCCTGAAAAAAAAGCAACGGCTCTTGCCTTTTTGCACACCTGCTTTGTTAGAGAACCACAGTATGTTTCGAGAAAATTGGGCAAGTATGTTGTTGAGTTTGAAAATGGGGATTCTTCTTCGGTTGATCTTATTGAAGGTTATAACATTACCGATGTGAGATCGAGCGTGGGTATCAGAAGCAATGACTGGTCATTCTCCAGAAGCCCTGATGTCCTGATCGGATCAGAACTTGCGTGGCGAGGGCAATCAGCTAACGGGATACCATTGAATCTTCAAAAATTGATCTGGAAAAATCCTTTCCCAAAACTCAAGATCAAGTGTATATCTATTCAATGTTCCGACTTGAATGAATATTTTAGATTGGTCCTTTTAGGTGTAACAATTTTAGATGGGAATACACAGGCGATCTATCCTTCATCTTGAGTCGGGGTATATGGAAGTTCTACAAAACATGCTGGAACTTATCCTGAGTTCTGCCGATACTAAGTTAAAGAAGTGGGCATGGCGGCCAGGGAAAAGGTGGAGCGGGAATATAATGCCGAATTGCACTACAAAAGACTTGAGACCTTTGCGCAACCATGCCAAAGGGTTCTTCTGATGCTTTAAAAAGTACGCAATAAAATACTATATTAAATTGATTATTATTGACTATAACAAGCTAAAATATATTGACAAACATGTTAACATGCTGTATCCTTTCTCTATCAATAGATACGGGGAGGATAGCAGATGGGATACATGCGATGGACTGAGAACATGAGCTTCGGAG
>DIKH01000436.1:0-12102 GCA_002424495.1 Desulfobacteraceae bacterium UBA5623
TTTACATACCGGAGCGCATAGCCATTTATTTCCACGGCCTTCATGGACTCCTCTTCCGTTAAGATCGCTCTAAACTTGATCATAGTGGACTCCTTTCTTTATAATGTTGATAAAAACAAAAAAACCCCAGGAGGGCACAGAAAAAACCGTGTCCCCCAAGGGGTATGGCCCTACAATAAGTTTTAGTATTTGATTTTATGACGCCCATTGCGTTTCCACAATGGGCCGGGGGAAGATGTGCGTGACGAGGCTAAGGATACAAAAAAGATTCAGGGGATGTCAAGAACTTTTTTTATTNNATTTATTTTTTCATGGAACTCAATCAGGTTGCTCTCAATCGCCCTGATTGTTGACGGATCCCCACTTGTTATAATCTTTTCTAAATAATCATGTAGATATGCGTACTTCTGGTTGGCATTTTTTTTGAGGCTTAAAATGGACCCGGTTGAAATGGGCTTTTCTTCTGTGTCACCTCCTTTCTTTATAATATTGATAAATGATTTTCCATCACTGGCCATTCCCCTGGTGTCGTTATCATCTGTCAGCCATGCTTTAACTATCTTAAATTCATTGCAAATTGAATGAATAAAAAGAGTCCCGGGCGCTTCCTTCCCTTTCTCGATATCCGAAACGTGTCCAGAGCTTTTTAACCCCACTTTCATTGCGAACTCTTTTTGAGTCAGGCCAACAAAGTGCCTAATAGCCTTAATTTTAAGGGAGATTAATTTATTCATCTTTTTTTATAGGAAAACGATATTTTTCTGTTGACATTAAATAGGGATCCGAAATATAACCCTACACAACGTAAAAAAAACAACAGGAGCACACGACCTATGACGCCACTTGAAATCAAGCACGCAATCGAAAACGCTGGCTCAACTCAAAGAAAAATAGCCAGAGACTGCGGAGTCTCAGACAACATGGTCCGCATGGTCCGCCTCGGCGAAAGGGCGTCCCGTCATATCGCGGAAAAAATCAGCCTCACCATTAACAGGCCAATCAACGAAATATGGCCTGAAATGTACGTAAAAAAAGCAGCCCGTTAGTAGCGTAATCTTAACGGGTTTAATTGTCAACCTTTTATTTTATGGGCTGGGGGAAGATGTGCGTGACAACACAGAGGCCTCCGGTCCGAAAGGAGAGAACAATGGATAAGGAGTTCACCGCCACTGTCGGAGAACGCACGGTGGCAATCACAATCAAGGAATGGCCTCAGATTGCGGCGGACGCACTGAGGAACGGTCAAAAAGCATACCTTGTATCCAACAAAACTCTACAAGTAGTAGCGGAGGCGTAGTAACATGGCAAAAGATTTTTTTGAGAAAGCCGCTGAAGACATAGCGGACGCAAAGAAGAAGGGGTGGAATTTGCTCATTCCTTCGATCCCCCTGAACAAGCCGGACTCAGGGCTGTTTATCCCCGTTTTAGAAACCCTAACCATATCCACAGAAAAAGCCGCAAAAGAAGTCTATCCGGCGGACGAAAACTACAGGCTCCATGCCACAGCACTAAATAAGATTGCCATTGCAGGGAGCATTAAGTGGGACTCCAGGTCCTCCGGGTTCACCCGGGCGCAGGACAAGAAGAACGTAGCATTCCGCGCCGTAGGGGGTGTCATGATGGCAGACGGTGACATGCACGTGGAAGCAGGATACTACGACGTGGACCTGGATGAAGTTCTGGACCGCCTTACAGAAGAGTATCAGGCCAAAGCCAAGAAAAACAAAAAGGATCAGGCCTATGTTGATTACTGCGTGAGCCGTGACTTTCGCGCCAAGCGCCAGCACATGTTGAAGATGGCAGAGACCGGCGCAAAAAACCGCGTGATCCGGTCCATTTTCCACGTGAAATCCGAGTACTCCTCAGCGGAACTCTCAAAGCCCTTTCTCGTTCTACGTTACAAGCTCCACCTGGATACGCAAAACCAGGAAATCCGGCGCATGATAGCTCAGGCTCAGGTTATGGCGGCACTTGGTATTTATGGGCCGTCTCCAAATGCCGGATTACTGGCAGGGCCGCAGCCGCTTGATGTGGAGTTCTCCCCGATTGACCCCATGTCAGACCCCAACCTCAACGGGTTCGTCCCTGATCCGGATGCGCCTCCGGAGGCAGAGCAGGACATGTCCATGTCCGGCATGAAGGCCGACTTCTTGGCACTCGATAAGGACCGTCAAATGGAAATGCTCAGGGATATGGCAAAGGCTGTGAGTGTAGATTTGACAAAATTGATCAAAGATCATTCGGACTGGAAACGGAGCGATTTTTTTGAACACCTGGAGCCATTACAGGCTAGTCCGCAACAGGAAGATGATATCCCATTTTAAGGAGGGCAGGGCATGGAAATTCTACAGGCAGATATAAGTCTTATATGGATGTTCAGATTGTCGTCTCTGGCCCTGCTGCTGTGGTTGGCCGTTGGGGTTGGGGTTATGGTTGCAAAACTCGTTGGTTAAAGGAGGCTGATATTATGCGCATTCTACATTTCGCAGATCTTCATGCCCAAGACCGCACCCTGGATGAAATCAAGAAGTGTTGCGGAAAGATCCTTGAAACCGCAGCCGAAGAGAAACCTGACCTGATTGTAAACGCAGGAGACACGTTCGATGATCAGATGATCAGGGTGGATACAGAGGCCGTCCGGTATATGATGGGATTTCACCGTGCCTTGTCTGAGATCGCGCCTGTCGCGGTCGTGATCGGCACGCCGTCACATGATGGGAAAGCCGCCCTTGTCCTGGAATATTCCACAAACGGGCATCACAACGTCATCGTTTCAAGTATGCCCGAACAACTCTTTTTTTCAAGTGGGGAACTCTACCGGGCGAAAGACATGCCGCGACACGGTGCCCCTGTTCAGGCTGTCCTTTCAATGATCCCCACTCCTACTAAACAATATTTTAAAACACAATCAGGCATTACACAGAGTGATCAGGAGATAGCGGACGCCATGTCTGCCATTTTTGCGGGGGTTGGTGTAGAGTCCGGGCGATACAACTGCCCTCATATCATGGTTGGTCATTTCCAAGTTGCGGGCGCTCGGATATCTGAGACGCAACACCTCATTGGGCGTGATATTGAGATTTCAAAAAATCAAATTGAACTGGGGGTGTTTAACCTTGGCTGCCTGGGGCATATCCATATGCAGCAGGAAGTGTTGAGGGATGTTTTTTATTCCGGATCCATCTATAGAAAGGATTTTGGGGAAATGGAGAACAAGGGTTTTTATCTCCATGAAATAGGCTCTGAGTCCCGGTTCATCGAAACCCCCACGCGCAGGCTGGTAAAGATTGAAGCCGACTTCACAGCCCCCGATAACCCCATCGAAAACCTGGGCGCTTTTATTTTCTCCTACCCCAGAGATGTTATCAGAGGCGCTTTTGTCAGATGTCAAATCCGGCTCTGGCAGGATGAGGCGGCAAAGTTGAATAAGGCGGAGATTGAAGAGGCCTTGCTGTCCGTGGGTGCGGAAGCAGTTGAATTTAAATGCAGTTACGCACCGCGCGAAAACGTGCGCTCTACCAGGATCTTAACCCTGGCAACATTAAGGGAGAAAGTCAGGGAGAGAGCGGAGTTGAGCCAGGACACCGTTTCCGAATCCGTGCTTGCAAAAGCAGATTTCCTGGAGGCCTCAACACGAGATGAGGTTGTCGGCCATGTCATTGCTATCTGAGCGTATCCCACTTGAGCCCATCTGTGCCTATTGTGAGCACTACACATTCAAGACCAGGGAGTACGGCGGTTGGGCTTTTTGTAAGCTGTACGACAAGTGGTTCCCTAAACAATTAGAACGAGGATCAACACCGGCGGGGGAACGGACATGCGCGAAATGGACACAAAAGGGGTGCAAGGTAGCTTGATTCCGCTATCGGATATTGTTGCGGCTCTGGTAGCGGAGGCATCAAGCAGGCGGCACCCCGATCAAATCAGAAACATTCGGATACTGTGCAAGGAGCTGACAGGTTCAGCAACATTCACGCTATCTGAAATAAGGAGGATCTTAGATGAAAATTCATAGCACACGGTTGAAAGGATTTATCGGGATTAAGCAGGGCTTAGGCCTCGACGAGATCAGCGTTGATCTATCAGGAGTCAACGGCCTGATCGCATTCGACGGACCCAATGGTAAGGGTAAATCAACACTGTTGGAGGCAGGGCTACAGCCCTATAGATGTTTAGCATCACGCAAGGGGGCATTGCAACATCACACGTTTTTGAGGGACTCCGAGAAAGAGTTGGGGTTCTCCTACCAAGGCGACGACTATCGTACTCTGGTAAAGATCGATGCACAGTCAGGGCGCCAGGAAGGATTTGTTTGGCGTAACTCAGCCCCACAGGTGAACGGGAAGTCAAGCGAATACGACCGATACATCACTGAGCTTTTCGGATCGTCCAACCTGTTTTTCAATTCTGTTTTTTGCGCCCAAAATTCAAGTAAGATTTCCGACATGACCACAGGGGAACTCAAGAGTTTATTCTCTGAGTTTTTGCGCCTACAGCGTTACATTGATTTCGAGGAGACCAGTAAACAATGCGTGCGGCTGTTGCTGGGGCAAAAAGAGAAAATGGAGAATGACATCGAACGGCTTAACCAGGATATCGGCACCAAGTTTGCCGGGGTCAGTGAGAGGCTAGAGGCTGCGCAAGAGAGCTACGGGCTGAATTCTGGATTGATAACCCAAAACCAAGGGCTACTTGAAAAAGTTGAAACTGACCTGGACGCAGCAAAAGTTGCGGCAAATAAAAATCAACTTATTAAGGACCAACTCCAGGCCCTAAGGAAAACCGACGCGGAGCTCGAAAAGGAAATCAACGACGCCGAGGCGCAATCAGGATCGGAATTGCAACTGATCAGGGACAAGGCCAGAGCGGCGATGTCAGACATTGAAGCACTGGAGACCATACTGAAAGATAAAGATCAGATTGTGGAGGCGCAGGATAAAAAGGACACGCTATCCACTGCCCTGGAAAACTCAAAAACTGAATTAGCAGAGGCGCAGGCAACTCTTACCGAGGCAATAAAGGCAACCGGGGAATGGCAGTTGAAATTAAAGACTGTCGAAAGCTCATTAAACAACCTGAAAAACGACCCTGCCCTAAGCCGGTTAAACACTGAAATCAGGATTGCTGAGTCCACAGCGAAAAGTCTGGAACTCAAGGACCCTGACTGCCAGTCAAAGACATGCTCGTTTATCTCCGAGGCTGTCAAGGCCTCTGAGAATCTCCCCAACCTAATAGAAGCCCGCAACAAGCTGCAAGATAAGATCCAAACCGAGGCCGAAGCGAAAGCGTCTGAGATTGCAGAAATCAGAGACAAGATGAATTATACAGCAGAGGCTGAACACGACCTGGCTAATCATGTTATTGGCCTGAAACTCAAAATTACGAAACTTAATGAAGAGATTAAAGAAGTTGCCTTAATAGCCTGGAAGATAAGGGATATTGAGACGGCTGAGATTAAAATGGAGGGGCTAAGACAGCGCAAGCAGGACCTGATAGCCGAGGGACTGCAAGCCAAGGAAAGGCATGAGAAATTGAAGTCGACTGTCTTTGACAAGCGTGTCTATATCGAGGCCCAAATAAAGGGCCTTGATGGGCAGTACGACCAACTTGTTGATAAGCGTGTCGAGAACTGCATCCGTGAACGGGACAGGCTGAAACAGGATGTTGCTATTATGCGAGGTAGAGCTGAGACATTAACCCGTGAGATTGCAGGCTTGGAGCAGAAAGCTAAAGAGAAAAATGAGGTTGAAGCAACCTTGTTGAAGCTTAAGGACCGCCTGCAGGTCCTGATTGCCGAGGCCACGGACTGGAAATATCTGCAATCCGCATGTGGAAAGGACGGCTTGAGGGCGCTTGAGATTGATAGCGTCGCACCTCTGGTCACAGGGTACAGTAATGAGTTGCTGGCAAATACGTTCGGGCCTTCTTTCAGTGTCAGGTTCAGGACTCAGGACGACGAGGGCCGTGAGGTCCTGGACATCCTGGTGATACGGGAGGACGGAACTGAGGTTTTACTTGATAACCTGTCCGGGGGGCAAAAGGTGTGGAACCTGAAGGCAATCCGGTTGGCTATGACGTTGCTGTCAAAAGACAAGAGCGGTCGCAACTTCCAGAGCGCTTTCTGCGATGAGGAAGATGGAGCATTAGATGTCGAAAACGCCCTGAAATTCATAGACCTATACCGGGCCTTTATGACATCGGGCGGGTTTAATGACTGCTATTTCATCAGCCATAAGCCGGAGTGTGTGGCGCTTGCTGATCACAGGATTTGTTTCAATGGTGGGATCACTGTTGAGTAGAGGGTGAAATGCCAAACAGGATATTGAAAGAATCAATAAGGGAAAGCGAGTCAATAAACGTCTTGTCTGATAAAGCGGAAATTTGTTTTTACAGACTGATCACTTTTGCAGACGACTTCGGCCTCTTCAAGAGCGACCCTGTCCTGGTACTTGCCGGGTTATTCCCTCGAAAAGACTACCGGAAGACCCAAGTGATTCTCTGGTTAAACGAAATCGCAAACGCAGGCATGATCAAGTTTTATATTGGCCAAGACCTTAAACCTTATGGTTCTTTCACGACTTGGGGGAGGCATCAACAGCAACGGGCCGAAAGGCCTAAACACCCGAAACCAGAGGGAAGAGTAGGAGATTTTTTCCTGGCAATTGATGACGTGCTACAGGAAATTGATATCATCCGAAATCAGATGATATCGGAGGATATCAGATGTCCTCGTAATCCTAATCCTAATCCTAATCCTACTCTTGCGCAAAGGAAAGACCTCTTTGCGCGTTTTTGGGCATGTTACCCTAAGAAAAAATCAAAAGGGCAGGCCGAAAAAGCTTGGACGAAGATTAATCCTGATGAGCAACTCTTAGCAACTATGATTGCCACAATAGAGCGGGCCA
Organism: Desulfobacteraceae bacterium UBA5623; assembly: GCA_002424495.1. GTDB lineage: Bacteria > Desulfobacterota > DSM-4660 > Desulfatiglandales > Desulfatiglandaceae > UBA5623. The sequence goes on from DIKH01000436.1 coordinate 6,906, forward strand.
AGAAATCAGAGGATTGGACCAGGGAAAAGGGGCAGTTTATCCCGTATCCGGCTACATGGCTGAATGCGAAGGGGTGGGAGGATTCTTTTAACACTGAAATAGACGAGGTGGACAATGGAATGGCTCGGCTTCGAGAAAAATACACAAGAACTGAAATCTTACTTCAATTGCCTGGGGTTCAGGCCTGAGCATTTTGAAAGATATTTCAGTAAATTAAACTTTATCCCTGAAAGAATTTACAAGGATATTGTTTCTGAAATAATAGAAACAAAACGACCTACTTCCGGAAATTTCCCGACTATTCGGGAACTTGAGACGCTATTTTATGAGTACAAAAACGAGCATCCAGAGTCGTTCGTTTTTGAGGTGCCTCAGACTGATTGCAACGTCTGTAAAGGCTCGGGGATGGTAGAGGCTTGGCGACAGTATGATGACGCGAAGGCATGGTATAGGGCATATTTGGCATGTGGAGAATGCGGTAACTGGAAGAGGACATGGGGGAGGTCAACACGGATCGCGAAATTTTACAATAGCTTCCTGCTCGACACTGGACATTGGCGTTTAGATAACCCCCTGATTCAATCTCCGAACAGTTACCGAGCATATGAATCTTTGGCCGAAATGGCGGAGAGTTTCGGAGAATGGCCGGATGAGGTTGGGCAACCGCTACCAGGGCAAACGAAGGGGCAGGAATGAGCATGACGCAGGAATGGGTTGATGAATACATGCAGAAACTGAAGACCTGGAGGAGGGGAGACCCGAAGCCTGTCTTAACTCCCGAAGTAGAGCCCACCCCTGATCCAGGCCCGGAAAGCGACTTGGCAGGAAAAATTCAGAAATGGGCGAAGGACCACGGCTACCCCTGCCAGTGTTTCAGGCAGTCAACGAAAGCCCGGGGCTTCCTGGTGCCGGGTTGGCCGGATGTGACACTGATCTTGAAAGAGCGCGTGGTATTCATAGAACTCAAGGCGATGCACGGGCGGCTTTCAAATGAGCAGCAGAAATTAAAACTGCAATTTCTCTTTCTCAGAGCCGAGTGGTTTGAGGTACGGAGTTTTAAACGGTTTTTAGAGATAGTTCACCAATAACGTGGAGGGGTAGAAAATGCGCGTACGTGGGTTATCAGAAGAGTTGCCGTTAAAAGTAAAAGAAGGGCTCATTCCCCCGATGGGGTTTAAGTTTATCATCGACAAGGGGTTTGCGTATGAAGTGACGTTCCGAAATCCCTCGCAGATGCGGTTTACCGCGACCTGTGTTGGGGTAGTGGAAAAAGAACCAGAGGAAGAGGGCGTAATCCAGGAGCCCAACGCTACACCTGATCAACCGAAACCTGAGAGCGTGACATTACGAAGATCAAAGGGGAGGGTGAGCATTGGATACTAGTTCTAAGTCAGACCGTTTGGACGGTATAGAGGCTATAGCGCAATACATGGGGATCTCACGGCAAGCGCGGTGCATCCGGTCAGCCACAAAACACAGGCCACAACTATTATGTTTTTCATGTCAATCTCCTGTAAGTGGTTTTATTTCTAAATATAATTAGCCATATCTAATTTTGCAACCTGATTTTTTAGTGCAAAATATTGTACTTCGATGCAAATAATCGTACCAAGGTACAAGATATTGTACGATTTTTCTTGACAAATGTTCCGAAATGTTTACCATCAGTTAAAAGTGTAAAGTTTTTTTTACGCTAACGTCTCATCAAAGGTGTCTCATAGTACGAGGAACTAACCCACAGGGCAACAATAAATGTCCTTCACTTTTGAGACACTTTTGTGAGGCATAAACTGTAAAGAAAGTTAACAGCATATTCGGAGATCCCAGATGAAAAAGGCGATATTTATATTTTTAATGTTGTTGGTTTCCCTTCCAGGGTTATCGTTTGCAGCTGGTTCTGCCGTTTTTGTAGGCGATAACCAAATCCTAATCACGGGCGCTGTTGCTGACGATGGTGATTACGACGTATTTACAGCGTTAAACCTAGTGCCGGGAAGCAGCACTATAGTCATTGAAAAAATCATCTGGTATGGCGCTGCAATCGTTATTGGTGATATCTGCGAGTTGGAGATTGACGATACTCACCCGATCAGCCCAATTTTGAATTGTACTGTTGCCGGCCAGCCGTTAGCGAGTCCAGAATTAAATATAAAAGTCAATAAATTGTATGTTGATCAGCTCGATCATGGCTCATGCTGTATTATCTATAGGTTTGCAAAATAATGGCGCGAAAACAAGTTGATTGGGAAGCGATAGAGAAAGAATATACCCTGGGCCAAAAAAGCTTGAGGGTTATCGCAAAAGAATTTGACACTACTGCCGGGACAATTAGTAAACGAGCAAAAAAGGAAAATTGGTATCAAGACAAATCTGAGGAAGTCAGGCGGAAAACTCAAGCGGCACTGCTGAAGGAAACACTTAATGGAAACAGAAAACGAAACACTCCGACCCGTGACGACATAGAAGGAACGGTCCGCACAAATATCCAAGTCATCACAAACCACCGTAAGACACTGAAATATGGGCATAAATTAATAGAGAAGTTATTCGCGCAACTGGAAGAAACGGTTGAAAACAGATCTGAGATAGAACAAGAAATCAAGTCAGAAACGGCATCAGAGGGGCTGGCAGGATTAAACCGGCGGCGGATGATGCTGAGATCCGTCTCATTGCCTTCGAATGCCGGTATTCTAAAGGATTTATCAGCAGCATTGAAAAGTCTGATTCCATTGGAGCGCCAGGCGTTTAACCTTGATACACCAGGAGCCAATATAGAGGATGTTATTGCAGCCCTCCCAGATAAATTTAGAGATGGAGTTCGCGCAGCACTTACTGACGCTGTATCCTAAGCGCGAAGTTCTGCGAGCGATAGGTAAATCTATCAAGATTCCGTTTAATTGGAGCCCGCGTGATTACCAGGACTCTATTTGGCAATATCTCTGCAATGGGGGTAAACGTGGTATTTGTATCTGGAACAGAAGGGCGGGGAAAGATGAGATATGCCTACATTGGGCGGCCAAGAGCGCGTATGAAAAGCCCGCGACCTATTGGCACATGCTCCCAGAGGCGTCTCAGGCACGCAAGGCCATTTGGCTGGCTGTCAATCCTCACACTGGCAAACGCCGGATAGATGAGGCATTTCCGCATGAGATCCGGGAGTTTACCCGCGAAAATGAAATGATGATCGGAATAAGGGGCGGCGGGACATGGCAGGTGGTTGGCTCAGACAATTTTAATAGTTTGGTTGGAAGTCCGCCCTATGGGGTTGTTTTCTCAGAGTGGGCGCTGGCAAACCCGGAGGCGTGGGCGTATTTGAGACCGATTCTGGCAGAAAATGGCGGATGGGGGTTGTTTATTACCACCCCTCGTGGCGAGAATCACGCAAAGAATATGTATGAGTCTGCGCTACACCGGCCCGATTGGTTCGCGGAAAAACTGACGATTGAAGACACAAATGTACTGGATGAGCAGGCCCGAGCCTCAGAGTTGCAAGAATACATTGAGGATTGGGGCGAAGAGCTAGGGACGGCGCTGTATAACCAGGAGTGGATGTGTTCATTCCAGGCCGCGATCATCGGCGCCTACTATGCGGTTGAGTTGGTTAGCCTGGAAAAATCAGGCAGGTTAACGGATGTTCCGTTTGTTCCAGGCATCCCCGTGGATACCTGGTGGGACTTGGGCTATGACGATTCAACCTCGATCTGGTTCACGCAAACAGTAGGCAGAGAGATCCACATTATTGATTATTTTGAAAATAATAACCAAGGCCTTATTTATTACGGTAAGAAACTGAAGGAATTGCAGGGCCAAAACGGTTGGATCTACGGCAGTCACACCGGGCCCCATGATACCCTGCAACATGAGTTAGGTAGTGGCAAGGACTTGAAAGAGCAGGCGGCCAACCTCAAAGATGAAGCAACCAGCGAAGATTTCTCGTTTATGTTTTCGGTTGCGGATCGGATATCTACTCAGCAACAGGGAATTGAGGCGGTCAGGTCCATCCTGCCCCTGTGCTGGTTTGACCAGAGCAACACAACAAAATCTCATAGGGAGCGCAAAGTCGGGTTCCCGTCATTACAGAATTACCGGAACGAGTGGGATCAAAAACATCAGACATTTAAAAACGCGCCATTACACGACTGGGCGTGTCTGCACGGTAGCACCAGGATTAGGACACTGAACGGGTGGGTTGAGATTAAAGATTTGATTGGTAAGGATGATATTTATTTGTGGGCGTATGATTCAGAACAAAAAAGGTTACATCCCGCCAAGGCCGAAAAGTGTTGGTTATCTAAAAAAACTGGCAGGTTGTTGCGCGTGTCATTGGATCACCAACAAGATATTAAATGCACACCAGATCATAGGTTTATGCGTAGAGATGGGTCATGGGTGGCAGCTGAAGATTTAAAACCCGGTGACTCACTCATGCCGTTTTATGAAAATAAAGATAGTGGTTATGCAAGGGTACATTTAACAGATGGCACAATAGCAGAGGAGCATAAATTTTCTTTCTCCGTTTTCAATGGATATTTAAAAGACGGGAAACATATCCACCATATAGACAGCAATAAATACAACAACAACCCATCAAANNCAAGAAATCTCACGATTTATACAAGCGATCAGAGACGATAAAGGTTTGTTCTGTCTGCGGTGAGGAGTTCTTGGGTAATTGGAAGCGTTTGTATTGTTGTTCCGCGTGTAATAGCCGGGCGAGAACAATTAAAAATGGCGGAGTTATTTTTTGGGATTCATTTAAACATTCTTCTGATTGCAGGGTCATAGAGGGTAGTAAAAGAGTTGTCGAGGGAAATAATCACAAGGTCATTAACATAAATGAAATGTTTGGTGATTTTGAGGTGTATGACATAAGCGTACCTAAATATAACTGTTTCGTGGCCGAGGGCGTTGTGGTCCATAACTCTCATGGCTCCAAGGCCCTGGAAACAATGGCTATTTCTCATCAGTTCCGGTCAGTGGCGTCAACCGTGAAACTGAAATCAGCATTTGGGTAATATATGCAGCCTCAGATTATAACGGTTTTTGGAATTGAAAAATCCATACAGGATGTTGGCATTGGTCCCTATGCAAACACTCTGGTTCAGGATATGGCGGAGGGCGGGAAATATTTCTATGTTGACGTAGACGAAAGCGATAAACACCGCATAGTCGAAATCCCTCTTTTTCTGGCATGGTT
>DIKH01000436.1:12198-33138 GCA_002424495.1 Desulfobacteraceae bacterium UBA5623
GCTGACCGAGATACCCGCGGAAGTCAGGCCGGTCATACTGGATAGATTATGATAATTCGTCGGCCAATGGCCGTGACCAAACACAAGGTCAACCCCTACACCTCATTGCTGCATTTCGAGGGGGGGGTGGTTAAGCCATTTTACATGCGTGGTGGAATCGCCTTCCCAGATGGCAACAATGAAGGGTTCGCTATCATGGCCGGTCAGGATTTATTGTCCAAGACTTTAATAATATTCGAGCAATTCAAGTTTTGGACAATAGAGACATGGCTGAATGGAGACGGGACGATTCATATCCGAGATGATGGGACCGGGTTTGATTTAGGTCTTATACAGTTCGTCAATGACACATTCTCCCTGTATAAGTCAGCGACCTATTTTTGGGGTGGTCAACACATTGATGTCAAAACGCGGTATTCAATCCAAATCTATAAGAGCGAATTCAAGCATCTCATGTTCAGCCTGATTGAGGTCCCGTATGTCAATGAGATAGGAGACGGCATTCTAGGCGAAAAGCTCAACACTGAGGCATTCAAGGGCCAGGTTGATAGTTATTTAAGTAAGTCCGTCGAACAGTTTGTGAGTACAAGGATGGATGCAGGCGCGAAAAATGGTGCGGTTTTGGCCCTGGAAACATTACTAGCAGGGTTCGAGAAGATACCATGGGTGGACATTAAGGAATAATCTATGACCGATGACATTACATATCTGTGCAGCCTGTCCGAATTTGTTGATAAGACAATTAAACGATGGGCGAAACAGAAGAGCCAATATCTAGAGCCAAAGTTCCAGGCCAATTACGAGGCCGTTACCAACCGTGACAACAGGTTGAAGAAATGGAAGAAAGACGAGGGCAAAGGTTGGCGGTCAAACACATGGGTTGGGTTTGTCCGTGTTAAAGTATGGGCGTTTTACTCTATCCTGCTCGATACGGTATTGCGGGCCGGGAAGATCCCTTTTAACCTAACCCCTCACCCGTATGACAATGATCAGGGCGAGGAATACATACAGGATCGGGACGCCAGAATTGAATTACAGAAGAAAAAGATTGAGACGCAACTGGCACTACGAAAGGCCGACCGGGAATACATGAAAAAATGGTTGTCTCTGGGCTGGTATGGGATGGCGTTTTCCAAGTTTACTGTTGATGCCATTAAGTCAAAGATAATGCGTCGCGTCCAGATGCTACCTCAAGAGGCCGCCGAGTTTGTCCCACCGGAAGAGCAGAAGCAATACATTCGTTATCAGATGTCTCAAGAATCCGAAACAGTCCCTGGTCATAAATATGTGTCAGTCTGGAATATGATCTGGGATATGGAAGGCGAAAACCTCCAAGAGAGTGCCGGTTATGCTGAGGTCATCAAGTCAAGCTCATACGATTTAAGACAGCTAAAAGGTCTGCCAGGATATTTTGATCAGGTTATAGACAATGTAATCAAGACGAACAGCCAAAAGGCAATAAGCACAAGGTCTGCTGAAGACGCTCACGTATTAGAGCAACCAGGGAAAAGGGAATTACAGGAAAGACGTGCAACCATTGTCCGATACGAATTTTACATGAGAGCCCCCAGGAAGCTCACCGAAGAGTTTGAAAAGATAATGAAGAAAAAGTTCAAGGCCAATGTGATGAGCTTGGGGGATTACGAGGATTTAGAGGATAGCGGCGATGATGTTGAGATCATGGGGGAGATTGCAGACAAGCAAATCATTAGATATCTGAGAAATGATACAGGGAAGCGCCCGCATCATATGTGCGTTACCGAGCAAGACCTGGATGAGACAACCGGAACAGGCATTGCCGACAATATGGCTGACGTTCAGAGCGCATTGGTCGGCATGATCCGGGCGTTTGAGGACAATAAGAAACTGTCTGCGAATGTAACCACGGCGGTTAAGAAACGATATTTTCACAACCCTGATCAGTTAAACGATATTGTTCCAGGGAAAAGTTACGACATCGCAGACGACTGTGATGATGTCAGAAAGGCCATTCTCCCTATTGTGTTCCCGGATGTGGGTGAATCATTGATGAGTGGTATATCATTGATGATGCAGATGAAAGACGATGTATCAATGATCCCTACCATTATGCAGGGGTTCAATCTCGCAAAGCACCAGCCCGATACCGCCTATGAAATGCGCCAGCTCACGGAGAACGCGGGTAAATATATCGGCCAGGTTATCAGGAATTGTGATGAGCAGTTCATTGAGCCGGAAATATGGGATATCTACGAATACAATATGATGTATGGCGACGATGAACAGAGCAAAGTCACGTGCAAAGTCGAGCCTAACGGGTTTACGTCATTTCAGAATAAAGAGATCCGTGGGGAGCGCATGAGGATGGCCCTGTCGTTGTTTATATCAAGCGAAATCCTATTCCCATACTGTGAGGTCAGGCCTCACCTGGAGATTATTTACGAGAGCATGGACGAAAACCCCGAAAGATTTATCAAAACCGAAGAGAAGATGGCCGAAGAAGCACAGGCTCAGGCTGAAGCACAGGCGCAGGCTGAAATGAAGGCCGTCCAGATGAATCAGGCCCTTGCCGATGCACAGGCGGAGCGACAGGCGAAGATGTTTGCATTCCAACAGCAAGGGAAGATGGCAGAGGGCCAAGTCAAGCACGGCCAGGAAATAGAGAAGGCCGTTGTAGATGCGAAGTTAAAAGTTGAGGTTGAAAAAGCGAAAGAAGAGAAAGAAGGGGATAATGAGGTTGAATAGTTTCGAGGCACAAGAAGAGAACACGATTGACGATATGGCGTCAGGTCTTTACAGGCGCATTGAAGCTGAGATTGAAAAACTGTTGCGCTCACAATTGGAAAAATTAGGGGTCATTGATGACGCCCAATTCCTTATTGAATCCGGGAATTTTAAAAAATATTTGTATCCCGGAGATCCAAACGCTCTGTGCGCTTACGAATACAAAGGGCAAAAAATTCTTGGGGTCAGGATCAGCGAAAATATGGTGTGTGTTGAGTTTGACGTTCCAAATGTCATCAAAATAGAAACCCAAACAAAAGGAGAGGTTCAATGAAAACACCTTATGCCGGAGAGATTATCGAGTTTACAGGCGGAGTCAATACGTACTTGGGCGAGTTGGAGGTAGGTGAACACCCCCTTGGCCCAAACTGGTATAGGATTAAGAATCCGTGCCTCACATTCAGGCGCGAAAACAAGGATATGAAGAGGGTTGAGTCCGTGATTGCCAGTATATGGGGCAATCAAAAGATGTTTAGAAAGTTTGTGGATATCCGTATCCCTGAAGACTCCATTATCGAGGTCAAGGTTCTCGACAAGGATGGACAGTTATACAAGATTTACAAGGATGAGATCAACCGTATTGCGCCGGAGCGAATCATCCTTCCCGATAATGCTGGATTGGTAGCAGTTAATTAGAGGCGATATGGTCAGCGATGTTGACGAACAATACATCCTGGGGCTGTTACAGTTGGAGCACTGGCAGGCATATAAAAGGGCGCTTGAAGCCGACATAAAAGCAATCGAAGAAAGAGAGGAAACATTGTCGAAAATCTGTGACGATCCTCTTATCCAAGATTTCCGGGTCCAACTCGGAATAAAGATAGGACTAAAGAGAGCGCTTAGAAAGCCCCAGGATGTCCTTGAAAAACAACAATATAAAGGAGATTAGAAAATGTTGACATTGCTGAAAAATCTAAAGTATTTGCTTGGGGCCAACACTGCAAACAATCCTGCCAACACCAGCAGAGTGGCCGCGAATGAGGACGGATCTGTTCTCGAAAGAATGGAGCAGGTGCAGGAGGCCGTGAACAACGGGACAGGTACAGCACTTGGAACCAACAGGAGTCTGGTTGACGAGCTTCTTGGGGCGTCCCTGAATTACAATAGAACCAAATCCGGGGTTATCTCTATCGGATGGACTGCAACGGCCTGGAAAACTGCGGCCGTCCATAAGATCCTAGACGTTACAGGTGTGGTTCGCATCAGGTTGGCAATATACACAGGTGTCAATATGAGCCCCGCTGCGGCTACAATCAAGTTCGGCACTCCAACCAGAGACCTTATAGCTGCTACTACGGTGACAGGGCTGGATGCAGGTGAATTTTTTATAAGCTCAACACTTGCCAGTAATGTAAAGACATTATTGGGCAGCAATCTTATTGACATCATCACAAGCGAAGATGTGGGCTTTACGGTCGCAAACACCACAATGACATCAGGTACAATGAGCGTCTATTACTGGTGGGAGCCGCTTTCCTCTACTGGTGATGTTGATGCAGCCAGTGGCGGTACGTTCGGTTCGTAATATTCTGTTTTGTTAAAAGACCACCTATAGAGGGGCCATGATTTTCAAAAAGAATAAAAAATTCGGGTCTGTTTTAGTTGGGATATGTTCAGGGAACATGGGCAGGTATCGTGAATTTGATGCCTGCCTAAGCTTTACGATAAGTCCACCAGGGTCTAAACATCAATGGGCTGTAGGTGGAGATCCGGCGTATAATCTCAACCGTTTAATAGAGGCCATGGAAGAGCTTGAATGTGATTATCTATGGATACTTGGCGATGATCACGTATGGAAAGAAGACTTATTAATGAAGCTTCTTGAACGAGATAAAGACATAGTAGTTCCATTGTGTTTACGGCATGGGTTCCCGTTCTGGCATGTAATACATTTTGACAGCCGCCGTGATTTTTACAGGGTGCCGTATCATGCCTTACGGGGGAGATCGGGCTGCATTGATATTACAGGGCTGACTGTTGGTAATGCCGGGATGCTGATAAAATCAAAGGTGTTACAAAACATGGCAAGGCCCTGGTTTGAATGCGGGCGAACTCATACCGAAGTAATGGGAACCGATCTATATTTTTGTGAGAAGGCCGCCAAAGCCGGTTTTGGATTGTGGCTCGATACTGACAACACTATCGGGCATATCATTCCAATGGCTATATGGCCAGAACAAGGCGAAGATGGCGCATGGCTGGGAAGACTGGAAGATCCGAGTATGTGTTTTCCTAAAAACAGGACAGTCAAAACCATACATAACTACGAGCACCCGGAAGGAAAAGAGGAATGGTTGAGTTCAGAACAGGATTCCATCACGGCAGACGCGGCCAATTAATATTTAAGCACCCGATATACATTCATCCCTCAGTTTATATTGATTGCACCTCGGATGTCACTATCGGCAGGGGCGTTTCAATTTCAAGGAATACCCGCATTTATACCCATGATCATTTTCATGACGGAATGACAATCGAAGAAGATGTTAAAACCGACAGGATAAAGACATCAGGGTTGAACATAGGAAACGATGTTTACATAGGGGATGGGGTTATAATCCTCACCTGCGTTAACAAGATCGGGGATGGGGCCGTTATTGGAGCGGGTTCAGTCGTGACCTGCGATGTCCCAAGCCAAGAGATATGGTGTGGTAATCCTGCCAAACGGATTAAAGACCGAAAACAAAACAAGGAGATTTAAGAATGCCAGATGACACAGAGACAACTCAAGTCACAGAGCAGCATCAAGAACCTGCCGACAATGCCGGAATAATGCAGGATGAAGTGCTTGCGTTTAATGATGACTCTATGGACGATAACAGGTCTCTTGATATGAGGCCCGGTGAATCTCCCCCGGAAAATGAAGTTAAAAAGCCGGAGGGAGAAGATCCGAAAGATGCCGACAATGGGTTTGAAGATCAAAAACAAGGTGATGACCAGGACCTGAAAAAAGATGAGCCAGAAAAAACTGAGCCGAAAGTTGAGCCAGAGGTAAAGCCTGATGTCGAAATCGAAGACGATGAAGACGTTAAGCGCGGCAAAGAGATCATAGAGGCCCAAGAAAAGACTGAGGCTGAGGCCAAACAGAAAGAGGATGAGGCCAGAGCGGAAGCGGAACGTCAAAGATCGCAACAAAGCCATGTATCTGCAAGAGAAGAATCTTACAGAAAAGAAGACGTTGAATTTATCCGGGAGGTCATACCTAAAGATTTTTTTCCAAAAGGCACTATTGAGCTATCTGATGGCGAGCTGCTTGATTTTGAGACGGCCATTGAAGCAACGCCGGAGCTGCCGGTTATGATTGCGTCCATTGCTCATAATATCGTAACTCAAATGGTTGAAAACGGATACCTGCTCACAACAGAATCGGGTGCTAAGATGATGGAGCAGGTGGACAATAAGCTGTTCACTGAGGCTGTAAGGAGCAAGGTCCCGAACGCCGAAAAAATAGATAATAAAGACCTGGTTAATTGGCTCAAGAACGAGCCTAAAGAAATCCAAGTCTTGAATTTCTCCAAAGACCCGCAAGATAAAGTCAGGCTGTTGACAAGGTTCATCAACAAAATGGGCAAGGGCGAAGCCGACGAACAATTGAAAGCACATGACGACAAAAGGCGGAAGTCAAAAGACGCATTCGACAAGGTGCATTCAACTACTGTGAGGTCTAAGGGCAAGAGCTTCAATTCCGCCCTTTCCCCGGAAGATGAAGAAATGGCGGCATTCAACGAAGAAGATACCAGCCCTATTTATTGAACATGGAAACAGACGTAATCCAAGATCTCGGCAAGGCTAAAATTGTAGGTAAAGTAAAACTTCCATTTAGCCGTTATGATCCGGTCCAAAAGGCGAGCGCAACAGAGGGCCAGAAGATGAAACGATCTCAGACACCAGTAGAAGATGATCCTTTTATATCTGAGGTTCCAGAAAACTTGATAATGCAAATTCCTCAAGGAATGGAGTTGAGGTGTGGGCATTTCAATGAAAAAAAAGGTGATATATGCAACAAGCTCTTGTGCAGAGGCCAAGCCTCGTTAGATCCGCAAGAGTTCAAGTGTCCCAATTGCGGGAAGAAGACAATCTTTAAGCGCATAAGGTAGTAATCGAATGAAGACAAACACAGCGTACCGTAAGAGTACCTTTCATTTTAATCGTTATTTTAGCGGAGGTTTTAAAAATGGGAGATACAACTTACAGCACTGCTGGGGACCTGGGGTATAGAAGTACTGGTCTCGTAAAAAAGAGGCTCCTGAAAAGGGGTAATTACCTGATGGTTGCCGCGATGTTCGGGCAGCCATTCACTCAGCCAACAAACACATCTTTAACCGGGAAATGGCGTCGGTATGAGAACTTTCCAACAGCCGAAGCACCATTATCGGAAGGCGTAACGCCTCCGGGCAGAAAACTCACCAAGACAGATATTACCAGCACCCTGCGCCAGTACGGTGACTGGGCGGAACTCACGGACGTTGTTTTCGATACTCACGAAGATGACATCCCAATGGAGACTGTTGACCTCTGCTCAGAGCAGATGGCCGAGACGGTTGAACTTGTTACCGTCTCGGTCCAGAAATCCGGTAGCAATGTCGTTTATGCGAACAATGCCGGATCAAGGGCCGCCGTAAATGCTCCCCCGCTTGCAGGAGACTTCAAGCGGATAGAGAGGGCGTTATCCAAGGACAAGGCCATGAAGATAACCAGCCGCATTTCTGCATCACAACTGGTCTCTACTGAAGGCATAGATCCGTCGTATGTGGTTTTCGGCCATACCGATCTTAAAGCCGATCTTGAGAGCATGGACGGGTTTACCCCTGTAAGAAATTACGGGGATGCCATGAAGACTATACACCAGTCCGAAGTCGGAGGCATGGGGGCTTTCAGGTTCCTGTTAACGCCATTGTTCGAGCCCTGGTTGCTGGCTGCGACTTCCTCAAGCGGAACGACCTATCTGTCCAATGGCGACATACCGTCTTCTGCCGGGTATCCAGATGTGTATCCAATGATAGTGGCGGCCAAAGATTCCTATGGGGTCGTAAGACTTCAGGGCCAGAACGCAGTTAGGCCCGCGATGGTCAAGCCAAAGCCTGTTCAGGGCGATCCTCTGGGGCAACTTGGGTTTATATCGTGGAAGCTTTACTACACTGCGGTAATCCTTAATTCATCCTGGCTTGTCCGGTATGAGTGTGCCGCAACAGCTAACCCAACTTAATCGGTAAGGTGAAAAAGGCTTAAACTTTTAAGACCAAACTTTTCAACAAAGGAGAATATGACATGCACATTATTAGTGGAGTTTTTAACGGGACCGGAGCGGATGTTTATCTGTGCCTCGGGACAATCCCATTCAACATCAAATTGTGGAACCTGGAGGCATCGGTTCCAGTTATAAGCGAATGGGCTCCCTGCATGGGTGCTGGCCCGCTTACCTGTGAAGGCCTTAGTTGGCCGGCCGCTGGTTCTGCCGTTCTCGACCATGCCTTTGGTGAGGGCATTCAGCCTTACTATGGCGGGGACTTGATGACAACCACAAACCAAACGTCAGTAACATACGGCGAAGGCGTTTATCTGGAAAGAGATGATACCGATTACCGTTTCTATACAAACTCTGCCGCGGGGATTTTAGGCGATGCCGCAACTACTGATATCACAACCTGGACGCTGGATACAGCCGCAACCCCGACAGGCCATTTTAATGGCGATATCACCGGCACGTATGTAGGGGATGGGTCCCTGATCCGTATTCAGGACAATACCAATAAGCATGTTTACGAGGCCTACATTACCGCGCTGACCGCCGGGAATGGCGTGTCTTCTAACGAGGTTACACTGTCCCAGGCAGTCCCATCCGGAAGGGTGGAGTTTATAGGCGGCAAATTCAGCTATAAGCCTGTCCCTATCGGACAGGTGACCAAACCCGGAGTGCTGATCGGATATGCCACCTTGAACGTCAATGACGCTCTGATAGCATTTCAGGCAATATGCCCGTAACGAATAGCAAGATACAGAGCTTCACGAAGGCCAATTTTGCCAATCCAATAAAATACAAGGAGACCATAAATGTCAGATAAAGGCCAAGAGGGTAAATCAACCCAAGAGCAAGAAGATAAATTTATTGATGAGTTCAAACGAATCTCACAAGAACTGATCCTCAGAGGATACGAGACGAAGAACAGGGCAAAGATTCTTTCGTCTTCCTTCCTGGTTAGAGACACGTTCGACAAAAAATGGACGGAAATAATTGGTTCGGCATACTTTCAACCGATTACAACCGCCCCCGTGGAACTCCCCATGTATGGGAAGAATGTTGCAAGGCGATTTAACCCTGCCAGCACAGAATATAAGACCGAAGTTACTTTTACAGAGGTGACGTGGCAAAAGACCAGAAAGAAGATAGGCAAGAAATATCAGGATTTTTTTAACTTGACAGGGATTGAGGCGGTGACGAAATCGCCAAGGCCCATATTTCAAAATCTGTCTTATGACAGGCTGGTCAATGTCCTAGGGGAAAGTCTGGCAATAAAGATAACCAAAGAAGCAAAGACAGAGCCAACCGGCAACATCAAGGGGCCGTTAGATATCTGGGTTGAAGGGTTCTGGGAAGTCCAGTTTGCACCCATGAAAGACCCTAACGACCCGAAGGATGTAAGGCTCACTTGGGAAAATCAATGCCTGATAATTAAAAGAATGACGCCCGTCGTGCTGCCTGGATTTTATCTCGAAAACGCTGACCATGCAACAAGGGACACATACGAGCAATCCCCTGAAAGAGGACGGGTTAAGGTCGGGACCATCCAAGAGTTTCCATATACGGTGCTGAGAGAGGCCACAATGGAAGAATACGTGGAAATGAGAGCCACTGGTGACAGGATCATGCGAGAGAAACGGCAGAAGGTAGAAGAGGCATAGAATATGGCTACAGCGTTAAGCACATTTTATGGGGATATACTTCCTGAAGTTGAAGGTTGCCCTACGCCAAGAATTGACATTGCTCTTATTGATACGCTCCGTGAATTTTGCGCTTACACCAAGATCTGGAAAGAGCGATTGACTCCAATATCAACTGTGGCCCTGGAAGATGCAACAGACATTGCCTTTGTAGATGGATCTCCTTGCACCATAACCAGTATGTCAAGCGACTTTGAAACAACTGGTTTTGTGTCCACCGACGAAATAGTCACAAACCAGGGGAGCAATGACGACGACCAAAACAGCAACACAGGTCCTTATACCCTGGCTACAGTGGCGGCAAGCACCCTAACCCTAGCCTCGACTGATTCAGTGGCCGATGTTGACGCCGGAACAAATACATACATAGCCAAATCAGCATATGCGCTTTCTCATGCTTCAGGCGATATTGTGGGGATTGAAAGCCCTATTTATTTCGATAAAGAGCCGGTTGAGGAAAGAGATATCCCATGGCTCAATTTTAATTACCCCCGATGGCGGTATGAGATGGGATCGAGCCCGATGTTCTACAATGCCGATATTCAATCAAAGCTATTAAGGCTAATTCCGATATGTGATCAGGCAATAGAGAATGCCATTGAAGTTTGGGTGTATCTCAAGCCCTCTAAGACCGCAACGACTGTTGAAGATTTTATAGCGAGTGAATATCAACAGGCTATTTCATGCGGGGCGCTTGCTCGTCTTCAGAAGATGAAGGGGATGCCATGGTATGACGCAAACCAGGCGCAGTTAAATTACAACCTGTATGACGCGGTGAAGGCGCAGGCATGGAGAAAAGCCAGGATAGGGCTTACAAATTTCTGTGGGGGGATGGAGGCCTAACCAATGACAATCTTAGCCTCGAAAATCGTCAATGATGTCGAAGATATACTGTCTGACTCCGCAAATTCTCAATGGACGGCAGTTCGCCTGCTCAAGTGGCTGAATGTCACACAAAGATATATTGCGAGCCTGAAGCCTGATGTCTGCGTTACCACGTCTTCTACGATTCTTGTCGCAGGGGTCATCCAGAGTGTTCCTACAGGTGGGACAGGATTGATTAGACTGAACTGGAACTTGGGTACAGGAGGGGCAACTGTTGGCGCTCCAATTACCTTTATTGAAAAGGACGTTTTAGATAGGACGACTCCGGGTTGGAATGTTGAGACAGCAAACGCAACCGTAATTCATTATATGTGGGATGAAAGAGACCCCACAAAATTCATGGTTTATCCTCAACAGCCTACGGTTGCGCCTGGCTATGTCAGCATTACTTATTCCTATGTTCCCGCAGACATAGCGGCAATAGGCAACGCCATCACGCTGGACGACATTTACGAGCCTCACTTGATAGCCGGAACATGCTATTACGCCTTTTCGGAAGATGCAGCCCACAGCGTTTACGCTCAGGAAAGAGCACAACATTATCGCGATGAACTTTTCAGATTGCTTGGGATGAAAGACCCGATTGAAAAAGAAAATTCACCACGGCCAATAAGGATGTCAACTGATTTAACCGAGGGGTAGTACCATGCCCAAAATTGTGATACCAGCATTCAAGGGCACACTGCCTGCGATATCCCCTAAGAATTTACCAGAGGGATATGGCCAGACTGCCGACAATGTGGATTTAAATGCTGATACGCTTGCCCCCTTCGCGGATTACGATTCCACTCTTGCCCTGACAGGAACGGACCTCAGAAAAGCATACAAAATCAAAGAACATTCAGTCGGTGACTCGTTCTGGATCACGTCAACCACCTTTATTGACATCTGCCTGTCGCCCTCTACATGGCTATCAACAGAGTATGCAAGGTTCTACTGGACGGACGGGGTTGTTCCTAAGAAATCAAACTTCGATATGGCCTCCGTATCCGGGGCGAATACCAACGGCAGCGTTGACGAATCGTATTTTGCAGGGGTTCCGGCGCCGCCCTCCGCCCTGACCGCTACGGTTGTTGATGTTGCTGCTGATGGAGTTATTCATGCAAGCGTCAATTATGTTTACACTTATGTCACGGCATGGGGCGAAGAAAGCATGCCGAGCGCCCCTTCCAACACCGTTGATGTCGAAGGCGGCGAGTATGTTCAATTGTCCGGGTTCACATTCAATGTCGCAGCCCTGACCAGGCGCGGGATTGTGGGGGTCCGGGTTTACAGGGTGAACACAGGGGCCACCGGGAACGCTGAATATCAGATAATATCCGACTTGAATGACTCCACCGATGGCACGTACAAGAAGGCCATGGGCTGGAATGACGGTACAGGGACGATATCAGTTACAGGCACAGCCATTGAGGGGGTTGGCACGAATTTCAGCCCGGATCAGTTGGCGGTGAATAACTGGATGCTCTGCAAGGGGCAGTGGTTTAAAATCGCTACTCTGACCGATGACGACACCGCTGTTGCTACGGCAGCGGCAAGCCCCAATATCTCAGCAGGGGCGACATTCCAGTATGACACTCAGCCATGGACAACCATAAATGACAAGCAGGCAGCCGCAAACGAGATATACGACGATGCCGATCTTGGAGACATTATAGAGTCAGAGGAATGGGACGAACCGGAAGACGACCTTCAGGGGTTTATCCTGCTGGCAAACAGTTGTATGGCCGCTTTCAAACATAATGAAGTCTGGATAAGCGAGCCCGGATATCCTTTCACCTTCCCCTACAAAGTACCCCTGATGTCAGATGTTGTTGGACTGGGGTATTCAGGGACAACTATCATTGCCTTTACCAAGACAAGGCCGTGCGTTATCGAGGCTTACGACCCCAATAACTTGAGCGTGACATATATCCCGGAAGATCAGGTTCCCTTGTGGAGAAGGACGATAACTTCCGGGAATGGGTTCGTCCTGGCCGTTACCCCGGATGGCGTGATTTCGATAAACACGTCAAACCCCATGGCAGGTTTTTCAAATATCACTGAGAAGATCTTCACCAAAAAACAGTGGCAGGCCCTTTTGACCACGACAACCGCCTATGACAAGGAGTTGATCGCGTGCCTGTACGATAATAAATACTATGTGTTTTTCCTGGGAACAGAGAACGGGTTTTTGATTGATCTGGTGACAATGGATTACAGGACGTTCAGCCTGTCGGACACTGTTGACGTTTACGACACCTTTGTTGATGCGGAGACTGACTCACTTTATCTTCTGGCCGATGTGGATATGTCGTCGTATCTCACCTTATCAGGTGCGTCTTCCGTTCATTTATTGTTAACTGCTGATACGGATGGGCCTGCACTTTTGGTTGATGATAACACCTTGCCGTACATCATCAAGTGGGACGGACACGCAACCGACAAGCTGACCTATACCTGGAAGTCAAGAAAATACTACTACCCCAAAAAGGTGAAATTCAATGTCGGCATGATATCGCTTACAACAGGCGATTCAGTGACGGTGAAGGTTTACGCTGACGGGACACAGGTAGGGGGGGATCTCACTGTTTCGAGTTCAGCGCCTTTCAGGTTCGGGGCAAGCGGCACTGTTAACCGGCCCGCCAATGTGTGGGAATTTCTGATCACAGGGACAAAAGAAGTTCAGCCCCCTGCTGTATTTGCGACAACCATGGATGAATTAATGAGCTAAAATGGCCTCAAGAGCGACCACTACAACACAGCTTCCACCGGCCCCTAATAAGGACCAGGACCCGTACAAGTTCAATTTGTCTGTCAAGCAGATTCTTGATAAGTGGGGCGGTAACGCGGGGCTTCTCGATACTGTTATTACATTCAGGGACTTACAGGACATAGTTGCAGGAAACTTTGAGTTTACCAATATCCGGTCACTGAGCAAGATTCAATATATTGACGGCGGTGTGGTCAGAACAGGCCGGATCACGTCTTATGATGCAGGAACTTACTTTGATCTTGATTATGACAAGATCGTAATGAACGCCAAGATCACGTTTGACTCTACCGTAACCGGTGTTTTTATCGGCAGGGACGGGGCTGACTACAAGGTCAACATAGGGGATGCCACAGAGTATGTCAAGTGGGACGGGACAAACATATCATGGAAAGGGACTTATGCGGAGCTGACTGCTGCGGGGGCATTGCTTATCACATCCGGGACCGTTGGCCCTTCTACAGGAGCCAGGATATTCCTTGATGGCACGAACTTGAGGGTCTCAGTATATGATGGTGCCGATAATGAGAAGGTCGCCATGGGGTATGTCAATGGCCTTCTCAAAAACCCTATAAAAGGCTTTGCTGTTGCCTCGTTTGCTGATGCTACGATAGTCAATGATTCTTCTCAAAACTGGACTGTCAATGCGCTTGCCGGGTTATTAGTGACGGTTGTTGCCGGGACCGGGATAGGTCAGGCAGCAAAGACGATCGTCTCTAATACGGCTACAAGCTTTACTGTATCGGAAGCCTTTAACCCTGCCTTGGATGCCACGTCTCAATATTCAATCGCTCAAACGGCGACGTGGGGGGCCTCAGATTATGGGTTCTGGGCCGCGCCTAGGGATCACTTAGTTATTGATGGCGATGTCCAGTATGACAGTGGTGATTTTATAATCCAACATAATGCAAACTATCTCATCCATGACTATAACGACAATATTATCGTCAGGATGGGAACAGATAAGGGGGAGAAAGGGCTTTTCAATTATCTGTCTGATGGGACATTGCTTTCTAAATTTACCGGATCTCAGATCTATATGGGAGACGAAGGAGAGATTGGCAATTATTTGAAATATACGCCTGCAGGAGGGTTAGTTATTGCCGGATCTTTGTCGGTCTCGGCTTTGAATAAGCTCCCAAGTGATGATACTCTTCAGGGATATTGGCCTTTCAATGAAACTGTAAGTGCTTCAACAATAGCCTTTGATTGTACCGTCCCTCCGTATAATGGCAATATTTATGGGACACCAGCCAGGGAAGCCGCCATATCTGGCAGTGGGTTACATCTTGATGGGTCAACTAATTATATTGATTTTGGAGACATATTTAATTTTACAACTGAAGATTTCAGCGTTTCACTTTGGGTTTATTTTGATGCCTTACCTGGTTATGCTAGCATTCTGTCAAAACGGACTACGTCGGTAAAAGGATGGGACATCTTTTATCAGCCTGATGGTGTTATAAAATTTGGGACTGCTCAATCAGGAACCAATCAATACACCAGCAGCACTTCAGTCACAACCTCAACATGGTATCATTTAGTTGTCACAAGAACAGGGGCCGTAGCAAAAATATACTTGAACGGTGTTGACTGCACAGATATCAGTGGAGACCACATTAACCCTGTTTCAGCAGCAGGGACTTCTTTGTTATTGGGGCGAGATACGGCATCATCTGCAAATTTTTTAGATGGCATTGTTGATGAACTTAGACTTTACTACAGCGTCCTAACTCCATCTGAAGTTAAGGCTCTTTATGCAAGCCCAGCGGGTAATCCAGGGTTGCAGATGTTTTTAGGTTCTTTGCCGACATCTTATGTTACCGGATGGGCGCACGCCTCAAACACTACCAAAATTGATGGTGGTGATATCTATACCGGGACGGTAACATCTGGTGCTCTTTACACCGGGGAACTAATTACAGTTTCTGCGCAAATTAAAGATGCCATTATCACGAATGCGAAGATAACCGCCTTGGATATTGCTAAGCTAACGGCTGGAACGATCACCTCGAAAGATATTGTGCTGGCTCTCACTCCTGGGGGTGGTGATGTAAGGATTCGATCTGGAAAAACAGACTTTGGAAATACAACGGCCGGATTTATCCTTGGCATTGATGATAGCGACGGGGATAAAGCCAAATTTGAGATGGGGAACGCAACTAAGTACATAAACATGAGCGACGGTGTGATAACCCTCTCAGACGGCTTGATTATCACTGACAATGTGGCCAATGATAATATAACGAGGATATGGAATTATAATAGTGATTCTCAAATCTCAATAGGTACTGATGTTGACATCCCTAGTATACTTTCATGGACAGATCCTTTTGTAGCTACAAATGATCCAGCCATGTTATTTAACCACTCTGAACTTTTTTTTACACCCATAACTTCAGACACAATATATTTTGAATTTTACATAATGAGATCCATCTTAGTCGTTTTAAATGGCGTATTTAAGTGGACAAGAAATGGCGCTACAGATGAATATTATTTGACTAATGAGGATAACGGACCTCCAGGCATCCCAGCGCTTGACGTAGGTAATGAGTCTATATTGGAAGATGATGTTGGAGGAAATGGAAGTTATTTGGTACATTCTCCATACTCATTATCCCCTGGCGAGTACGACTGGGTGAATAAAAATTCATTAGGGTTTTCAACTTTATATGTTCGATTATCGGACAGCACAAATCCCGCTAACAAACCTGATGGCTATATTTCAGCCGGAATTCATCAACATACCGTCAGAACTGGACATTTTAATGAATACTCAGATGACGGGTCTGATAATGGGTATATGCCTTTCGATTTTCATTGGGTTGATGATACTCCTGGAACTTTTAAGATTTACTACCATATTTCAGCCGCAGGAATTTGTGTAGTGGGGAGTTATCCTACCACTAGTTGTTCGACCTTGAATGTTTTTTCAGTTCTTGAAAGGAAAAAATAATGGCGGTTTACACAGTATTTTCCAGAAAGGGACCTATTGTTAGGATCATATCAAAACCTCAATCCGATGGTCCTCCTGGGTTAAAATTTAATGAAACTTTTATTCCTGGAAATCATAAAGACAAAATTATTTTTGTTACAGAAAAATCACAAGCCATAACCCTACACGAAAAACCAGAATCATCCATTACTTTGGCCACTGGGGACGGGTTTTTTAAACTCGAAAATCTCGAGAATCCAACCAGGATAATAATCACCGGCAATCATGCCAGCTTTCACAGGGTCATAACAGACGGCGAATATGAGTTTTCTATTGACGATCCGGGCGAATATCTTATAAAGTGTAGATCAGATGTTGAACAGCCAATTGAGTTTAAGGTGACAATAGAATGAAAGAAGCCCTAATCTTACCGCCAAGAGCAAAGGCAAGGCTGGCCCTGGAAGCCGAAGAAGTAGATATTTTCAAGGGGCAGACTGTAGAAAGCATTGACAAGATTGTCAAGGAAACACCAGTCAAAGAGTTGTTGACTAAAATATTACTCAAATTTAACTCTATGTAAGGGAGAATCTTATGGACCAGCAAGACATACAAATTGACCTTTCACAGATTATCGGGCAGCAGGCCATCAAGATCGCATTTCTTGAGAAACAGGTTGCCATGCTGGAACAACAAGTAGCGACACAAAAACTTGCTAATTCGGACAAAACGAAAGATGCCAAGAAATAAGATCCAGCACGGAGAACTCGAATTGTTCCCGTACACTATCCAGGATGGCATACCGAGCATGTCGGATTCGTACATCATGGCCCTATACGACATCATGGAGGCACAGCATCAACTAAGATGGGTATTCTTCAGTGGCGGGGTAGGCAACCGGAAAGAATTTCGAGATTACATAAAAAGCGCGGGCAAATTCGCAAACCTGATGCAGTCAAGGCCCCCGTTCTGGGTGATAGTGGACCATGATACCCTGAATCCGCACGGGCATATCCTATTGACTGACTGCAAGGCTAAGTCAGCTTACATTCATTTCTGTTTTTTCAGGTGCAATGACAAGGCGAGGTACACAGCTAAGTTTTTCAAAGAGATCTTGAATATTATGAATTATGACGTTCTCCTTGGTTTTACGCCTGCGACCAATGTCCGTATTAACAAGTTCGCCGACAGTGTTCCTGGTTTGGCAAGGGCCACCATGATACCAAACGCAGCATGGGACAACGAGAAAAAAGAAAGCGTAGATGCCGTTCTTTATTATTTTTTGAGGTAAGACAATGAAAAAGTATTTTGATGTAAACGATAGCGTCCTATGCGGGGTTGGCTCGAAGGTTAGATATTACACATCCGGTTCAAGCTCAAGTTCGACCTCAGTTGACAAGTGGTACAATCAGATCGTTGCGAACTTGTCTGTAAAAAATCAACAGATGGCAGATGAACTTTTCGACACCTACAAGTATGGGGTTGGATCTTACTCATACGAGGACATTGAACCTGTTTTGAATAAACAGGGCAAGGACACAACCAAGTATTATAACCCAGACGGAAGTCTTACCAAGAAAGGCCAAAAGGCTCAGGCTGAAAACAATTGGGTTATTAACGAGGCAACTGGCAAGCTTTCCAAGAGAACCTATATTGACGACCCGAACGATGTCAGTCAACAGCAGTTGGAGGCGCAACAGATAGCGGCCAATGCCGGGCTTCTGCCAATGCAGACAGAGCTTGAAAGACTGAGCCTTGCCGAGCAGACGGCGGCAACAAAGCAATCAGGACTTGCCAGGAATAAACTATTCGACCTGACCATGGCCGGGACTGACCCTACAGGAGCCATGAACCGGGCGCAGGCAGACGTGGAACACGCATCAGGGATAGCAGGTAAGTCTTTAAAGAATGAGGCTTTCAGGGCCGGTGTTGATCCGAATAGCGGCCAGTACATGAATTTGCAGAAACAACTTTTATTGAACAAGTCGAAAGGGATCGCAGGCGCACGTACCACGGCCAGGGTGTCAGAAGAGGACAAGAACTATGAACGCCTTGCTGGGCTTTCGGCCAACGGGCTATAGGAGGACGTTACAATGCCGGGATTAATGAATTACGGCTCAGGGTTACAGCAAAACACGCAGACGAAGCAGGGATTCTTGCAGGAAGAAGGCGGGAGCCCAATTAATGTGATGTCAACCATTACGCCGGACAGCCTTACCAACTTAATGAAAAAGATAGGCGGTGGTGTGGGGGCTGGTGCAGCGCCTCCCCCTGGGAATGCCTCAGCAGGCGTTGGGGCGAGTCCTGGGGGTGGAGTGGAAAAAAGTGGCGACACGCCTGTATCTGAACAAAAAAAGCTTTTAGGGTTTAACCGAGAAGGCAACGAAAAAATGGGGCGCATTTTTCTTCCTGGTCTTTGGAAGGGGATAGACTCAATTTTAAAGTAAGGTGACATCATGGCAAGACGACAAGGACTATTATTTCCAGAAGTGCCGAGCTACTTAGATAAACTCTTATACCAACAGCGTACCACAACGGCAGGTGTGGGGGCGTACAGGCCGGGGCAGAATACCAAGACAAAAGCGGGCAAGAGTTCAGGGTTGTCTAATGTCGCGGCTACCACGTCTGTTGCTAACAGTGCCTACAAGCTATATGACAGGATGAAAGGCGGCCCAGGAGATGGGTTGGTGGATAAAGCCCTTGATGCGGCAAAAGGACTTTTTAACCCAACTACTGAGGCTGTCGGCCCTACCGTTGAAGCTGCAAAATCAGTCACAGGCGAAGCGGCAAAAGAAGTGCTTAGCGCGGCATCCAGCCCTGTCGCAGAATCGTTAGTCGCGGGTGAGAAGGGGTTAGAGACTGCCTTTGCAACAAAACCGGCGGAGGCAAGTGTAGGCGCCGAAACCATGGCGGCTATGTCTGAGGCATGGGGGGCCGTAGCAGGCGGCGCACAATCGGCTTATTCTTGGCTGTTGGCTTTACTATAAAGGAAGAATGACAATGGATGACTTACAAGCTCTACACGTTTTAGATCGCGCAACAAGCGGGATAGCGGCTACATTTGAGAACCGCAAAGGCGATGAGATCCTTATGGGCCTCAAGGCCGGAACTGTTGACCCTGACAGTCTGGGCGACAGGCCCTATGAACAAAGGGCGCTCGAATCATGGCGAACCGCAGATACCGCACAATATTTGAAGAAATATTCCGGCATGTCTTTTGATGAAGTCCAGAATGTCAACCCGCATGAGGAAGAAAACCCCATGCACGCAGCCACGGCCTACAATGAAGTAATGAAGATGCTCAGTAATGACGAGCAGATAAAGACTGCAACCACGGCGGCAAGGATGCAGAGAGGGATGCAGGAATATCAAGTCTTTGATGCCAAGCGAAACCAGATTAACCGTTATATCACTTCTGGTGAACATGACATGGCCGGGGAGATGGCGGCTGATGTAATCAGCAGTTCTTTCTTACCTCAGAAGGCCAAATATGACCCCAAGACCAAGACGATAAATATTTTCAGTAAGACAATCAGCCCTGACGACATGGGCTCCGATCTGAGATTTCAAGAATCAATCCCCATTTCCGAGATAGGCAAGAAGATAAATGACATTGACGGAAAGAAGTTTTCCACTGCAAAGGCAATGATGGCGCAGGCCACGACTCAGGCCAATAGGGAAAGCCCCTTGAAGCAATACTACAACGCAGAGACGGGCAAGTCCGTATATGCCAGGTCAATCGTAGATGTTGACGACATGAGCAAGTCATATCTTGAGGCTTACGACTCTAAGGGTAGGCCCGTCCCTATCCCAAGTGAAACGGCCTTGATCGGCATGGGATACGAACCGATAGCCGGGGCGAAAGAAACCCAGAAGATGCGCGAGGGTGAAGCCAAGATAGGTAAGACTGTTGCCCAGACAGGCGAGGCCGAGGCGAAGGCGTTTAAGGCGAAGCAGGAAGGGCTATATGCGGCCAGGGATAAACCGGGCAAGGGGAAGGGCGGATGGAAAGAAAAAGATACCATAGCTTATAACCAGGGCAAAATGAAGTATTTTGATAAAAAAGAAAAGGAAGAGCGCCAGAGGTTAGAGGATAGCGGCAAAGACCCTAACAAAGTTAATTGGGATGCTTGGCGCAAAAGTAACGGGGAGCTATACGATCAGGAAAGTGGGTTTGATTTTTCACGGCAAGAAGGCGCACCGGCACCCAAGACAGACAAGGTTAAAAGTGAGCAAAAGCCAGTGCCCAAAAACGCAGGGTTGGTAGCAGCCACGCCCAAAGAGGACAAGAAAAAAGTTTCAAACACTTCAAGTGGCCTTAAAGCAGGAACTAAAAAAGAGGAAGAGAAAACCCCTAAAAGCATAACCGAAGGCGTTCCATATTCAAAGATTAAAAATGCCAAAGTTGATAAGGATGGCGTTATATGGGCCAGTGTTGACGGTGTTCAGAAGAGGCTACTTTCAAAGGGTAGCATCTGGACCGGAGTCGTCCCGCCTAAGAAATTAACAGGTGGATATGACAACCCTGAGTATAAAGACTATCTGATGTTGCTCGATAAATTAGGTCTTAAAAAGCCTGATTCAAAATAGGATATTAAATGGCTGGTTATCTAAGACCTGAAAACTTCCCTCTTGATGACAATGCACAGAGTGGCATTCGTTCGTC
>DIKH01000019.1:0-6798 GCA_002424495.1 Desulfobacteraceae bacterium UBA5623
TGATGTGGGCGTCATCCTGGGTGAATTCCCTCACCCTGAAAAGGCCGTGCAGCACCCCTGAACGCTCGTGGCGGTGAACAGTCCCAAGCTCGAAATATCTCTTTGGCAGATCACGATAGCTCCTGATCTCGGAGCCGTAGATAAGCATATGGGAAAGACAGTTCATCGGCTTTATGCCGTATGACTGCTCATCAATCATGGTGAAGTACATGTTCTCGCGGTAGTTTTCAAAATGACCGGATTTTTTCCATAAATCTGTTTTCAGTATCTCAGGCCCCTTGACCAGTTCATAGCCCCTTTTAAGATGCTCCCTTATTTCAAAATCCTCCAGCACATACCGCAACATGGTGCCGTTTGGATGCCAGACGATCATGCCTGCGCCTATCTCGTCATAGGTGTTAAAAAGGCCCAACTGAGGGCCGAGTTTTACATGATTACGCTTCTTTGCCTCTTCAAGTCTTCTTAAATGCTCCTTTAATTCCTTGCGATCGGCAAAGGCGACACCGTAAATCCTGCTCAACATGGCCTTCTTTTCATCGCCGCGCCAGTATGCCCCTGCTACCTTGGTCAGATGGAAGGCGCTTATTTTGCCTGTGGAAGGTATATGAGGGCCACGGCACAGGTCAGTAAAACTGCCCTGGGTATAAAGAGAAACCCTTTCAGCTCCCAGGTCTTCGATCAGCTCAACCTTATAGTCCTCTCCCAGGGCCTTGAAAAATTCAGCAGCCTCTTGGCTTGCCATTTCTTTCCTGGCATAGGGAAGATCCGCCTTGATAATCTCCTTCATCTTTTCTTCTATCTTTTGCAGGTCGTCTTCCCTGAATGGCCGTTCATAGTCAAAATCATAATAAAAGCCATCCTGAATGGCAGGTCCGATAGTGACCTTAGCGCCGGGGAACAGCCCTTGAACAGCCATGGCCATTACATGGGAGGTGCTGTGCCTCAAAATTTCAATTCCCTCTTTGGAATCCATATAGATCGGCTCTAGCTCGGCATGAGGCCCGATATTGAATGAAAGATCACAGGGCGCCCCATTGACCCTGGCCGCAATCACCCTTTCAATGGACCTTACCTTAAGGTGTCTTAAGGCATCGAGGGCGGTCAGGGCCTCAGCCTGAATCTCAATTGGAGGCCGGTCTTTTAGCTGCATGGAGAAGTTATGCATGATGTTCAATACAACCAAGTGTTTTAATGACCTATATCTATATCATCCCACGATTATACCGAATTCGGTAAACTTATATTTATAAATTATTACCCTGGGAAGTGCAAGTAAAAAACACAGGCTGGGCGCTGAATATGTTTTAAATACCAGAAGAGATTTTTATGGTATTAGGCGGTATTTTTATGCTATTTTTATAGGTAAGAGGCAAACATGGACCAGTTTCAGAATAACCTTAAAGCTATCCAATTTCCAATGGTTACCGCCTGATTGGCTACTCCCTCTTAACATTATCTTAGACATTGCGACATTTTTTTCAGACACAAACTTGCAAAGGAGGCTAATTTGAAAGGCTACCTGATCTGGATAGATCTGGAAATGACGGGGCTTGATCCTGAAAAGCATGTCATTGTTGAGATTGCTTCAATAATTACTGACGGACAACTGAATGCCGTTGCCATTGGTCCGGAATTAGCTATAAACTATCCTGAAGATGTACTCTGCCTGATGGATGACTGGAGCAAGGGCCATCACCAGGCATCCGGGCTTCTTGACCGGGTCAGGGCATCATCATATTCCTGCAAACTCGCCGAACAAAGGACTTTAGATTTTGTTTCCGGGTATTGTGAAAAAAATGTATCCCCTCTGTGCGGAAATTCGGTCTGGCAGGATCGTCTGTTTCTATTGAGGTATATGCCGTTGCTCAATGATTTCCTGCACTATCGAAATATTGATGTCAGCTCTGTTAAGGAGCTTTGCAAAAGATGGTATCCGACTCTTCCCTCTTTTCAGAAACAGAAGGCTCACCTGGCCATGGACGATATCAAGGAATCCATTGAAGAGTTGAAGTATTATCGCCGGAGAATTTTTGTTCCATGATATGATCGGAGACTATATTGCATCATTTCTCAATCCTTGACTTGTAAGGGTATTTTACCTAACCTGCCTGCATTAATGACAATCTCCTTCTAAAGGGGTAACTAATGCCGAACGACAAACGGCGGTTTACGCGTGTTCACTTCGGGGTCCAGGCGGAAATGACTGTCAATGGTGAGTTGTATGCCATTGATCGCATCTTGAATTTGAGCATAGGAGGGTGCCTGTTGCCTCTGAATGCGGAATTCACGCCAGGCTCAACATGCCATCTGAAGATCCTGATGGACGAGACAAACAGCGAATTAAGCATTCTGATTGATGGAGAAATTGTTCGCTGTGAAAAAGGTGCCATTGCAGTGAAATTCACAGGCATTGATCCCGACGGCCTTTTCCATCTTCATGGGATCGTCCTTTACAATTCACATGATTCACAATTAGTCGAGGATGAGATAAAGCGTCATCCGGGTTTACTATGATCAGTAGCCCTGTTGAACGCATCAAACTTACCTGCTTGTTCTTATAATTAGGAGGAATGGTATGCCTGCCGGACTGGATGTGATTATTGTAGACGATGAAGCGAATGTATGCAAAACCGTCGCTGCTATCATCTCCAGGTTCTACACTTGGGGTGATGTGCTGGTATTCACTGATGTTGATGAGGCGATAGCATATTGTTTAAACAGAGAGATAGGCATTGCAATTTTTGTGGTTGATGTCTATCTCAGCGGAAAGAGTGGTTTCTTTTTCCTCGATGCAATAGAGGACAGATTCTCCACGGTCCATGAAGACACCATTATCATCACAGGCAATGCCAGCGATGATATTGTAAACATGTGTGTCGCCTCAAATGTTAACTATCTATTGGAAAAACCTATCAAACCATTCGCATTGCAGCTTGCCGTCAGGGCAATCGTGAATAAATACATGAAGTTCGCCAAGAGGCTGCTCAAAGATCCGGATTTTGCGGACAGCGTTGCCACTTTTTAGGACAGCCTCCTAGGATGCAGCAAACCTGAAACCAGGATTATTCTGCGGCTGATAAGTGAATAATCCCTGTCAATGGTCAGGGCCGGTTTTAAGGTGCAAATCCTGAAGCGCTGTGCCGTCTTACCCTATACATCCTTCTTGACAATTCAGATCAAGAATAATAAAAACTATCCTAAATTTTGTTTGACATTTCACGATCATGATTAAGATTGTCCGCTGTTCTATTGATCGAGAGATAGAGGAATCCCAGATTGGAGCATTAATAATTATGAAACTACATGAGTATCAGGCTAAGGAAATTTTCAGGAAAGCAGGTATCCCTACTCCGAACGGTCAGCTTGTCAATGCCTCTGACCAGGTTGCAAAGGCGATGAAGGTGGTAAATGGCCCTCCATGGGTTGTCAAGGCACAGGTCCATGCAGGAGGCAGGGGCAAGGCAGGCGGAGTAAAGGTCGTGAAGAATTCTTATGACGTGGCCGTTGCTGCTGAGAACATGCTTGGAAAACCGCTGTCCACAAAACAGACGGGTGGAGATGGCATAAAGGTAAATCAGGTGCTGATTGAAGATGGGGTTGATATTGACAGGGAATTTTACCTGGGCATGGTGGTTGACAGGGCAACAAGGATGCCAACCATGATCTTTTCCCAGGCAGGAGGTATGGAGATAGAGGAGGTTGCAGCAAAAACCCCTGACCTTATATTAAAGGAACACATAAACCCCATAACCGGGTGGCTCCCCTACCAGGCCGGGAATCTGATTTACAGGCTCGATCCGGTGCCGGCGCCGGGGATCAGAAAGGGGTTGATGGCAGTTATGTCCAATGTCTACAAGGTCTTTCTTTCCAACGATTGCTCCCTGGTGGAGATAAACCCCCTGGTGGCGACAAAAGACGGCAATGTCATTGCGGTGGATGCCAAGATGACCATTGATGACAATGCCTTGTTCAGACAAAAGGCGCTGATTGAGCTTGACGATCCCAATGAAAAAGACCCGCTGGAGTTGCAGGCGGAAAAATATAATCTCAATTACATCCGTCTGGACGGCAATGTCGGAGCCATGGTCAACGGCGCCGGTCTTGCCATGGCGACAATGGATGTAATCAAGGCGGCAGGTGCTGAACCGGCCAATTTCCTGGATGTGGGCGGAGGCGCAAACGAAGAGATGATCTCAAAAGGTTTCGAGATCATCCTCCAGGACAGACGTGTGAAGGCGATTCTTATCAATATTTTTGGCGGGATACTCAGGTGTGATGTCCTGGCCAGGGGAGTCGTGGCGGCGGCAAAGACAAAGAGCATAAGGGTTCCTTTGATTGTCAGACTGGAAGGGACCAATGTTGAGGAAGGCAGAAAGATCCTTCAGGAATCTAATCTAAAATTCTTGGTCGCCAAAGATCTTGCCGAGGTGGCGGACCTGGTCGCAAGACAGGTATAGGGGATGGGTTTATCATGAGCATACTTGTAGACGAAAACAGCAGGATAGTGGTACAGGGAATAACAGGACAGGAAGGCCGGTTTCATACACGGCAGATGATGGAATACAAGACCGTGGTGGCCGCGGGGGTGACACCGGGGAAGGGCGGTCAGGATGTGGAAGGTGTGCCGGTGTTTAATACCGTAAAAGAGGCGGTCTTAAATGAGGGAGCCAATGTCTCCTGTATCTTCGTACCCCCGGCCTTTGCAGCTGATGCCATTGTTGAGGCGACTGCCGCTGGAATAAAGATCATTGTCTGCATCACAGAGGGAATCCCTGTCCTTGATATGGTCAAGGTGGGTAATTATATTAGTGATAAAAACGTGGTGCTTATCGGTCCCAATTGTCCGGGCATAATCTCACCAGGTAAGACCAAGGTGGGGATCATGCCCGCGCGTATCCACAAACAGGGCGAAATCGGCGTAATATCAAGAAGCGGAACACTGACCTACGAGGTGGTCTTTCAGTTGACAAATGCCGGACTTGGACAGTCCACCTGCATAGGTATCGGAGGGGATCCCATTGTAGGGACAACCTTTATTGATCATCTCAAGAGATTCAACGATGACCCGGATACAAAAGGCGTAGCGCTTATTGGCGAGATCGGGGGCTCTGCCGAAGAAGATGCAGCCCAATATATTCAGAAGAATTTCAGCAAACCGGTGATCGCCTTCATAGCCGGTCAGACAGCGCCTCCGGGAAAACGCATGGGCCACGCAGGCGCCATCATCTCCGGCGGACAGGGAAAGGCCCAAGACAAGATCAAGGCCCTTAAGGAAGCCGGAATCACTGTTGCCCTTAACCTTGCAAAGCTTGGACAAATCACCAAAGAGGTTATTGGTAAGAACTGATTTTGTCACATTAAAGAGGCAGCATATACCAAATGGACAAGGTCCTAAGTATCAACGAACGTCTTAAAGACAAGAAGAAAAAAAGACATGAGGAATTCCATCGTCACAGGATGGAGACCGTGCAAAGGATTGTACAATGCTCTTCCTGTCACCTGACCTGCGCGATGTGCGGTTCCCATATGGAGGCCAATGACCAGTGCTGTCCTCCTGCCTCTTCACAGCCTGCACTGAATCTGTGCGAATTTTGTCGCGCCGAATATAATGATTTTCTGGAGGTGTCTCAACTGGAAAAAAGTCCTGAGATCCTGTGGCACAACAGGGAATGGATGGACCTGTGGTCTAGCTGGGAAAATTTTCGCAATGCCATTAAGACATTCAGAAACTCCAAGGAATTCAAACAAATGTTGGAAGAAAAGGACTAGGAGGGAGACAATGTTTGGCATAGGCATGCCGGAACTGATCATCATATTGATCATAATCCTGATCATATTCGGCGCAGGCAAATTACCGGAGATAGGAAGCGGTATAGGCAAAGGGATCAAAAACTTTAAAAAGGCGACCCGTGAGCCGCCCGAAGAATTGAAGACCCCGGCAGACAAAGAAGACAGCGATGAGAATAAATCATAACGGACAGAGAACGTCTTCGAAGTCATATGCGGTAATGCCATAGTTTATGGTAGTACCGCAAAGGCACTGTCATCATCTAGAAGGGTATATCATCTTCCGGGATAGTTATTGGTTCTTCCGTGGGGAAGCCAGGGTCATGAGGCTCTGCCCTTGCTGACTTATTTGCAGAACTCAGCATCTGCATGTTTTGAGCAACGATTTCTGTAGTGTATCGTTTGTTTCCGTCACGGTCTTCCCATTGTCTTGTTTGTATCTTTCCCTCGATATAGACCTGGCTTCCCTTCCTGAGATACTCCCCGCATATTTCAGCCAGACGTCTCCAGGCCACAATCCTGTGCCATTCAGTTCGCTCCTGTTTTTCGCCGGTCTCTTTGTCCTTCCACTCGTCCGACGTTGCAATGCTGAATTGGGCCACCGTGACACCACTGGGTGTATATTTTACTTCAGGATCTTTCCCCAGCTTGCCCACCAATATCACTTTGTTTACGCCTGCCATGTCCTTCTCTCCTTTTTTGATTAAATGCTCGATAAGTGGACCAATGTTATTTGGCTAAGACTATATGACAAAAAAAACAAAATCAAGGTGAATAACCCCGTATTGCCATGTCCGGCAACGCGCTTTGGCTATTGACTGTCGAGCTGAAATAAGTTAAGCTATTGTTTATTTTGATAAAGAGTCTACACATAATAAGGTGTTATATGCTAAAAGTCATACCACTTGGAGGATTAGGGGAAATAGGGCTCAACATGATGGTCATAGAATACGACCAATACATTCTTGTCATTGACGCAGGGCTGATGTTCCCCGAGGACTATATGCCGGG
>DIKH01000019.1:6829-7069 GCA_002424495.1 Desulfobacteraceae bacterium UBA5623
GGCTGTCATCCTGACCCATGGCCATGAGGATCACATAGGCGCAATGCCGTTTTTTCTCAAGGAGTTTTCGGTTCCTGTGTATGGGACGGGCTTTACCATAGAGCTGTTGCGAGAAAAACTCAAAGAACACCGATTGTCCGAACAGGCGGATCTTAGGAGGATAAAGGCAGGGGACATCTCTCTATTCGGACCATTTACAGTGGACTATATCAGTGTCAATCATAGTATTGTTGATGGTGT
>DIKH01000108.1 GCA_002424495.1 Desulfobacteraceae bacterium UBA5623
CTTGACAGGAGCATTATAGGATGTCTCCATGCTCTTACTGAATCCTTCTCTTTTTTAGCGTAACCCCAAATTAAGGAGGCCTATTATGATCAAGTACCCAGACCATTACAGATGGCTTGAATCCAAATTCGGAAAGGCATTTGAGGCTCATCAGAAGCTCGGTCAGGAGCTTCATGATGCGGGACCCATAGGCAAGAAAAATGCACATCTAATTCAGCTTGCTGCAGTTGCCTCAATTCGCTCTGAGGGCGCAGTGCATTCCCATGTTAAGAGGGCTCTTGAATCCAAGGCAAAACCTGCTGAGATCTATCACTGTCTCGTTCTTCTTACAAGTACAATAGGCTTTCCAGCCGTATCAGCCGCTTTGTCATGGGCGAAAGATATCATAGAAGACAAAACAAAATAATTAGGTGATATGAATGTGGGACGGGGTCATGTAATAAAGTGGAACGGTGGTAAAAAAGAACTGCCGCAAGACTGAGCCTGATATACAGCCTCCCAATGGCAGACAGTATTATTCTTGCAACAGCGCAGGAATTCGGAGCCGGAATTTGGACCCAGGACTCAGCTTTTGAAAAGATACCCGGGGTAAAGTACTACCCGAAAACAGTTTGACGCAATCCAGAACGGAGATCCTGCCTTGTCTTTGGGCTAAGGGACCAAATGAGAGTATGGGATATCAATCCGGGATATTTGAACCGGCAGAGTCTGCTTGGGGAGCACCGAGAACTCCATGGAATCATATCTATTATTGTGAACAAGAAGAAGGGTTATGCTAATCACCCTGAAACTGTTCGTTGGGTTGGTTATGGCTGGGCTCTGAGACAACGTCACCTGCTGCTGGCATCTGAGATGTCGCTCAGAGGCTTTACCGACAAGACCCCTGTTCTTACTCGCGCAAAGAAAGGCGTGTGGCCTGAAACCTATATTGATGAGCCCTTCCGGCAGTTTCAGCTACTCGAATCCAAATATCAAAATAAAGAGCCTGGCCGCATACCATTGCCGAAAAACGCGCAGCAGTTATGGAGCCACCATAAATATTCCGTGCTCGCACGAAACGTAAATCTCTACAGGAAGTTGGGCAGGGATGTTTCCTTGATGAAACCTCATCACGACTTTTCCGAATTTGCAACAATGGTCACAGAGGTATTGAGAAATACCCCATCTATTGGCGGCCTTAGAAATGCGCTGCAACATATGTGGGGGCACGTGTCCGAATGTCCTCCTGCCCCGAAAGGTGAAGTTGAGTCGTGGTCGTTAACTATGTTGTTGAAAGAGATACAGAGGCGCACCCTTGCGAGCGAAAATCCATATCTAATATCATCAACCGCACTGAGCGAGCTAAGAGTGTGGATACCAAACGGATTTTGAGCAGTAATGGGTTCCTATCATTTCCGGATGGACACTGGTTTTTCAATCAGATCGGACAGCGGGAGAACAGAAAAGCCCTTTGCTTCAAGAACTGAAAATATCGTCTCGATCTCATTAAGCCAATAGGAAAACAGTTCTTTTTTGGGCCGCATGTCATGAAGAACTATTATGTCGCCGGGCCTTACGCTTTTTAAGATCTTCGATGACAGTCGTAAAACAAACCTGTTT
Organism: Desulfobacteraceae bacterium UBA5623; assembly: GCA_002424495.1. Lineage (GTDB taxonomy): Bacteria > Desulfobacterota > DSM-4660 > Desulfatiglandales > Desulfatiglandaceae > UBA5623. Next base: position 1,600 of record DIKH01000108.1, read on the forward strand.
CCGCAATCCATGGCGCGGCAACTGAAATTGACGTTGTACATTCCCAATTTCAAAAGGACATTTCTCAGCCTCGGATTTGTTATTCCCACTGGTGGCCGGAATGCGAGGGGTATGACCCCTAATCCCTTCAAGATATCTTGAGTGTATTCAATCTCCTTTAATAAGGTGCTGCTGCTTTTAAGCATAATAAAATTGTCATGGCTGTATGTATGGTTCCCGATAGAATGTCCCTGGGATATGATCTGTCTTATTAATTCAGGGTGTTCGGCAGCCTTTTTCCCCACTACAAAGAAGGTCGCCTTGATGTTATGGCTTGAAAGCAGATTTAACAGGGCAGGGGTGGTCAGGGGATCAGGACCGTCATCAAAGGAGATTGCCACAGCCTTTTTTCCAGAGTTCCCGCGGCTGATGATGGGAAGAAAAAAGCTGAAGGCAGGCAGGAAGGGCGCAACAAGACAGATGGCCAGATAAATCGCCAAGGGGATTACGGCCATTCGTAGATCAAAGATACAAAGCAGCCCTGCTGTTACAAATGATAAAAGGCCGACCTTTTCGGCCAGGGAGAACGTCTGTTGTTTCCGTGAAAAGGGGCCACCCATTGGAAGGCCTTCTGTCATGGGTGACCCCGAAGACGTTCTGCTCATTTAAGACACTCTTCTCTCAATGTTAAAAACTTTTCACCCCTTTGTTTTGCCATTTTCAATTGAAACTAGGCGGCCAGTTCCGCGTTGTGGATAACTTCTGTTAAAATTTCCCTCAGGCTGTCCGCTCCCAACATGAATACTCTGACCCTGGCCTGTCCTTCAAGGTGAGGAGAAAGCTTCGCTTCCAATGAGCTTCTTTCCGCTGAATCCCTCCATGTCTGCCAGTCATCAATACTTGTCCAGTTGGACAGCACCACCAGATTTTTGTTGTTTTCCACTTCAACTAATGTCTCGCCGCTTATGTATCCGGGCTGCCCCATGGCGCGGATTCTAAGATCGTTAAGAATACTGATAACCTCTGCCTTGGGAGTGTCCTTGAATTGTCTTTCGATTATTATTTTGATAGTCATAGTGGCCTCCTTTTTCAGGTTTTAGGGAAGTGTCCTCCTAAGTTTATAAGCCATGACATCAACTGCTTTTAATTCGGAACAAAAATGGATTTAACGGCAGTGCTCCCAACGCTATAAAGCTTCACGTCGGGAGTGAAGCAGGCATAATTTTATGTTTTTTTTCATTCGATAACCTCCGGGATAAAGGTTCTATAGGTCCTCTATATCTTTACTGATAAGCCTTCTGTCCTTTTTGTCAATACTGCCTGTCCCGGAAATTAAGGCGCCAGGACATACG
>DIKH01000384.1:0-3881 GCA_002424495.1 Desulfobacteraceae bacterium UBA5623
ATGCCGCACTGGCAGATGAATACGCCGATACGCGGCCTTTCACCAATAATGTTGCGCTCCTCAGGTATGTGCCGTTCCTTTGTAAGGGTGTTTCTTGCATTGCTCAAAAGCACTCCGGCCCCTGCCGCCGCAGAGCTTGCCTCGGTCACAGACTGTGGAATATCCTTGGGCCCTGAAATTGCGCCGCACACATAAATGCCCTTTCTGGATGTCTCAACAGGGGCAAATACCTCAGTCGCGGCAAAGTTATCTGAGTCAAGGCCAATTCCCAAATTTTTTGCCGTCTCCACTAACTCCTTTGGTGTCTCCATTCCAGCAGACAGCACCATCATGTCAAAGGTCTCGACCTGGATTGCGCCTTTTTCATCTACATAGCGCACTTTAATGTCCTTGGTCTCACTATCTTCCTCAAGTGTGTGGAGCCTGGCGCGGACAAATCTCACCCCATTATCCTTGGCGCGTTCATAGTATCTCTCAAAGTCCTTGCCATAGGTCCGCATGTCCATAAAAAATATCGCTGCGTCCAGGTCATAGGCTGCATGCTCCTTGGAGATCATAGCCTCCTTAACTGCATACATGCAGCAGACAGAGGAGCAGTACGGATGGTCGCAACGGTTGATGTCCCTTGATCCCACGCACTGGAGCCAGCCTATCTTCTGGGGCTCTCTGTTGTCTGAGGGACGCACCAGGTGCCCCTGATATGGACCTGTGGCGCTTAAGATGCGCTCATACTCGATACTGGTGACCACGTTTTCAAAAGCTGCGTACTGATAGGTGGGGAATATGCTGGGGTCAAAGGGGCTAAAGCCTGCCGCGAGGATGACCGCCCCTGCCTGAAGTATTACCTTCTCTTCCTTGTCTTCGTAATTGATCGCATTGGTGGGACAGTATTTTTCACAGGCCCTGCACTTTCCCTTCTGGAAATATATGCATTCGTCCTTGTTGATTGCATACTTAAGCGGCACTGCCTGGGCATAATCCACATAAATAGCCTTACGCTTGCCCAGATTCTCATTATAGCGGTCAGCGACCTTTTTGGGGCACTTCTCTGCGCAGGTCCCGCAGCCGATGCACTTTGTCATGTCTACAAAACGAGGGTGTTTTAACACCTCTATGCTAAAATTCCCTGCATCGCCTTTTATGGCTGTAACCTCTGCCAGGGTAAGAAGCTCTATGTTCAGGTGCCGGCCGACCTCGACCAGCTTGGGTGAGATAATTCACATCGCGCAGTCATTGGTGGGAAATGTCTTGTCCAGTTGAGACATCACTCCCCCAATGGAAGGGGATTTTTCCACCAGATATACGTAGTAGCCCGCATCGGCCAGATCAAGCGCCGACTGCATACCTGCTATGCCGCCGCCTACGACCACAACCGAACCACGAACGGTTTTTGATGTTCCTGTCATCTATTGGCTCCTCATGAATAGGGATTCATGATGTTTCACACTTGAAACATATATAAAAAAACACGAGCGCCTACTTATATAAAAGTATTATTTCTTGTCAAGTAATATTTTCCTTCGAGAGCCTTAGCGAAAAAAATATCACATTCTCGGACAGCCTCCCAGACATCGCTAAATCTCATTTATCATCGCCATAATCTGGTCCGTCCCAAACCCCTTGAGATTCAAGGCGCCAGATCTGCAGGAGGCCACGCACAGTCCGCAGCCCTTGCACAGCACGGGGTTGACCTCAGCCCTGCCTGAAAACGGTCCCTGCTTGATTAATGAGGGGGCGGAGTATGGACATATCTCTACACAGACACCGCAACTGCTGCACATCACTGGACTTGCCTGGGCCACGGTGCCGCTTACCTTGACCTTTTGTCTCGCAAGCAGGGTAACAGCCCTTGACACCGCCGCCTGGGCCTGGGCCACAGATTCATCAATGGGCTTTGGATAATGGGCCATTCCGCAGAGAAAGACGCCGTCGGTTGCAAATTCCGAGGGGCCGAGTTTTGCATGGGCCTCAATGAAAAAGCCATCTTCATTCATCGGGACCTTAAAGAACTGGGCCAGTTTTTCATCCCGTGGAGAGACTATAGCAGAGGCAAGGGCCAAAAGATCCGCCTTAAGGATAACGGGTCTGCCGATTACCTGGTTGATTACCTTTATTTCAAGACTGTCGTTTCCCCCTGTCACCTCAGGCTTCTGGTCCAGGGTATAGCGGATAAAAATCACGCCCTTGGCGCGCGCTTCCCTGTAAAGGTATTCGCGTTCTCCATAGCTCCTGATATCCCTGAAGAGGATGTACACTGCCATATCCGGATTGAGTTCTTTTAAGTGGAGGGCGCTTTCAATGGAATGGGTGCAGCAGACCCTTGAGCAGTATGGCCTTTCCGGCTCCCTTGAGCCGACACATTGGATAAACACCGCATTTTTCATGCTTTTCAGACTCTGATCTTCAGCGATGAACATCCTGTCCAGCTCCAGATGGGTGACAACCCTTTTGTCTTTCCCGTAAAGATATTCATCCGGTGTATATTCTTTCCCGCCTGTTGCAATAACGGCAATCCCGTGCTCTATTGTCTTGTCCGCCCCATCCGAGACCATGGTGGTCTTGAAGTTGCCGACAAAGCCTTCCACATTACTGAGCCGGGTGTTTTTGTAGATGTCAATGTTGCCGTCCGATTCGACTGAATTTATCAGCTCCGCCAGATGCCTCTGAACATTTTCTCCCTTCCAGGTCTTAAAAAGCGACAGGGCATTTCCCCCAAGTAACCCAGACTGTTCGACCATATAGACGTGGTAGCCCTGGGATGAAAGGGACTTGGCGGCAACCATTCCGGAGATGCCTGCGCCGACAACCAGCGCCCTTTGATCCACTTCCAATTCTGTCTCCTTGAGGGGCTCCATCAGGGCGGCCTTGGCCACTGCCATCCGGACCAGGTCCTTGGCTTTTGAAGTGGCCTTCGGGGGATCGGCCTTATGGACCCAGGAACACTGGTTCCTGATATTGGTCATTTCAAATACATATTTATTAAGGCCGGCATCTACCAGGGTTTCCTGAAACAGGGGCTCGTGCGTCTTGGGCGTGCAGGCGGCGACCACCACCCTGTTTAAGTTTTTCTCCTTGATAATCTTGGCCATGGTTTCCTGGGAGTCCTGGGAACAGGTGTAGAGATTATCGCTGGCATATTCCACATATGGCAGAGTCGCCGCGTAATCCCTGACAGAGGGTACATCTACGATGCCGCCGATATTGATGCCGCACTGGCAGACAAACACGCCTATGCGCGGCCTTTCACCCGTAATATTACGTTCCTCCGGGATATGCCTTTCCTTGGTAAGGGTATTTCTGGCACTGCTCAAAAGGGCGCCGGCCTCTGCGGCCGCAGAGCTTGCCTCGATTACAGACTGGGGGATATCCTTTGGCCCTGCAAAGGCTCCGCAGACATAAATGCCGTCCTGCGCGGTTGCAACAGGTCGAAATGACGATGTCTTTGAAAACTGCCCTTCAGTAAGTTCAATACCCAGATCCCTTGCCAGTTTGATCACCTTTGGCGATGTCTCCAGCCCGATTGAAAGTATGACCATATCAAAGGTCTCTTCATGTGCCTGACCATCTTGGAGGGTGTACCTTATCTTGAGGTCATCCGAATCTTTTAATGTCTCAACGGTCGGCACACGGGTATTGATGAAACGGACTGCATGTTTTCCCCGTGCATCGTCATAATATCTTTCAAAGTCTTTGCCGTGTGTCCTTATATCCATGTAGAAGATGGCGCAGTCAAGGCTGCTGTCTGCATGCTCTTTGGCAATAACCGCCTCTTTTATTGCATACATGCAGCAGACAGATGAGCAGTAGCCGTGATCACACTTATTCATATCCCTTGAGCCTACGCACTGGAGCCATGCGATCTTTTTTGGCTCTTTTTTATC
>DIKH01000384.1:3905-4094 GCA_002424495.1 Desulfobacteraceae bacterium UBA5623
CGGAAAGGATTCTCTCAAATTCCATCGAGGTAACGACATTCGGGTGTTTTGCGTAGTGATAGCTCGCAAATTCCGTGGGATCAAAAGGCCGAAAACCAGGGGCAAGGATAATGGAGCCTACTGTCAACTCTACCACTTCATCTTCCTGCGAGTGATCAATGGCGTTTACTCCGCAGAATTCTTTGCAGA
>DIKH01000452.1 GCA_002424495.1 Desulfobacteraceae bacterium UBA5623
GAAAAAATGCTCAACAAGATTGCAGATATCTATGAGGGAGAGACAGAATCCCAGGTTATGGCGTTAACTGCAATGCTGGAACCGATAATGATCCTGTTTATGGCAGTAAGTGTTGCGTTTATCGTCTTTTCCATACTCCTGCCCATATTTGAGATAAACCAGATGGTACATTGAATTCAGAGGAGATTTAACAATAGGTCAACTTTTTGTGACAAGGAGGGGCTAGTTACCAATGCTGAAAAAAAAATCAAATGAGCGCGGTTTCACACTGCTCGAGATTATGGTGGTAGTGGTTATTCTGAGTATTCTGGCCTTGTATGTCGGCCCGAAGATCATAGGAAGGCCGCAGGAGGCCAGGATTAATGCGGCCAGGATGCAGATCCAGAGCCTAAGTACTGCGTTAAAACTCTATAAACTGGATAATGGGGCGTACCCTTCCACCGAACAGGGTCTCGATGCCCTTGTTCAACCCCCGGATGTCGGTCAACTTGCAAAAACTTGGAGGAAAGGCGGGTATCTGGAAAAAACCAAGGTTCCGAAAGATCCCTGGGGATATGACTATATCTACCTATGCCCCGGAGTTAACAACCAGGATGAATTTGATCTGATGTCTTATGGTCCTGACGGTCAGCCAGGCGGAGAAGAGGAAAACGCCGATATCAATAACTGGGAAATGGAATAGGGTAACAGTCGGGTTAATTTTGTCATGTCCCGAAATACTAAAGAGCCTGTTTCAAAACGTTTTAGTTTTGCCAAGATCAAGGCGGGCGATCCCGCAGTTAGCGGGATTAACCTCTGGCATACAATGGGTATTTTGAGGATTAAAATTTGAGCCCAATGCTGAGATTGGCCAAAATAGGACGTTTTGGAATTGGCTCTAAAGGTTATACCCTTATTGAACTGATTGTGGTCATTGTATTGGTTGGGCTGATCTTTTCTTTAGCCGCCCCCAGATTTCGAGATGCAGTTCTGGCTGATAACCTGAAGAGTACAACACGCAAACTAATAGGTTTGATTGACAATATAAGAACCGAAGCAATAGAGCAACACACAGACCAAATAGTTTTTTTCAACCTTGAAACAAACAGTTACTGGTACGGTCCCGCAGACATGACCGAAGAAGGGCAGGAATTATACCGGGAAAAAAACGCCACCAAACTCCCCCGAGGTATTCGCATGACAGAAATATGGACCATGGGGAAGGGTAAAATAACGGACGGTGAACCAGCAATCCGGTTTTTCAGGAACGGATACAGCCAGCAATCCGCCATACATCTCAAAGAAGAAAAAGGTGAGCGGGAATTTACGCTTGTGATAAGGTCCTTCCTTCCCGGGGTCAAGGTATTGGAACATTATTTTGAATTTGAAGAATCATGATGAAAGGTCAAACGCGCCAAGGGGACAAATTCAGGACAGGCTTTACGCTCCTTGAGGTAATGGTGGCAATGGCCATTATTGCCATTACCCTGATGGCTGTTTATGACTCACAGTCCGCTAGCGTTTCCCGGGCGAGCGAGGCAAAATTCACCATAAAGGCCTCGCTGCTCACCCAAAAGAAAATGGCTGAGATAGACATGCTGGAACCTCAAGATATCACCTCTGATTCCGGTGACTTTGGCGATGAGTATCCGGGTTTTTCCTGGAAGATTGATGTGGAAGATTCTTCCCTTGACATACCTGAGGAAGTGTCAACTTATCTAAAGCAAATAGATTTGACAATTTCCTGGGGCAAAGATGAATTATATGCCTACAAAATCAAACAGTATCGTTTTTTCCCGCAGTGACCTTATTTATTATCATGCCTGGTCATAATAAGACTAATATCAAGGGGTTCACCCTGCTGGAGATCCTTGTAGCGATCTTAATACTGGCCATTGTTCTATCAACAATCTACGCCTCTTTTTCCGATACAATAAAAAATATTAATTATGCCGAATCTCAGGCAGATATCTTCCAAATGGCCCGCATCGCGCTGGAAAGGATTCAGGATGACCTGGAGTGTACCATGGTTATTAAAGAGGATGAGAGCAATGATAGTGAAGAGGATGAAAAAGAGCTTGAGGTTTTTTTTGGAAAGGATGAAGAGATTGATGACAGGCAGGCAGACTTACTGACATTTCTCTCAGCAAAGCACCTTTGTCTGGAAGAGGATGACATCTATACAGGCAAGAGCCGGATTGCCTATTATGTCTTGAAAGTTGAAGATGAGGAGGGTGATAAAGACAGCCTCGTTCTATATCGCGCCGATACACCTGCCCTCAAGAGAGCCCCTGAACCAAAGACCGGAGGATTGATCCTCTGCGACGGGCTTTATTCTGTTAATTTTATCTATTATGATGCCGATGGCGAAAAACATGATCACTGGGATTCCAACGATGAGGATATCGAGGGCAGGCCGCCAGTTATGGTTTCCATTAAACTGGAATTTATAAATGAACTTAACCCTGAAGAACCGCTTAGATTCGAAACAGCCGTAGCACTTCCAATGGCCAAGTTCAATGACGAGAACGAATGATAGACTTTAACCCAGCACTTAATGGTTTGATATGATTATAAAAGGCCTTCTCAAGGATGATCGTGGCTTTGCATTGATAATCACCATCATGATTATTAGCCTTATCGTCCCAATGACGCTTGAGTTCAATAACAGCACTTTGCTATACAAAGTCTCGTCCGCTCACCTCAAAGACGGCAATGTTGCAGCCTCCGCTGCAAAGTCCGGATATAATTTTGCCCTTGCCCTGCTGTATGCCGACGCTTCATCGTCTGATTTTGACTCCCTACACGAGCAATGGGCTGACAAAGTGGTGCTTGACTCAGGCGCTGCCTCCATGTTTGAGGATGCAAAGTGTAAGGTCATAGTTGTTGATCATTCGGGCAGGATTAATATCAACAGCCTAATAGATGAGGAAGGGGTGCCAAACACAGCCCAGATATTCATGCTCAGGCGGTTTCTGGAATCAGAAGAATTTGAGCTTGAAGAAGAGGTGGTAGGGGATATTGTTAATTCTATCCTGGACTGGATTGACCCGGATGATGATGTAACCGAAGAACAGGGCTATGGCGCTGAAAATTCATATTATCAAGGCCTTAGAGAGCCATATGCCTGCAATAACGCCACTTTTGGGACACTTGATGAATTGCTATTGGTCAAAGGAATCACAAGGGAGATATTTTCCCGGATCGCAAGGTATTTGACAATTTTCGGCGATGGAATGATCAATATCAATACTGCTGATATGTTGGTCATCAGGTCCCTTTCCGACGGCATTGATAATGAGACAGCAAGAGCTATAATTGAGTACCGTAATGAAGAAAAAAATGATCTGAGCGATATAGGCTGGTATCAAAATGTGCAGGGTACAGGAGACGCATCTCTTGATGATCTTATCACAATATCAAGTACCTACTTTGAGATAATTTCAACCGGGTTAAAGGGCGCCGCAGAGAAAACCGTTCGTGTGATGGTCGAGCGCGAAGATCAGGACGAGCTGCGTGTTCTTTCATGGAAGACGGGGTAACATGTTACCGGCATTCTAATTTCTTGAGTTTACTTAATTTGTTATGATATCATATTAAAATGGGACGATATTATTAATATTGGTTTCTGCCTCTTCTGCAAAGAATGGGAGACTTTTTCCAGTGACATTAAAGGGGGGCCCAACTTTTTGTAACTTCTTAAAAAGTCCGGGTGCAAGCGGGCAGGGGGGGGTGTCTGTTTTGAATTGCGCATAATTTTTGTTGGTGCTGCTGCAACGCCCTCATAACCTTGAATAAC
>DIKH01000276.1 GCA_002424495.1 Desulfobacteraceae bacterium UBA5623
TAGTTATCTATTACAAAGGCCAATAGACTCCATTTGTTTTTATTGATTTTTTGTCTTTCATTCCGAATCTTTTCTGAGAAACAACACTTTAATCAGAAAGGAGAAAAATTATGGGAGAATTGAAAGACAAGATGAAAAAGGACATGGAGTTAAAGAACCTGAGTAAGCGAACGATCAAGACCTACCTTTACTGTGTGAAGAACTTTGCCCGTCATTATGGAAAATCGCCTGAGCTGATGGATGATAATACAATCCGGGATTTCCTCCATTATCTATTGACGGAGAAGAACGCTTCCCAGGCGGCCCTTGCTCAACACTACAGTGCGCTTAAGTTTTTCTATCAGACCACCCTTGGCAGGGATTGGGATACGTTAAAGATCCCAAGAAGCAGGCGGATTAAGAAACTTCCCGTAGTGTTATCACAGGAAGAGGTTGGAGACGTTTTAGGTAAGGTTCAAAATCTGAAAGACCTGGCCATATTAATGACGATCTACTCTGGAGGTCTGAGACTTTCAGAGTCGCTCAACCTGAAGGTTTCGGACATAGACAGCCAAAGGATGATGATCCGGGTTTGCCAGGGCAAGGGCAATAAAGACAGATATACACTTCTTGGCAAGAGAGCCCTGGAGGTTCTCAGAGTGTACTGGAAAAGGTATCGTCCTAAAGAGCTGCTTTTCCCATCCAGAATCAGACCGGGCAAACCGATCGATGCGACTAGGGTGCAAAAGGCATTTCACGAGGCGCTTGTCAAGACCAAGATCCAAAAGAAGGCCTCTGTTCATACTCTTCGACATAGCTTTGCCACTCACCTACTTGAGGAAGGAGTAGAGATCCCCTATATTCAAACCCTATTAGGGCACTCGGATTCTAGGACCACCTCGATCTATTTACATGTAGCGAGAAAAAAGCTTTTAAAAGTCGTAAGTCCCATTGACCTTTTAGGAAAGGAGACAGATAAGCCAAGTTCGGCTAAAAAATAAGGCAGCCTCAGATGAAAAGGCAGTTAGAGGTTGCCGATATATTTCGGGCATACGGGCCAGTGTACAGGAATAACCACAAGCTGCCCACAAGACACCTTAGGGCCATGCGAGCCATCGAGATCTGCCGAACAGCAGAACTTGGCGGTCATATATACAAATGTGACACATGTGGTGCTGTTAGCATAGCCTATAATTCCTGCAGGAACAGGCATTGCCCCAAATGCCAAAGCCTGGACAAGGAAAGATGGATTGAGGCAAGGAAAAAGGAGGTGCTGCCAACCCACTATTTTCATGTAGTATTTACGGCCCCAGAGGATGTTCGCCCCATTGCCCTTAGGAACCAGGAGGTTGTCTACAGTATTCTTTTTAGGGCAGTAGCAGAGACCTTAAAGGAGCTAGCCAAAGATCCCAAGCGACTTGGGGCGCAGATCGGTTTGATAGCCGTTTTGCATACCTGGAGCCAGACCCTGATAGATCACCCCCATGTCCATTGTATCGTAACAGGTGGTGGTTTATCTCTGGACGGTGAAAGGTGGATTTCTTCTAAGCCCAAATTTTTCATGCCCGTAAAGGTTCTTTCCAAGGTATTTAGGGGAAAGTTTCTTGATTATTTAAAACAGGCCTATGAGACTGGAAAGCTGAGTTTTGCAGGAGAGATTGGGGAGCTGAAAGAGAAGAAGCATTTTGATGAACTTCTAAATAAACTATACGGACAAAGCTGGCATGTTTACTGTAAGCCTCCGTTTAAGGCGGCGGGAAAGGTTGTTGAATATCTAAGCCGTTACATTCACCGTGTGGCCATATCGAATGAAAGGATTGTGAGGCTTGAACAAGGCCGGGTGACGATCAAGTATCGCGACTATGCTGAGGGGAATAAAATCAAGGAGATGACCCTTGATGCCCTGGAGTTCATTCGACGATTTCTTTTGCATATTTTACCTGACCAATTTGTTAAGATCCGGTATTATGGTATACTCAGCACCAGGAATCGAAATACGAAGCTGCTCAAATGTAAAGAGCTCTTTGGGGTCCAGCTCTCGGAAACCGATGAGGAACGGTTAAGCTGGCAGGAGCTTCTTGAAAAGTTAACGGGAATTGATCCCACGTTGTGCCCACATTGCAAAGAGGGCAAATTGATTCTTTTTGAGGTATTGGGGCCGGAATCAACCAGGTCTCCGCCGTTATAGACAAAGGATTTTTCAATTTCTATTTTTCAAAAATCCTTTTTAGAGGCGGCGGTTTAGTATGCCCTTTTTCCGGTGAGAGGAGAAATTTCAAGGTGCAATTAACAAAGTACGATACATGGAGCTGTCTACATACGATAAATCAATCCATGCCAAGGGCCATAATAGGTGCAAATAAATGCAGCCCAACAAATTACCCGGGCATGGCTGCGTCATTGAATCCCCATAGCGGGGGAGGCGGCTTGGTTCAACCCGATAGTATACGGAGTGAAGCTTGCCCTTACTTGCTGAGCTCATAAAATTTTTTTGAGCTTCACTCCGTATACTATCTTTAATGTTGAACGAAGCCGCTGCGCGGCA
>DIKH01000142.1 GCA_002424495.1 Desulfobacteraceae bacterium UBA5623
ATATGAGAAAGCCTTACGATATGAAGAAGGTAATCAAAGAGGTCGTGGATGAGGGCTCTTTCTATGAAATTAAGAGGGAGTACGCAAAGAATCTGATCATCAGCTTTGCCCGCTTTAATGGAATCCCGGTCGGCCTGATCGCCAATCAGCCCATGGTCAATGCCGGCGCCCTTGAAGTAGAGGCAGCAACCAAGATAGCCCGTTTTATAAGATTCTGCGATGCATTTAATCTGCCGCTGATATTCCTCATTGACAACCCCGCATACCTCGTGGGGACCGATCAGGAAAGAAAGGGTGTCATCAAACACGGGTGCAAGAATCTGCACGCCTATGCAGAAGCGACCGTTCCGAAAATAAGCGTGATATTGCGTAAGGCCTATGCAGGCGGCTATGCCGGTATGTCCACAAAGACTATGGGCGGAGACGTTGTCCTTGCATGGCCCACCGCGGTTATCACCATCGTTGTTCCGGAGGCGGTAATTGACGTCATATATCCGGCAGGAAAATACGATGAAGAATTCCGCCGCAAGGCAACGGAAGACTACTATGAAAAGTATATCAATCCCTGGTTCTGCGCAGGGCGTGGTCTGATTGACAATGTAATCAGGCCCGAGGACACAAGGATCGAGATCATCAAACACCTGGAAGGATGGTTGACCAAGACCCCGATTGATGTCCCGCCGAAGAAACACAGTAACATTTATCTGTAAGATTCAATAGGACACAGGAAAGGAAATGGGGCAATCCGCTCCATTTCCTTTTTTTATTGTGGAACGGGTTAAGGAGGTCAGACATGGATTTTATTGATGCGCATCTCCATTTTGGAGGGAGACAAGAAGAGATCATGGGCGGCCTGGACATCTATCCGGGACTAATCGCCCTTGGCCTCAAAAAGGCCTATATCCTTTGTTTTACCACGTTTGGACTCGACTTTTCCGATGCCATAAGAGTCGCACCATACCATGCCAGGGCACATTATCATCCTGACTATGTTGACGCAAATAATCTGTTACAAAAGATAAGAAACCAACTAGAGGATTCGGACTTTATTGTCCCGTTCCTTGACTTCAGGATCATTCATGGAGACGTCGAATCATGGCTTGAACAGTACATGTCTTTCGGCTACAAGGGTCTGAAGACCCTGTTTATCCCGGAATACGATGATTTTCTAAAGGTTGACAGCCCTGCCGACATCCTGGGGACAACCAAGGCCACTTACTTAGACTGGCAACAGCGGGTGATGGACTATGGTGACAAAAATGACCTCTGCCTGATATGTCACCTCAATTTGAACAACCATTTTGAATACGCCAGGGAGTTTTTGGCAAACTTTCCGCACCTTCGAGTAAATTTCCCGCACCTTGGCTTCAGCAGAAAAAAGATGAGGCTCCTCTTTGATAATTTTGAAAACTGCTACAGTGATATCTCCGGCCTGTTCGATCACATTAAGAAAGATCCGAATGGATATAGTGACTACATCGAGCATTACAAGGACAGGATAATGTTCGGATCGGACTGCGCCTTTAATGAGGCCAAAAAGGCAGAGGAATATTTGGAGATAGTCGCTGATCTTGACCTCAAAGAGGGAACAACGAGAAAGCTGCTTTATGATGTTGCAGTGGAATTTTTGGGCGGGCCTTAAGGGGCTCGCCTCTGCCGTATAATGACAAGCAGACCCTTTCTATAGACTTTAAGAAAATGATTTTGGCAAGGCCAGAGGGAGGAATCCGCGGAGGCGTACTACCAGTATCCCTCCTGTGGCGGGACACAAGGAATTCCGACCGATAACGCAGTCCAAAATCTTTTTATTAAAGTCTATACACCCCTTTCGGAATAATATTGAACTGCCTTGCCTGTTTCATAAGATCCTCTCTGAAATCAGGGTGAGAGATCTCAATGAGGGCTATGGCCCTTTCCCAGACAGTTTTGCCTTTAAGGTTTACCACACCAAATTCGGTTGCAATGTTCGAAACATCGGTCCTGGGCACAGTGACCACAGTGCCGAGGGGATGGTTTGCAACGATCCTTGATATGACATTGCCTTTTTTGTCCTGGTAAGTCGAGGGCAGGCATATAATGGACTTTCCTCCCGGAGACATTAAGGCCCCCCTTGTAAAATCGAGTTGACCGCCTGTGCCACTTATATGGCGGTTGCCGTTTGATTCTGAAGATACCTGGCCACGGAGGTCTACTGCCAGGGCACTGTTTACACTTACCTGTTTTGCATTCCGGGCAATAATAGCCGGGTTATTGGTATAATCCACGGAAAACGCGGCAATCATCTCGTTGTGATCCACAAAGTCGTATAGTCTCCTTGAGCCTACGGCAAAGTTGCACACCGCCTTTCCGGGGTTGAGTGTCTTTTTCTGGTTTGTGATAACGCCCGCCTCAAACATTTCCATCATGCTCTCGGTAAACATCTCCGTATGGACGCCCAGATCCCTTGCACCGCGCTTTATTAAAAGTCTGCCTACCTCATCAGGCAACCCGCCTATGCCCAGTTGGATTGTGGATTGATCCTCAATCAAATCAGCGACAAGTCTTGCTATGGCAAGGTCTACATCTGAAGGCACGGAAGGATAACTCTCATGGACACGGTATTTATCGTTTTCCACAATATAGTCTGCCTGTGATATGTGGATGCACTCATCGAATCCCCCCATCAGCCAGGGCATCGAGGGATTCACTTCCAAAACAACTAGCTGAGCCGCATCACATATTGCCTTGTTTTTTTCGATTGAGCCAAAATTGAAAAAACCATGTCTGCTCATGGCTGTAACCCCCACAAAGGCGATATCAGGTTTATGAGCATAATTTTCTCGATAGAGCCATGGGCCTTCATTCAAGTTGTAAGGGATATATGAACAGCGCCCGTTGTCATGATGCCTTCTGGTGAACTCAGACAAGTGCCACTCATTATATATGAAATGATTTCCTTCAGAATCCGCCTTCAGGACCTCCGGGTCTTTCAGCGACAAGCAACTCCTGATCTTGCCCCTTCGAGCAAAGAGGCCAGCTTTGAAAGTTCTTCATCAATCAGGGATGGAAAACTCAAAATGGAGCCGTAATCCAACCACATGCCGGATCTTACAAGTCCCGCCGCCTCTTCGGCGGTGATAATTTTTCTTTTGTATTCTTCACTGTAATCCATGTGTAACCTCTTTTAGATCAAAAAACCACATCAGGTGCCTTCCAGATAGGCCAGATCCCTTGTCTGAGTGTTCTTTGTGCCAACGACGAGGACATGTGTCTTTGCCCCTGGGCCTGGCCTGAAGTAGATCCGTCCCCTGTAGCCGAATTCGCATTCAAATGTCGGCATTGAACCTTTCTTGGAAAAGACCTTTCTTTTTACAGTCAGCCTGGTGTTGTCTTCATTCATATTGTGTATAAGTTCCTCTGCCCGGAGCTGTAACTCGCTTTCTAAATCAAGAAAGCCCTCAACGGCCCTCTCTTGGATTTCAAGATTCTTGTAGAGGGTCTTAAACCTCTTCATCGTGCTGTCAATCTGCTTACGTTGTTTTTTGGGTGTGGTCCTCTGTTGCGCCTCAATCCTTTCCAACTCCTCTGAAAGGCGTATGACCTCAACTTCCAGTTCCTCCTTTAATTCAACA
>DIKH01000065.1 GCA_002424495.1 Desulfobacteraceae bacterium UBA5623
GCATGGATATGGTCATGGATATCATGTTGAGGTTTAATGAATAGAAGATATCTTTGATATAGATTTCACCGGTCTTCATAGGCTCGGTGAAGTAGAGATTGCCTGCCCTGCTTTCTCCTTCAAGGCGTTCATTGGTCGCGATTTCAATCTGTCCTGAAGCGCCGATATAAAACGCCTCCGTATAATCCTTATGGAGAGATACATAGTCCTTCAGGTATTCCCTTACCCTTGCAAAGCCGCCGGCATGCACCTGTGAAACCGGCTGCCCCTCAAGGGAGCCTTCCAGGGACCTGATCTCCGGATCATCAGCCAATGCCTTTACATCGTTAAATCTTTCATACAGCCAGGTAGTTATCTGTTTTATCTTCAGGTCCCTGATCGTTGCAATCTTATCAAACTCCCTTTTCTGGACCTCCTCCAGCCTGTGTTGATAACTGACAATGCTGACAGTGATAAAGGGAAGTAATGCAACAATAAGAAACCAGAACGTAAGACGGTTTTTTATGCTCTTAAACTGTAACTTTGTCCTCATTGGAATAAACCCCGATTGATGTGACCAGGATGCTTTCCGAGAATTGCTATTTTCTCCAATTTATGTGTCAGACGATCCCGCTGTTAGCGGAATTAACCTCAGGAATACCTTATAATATTGCTCGCCCTTGTTCTTCACAGCGCCGCAGATCTCTAAGAATGCCTTATACCTCAAAGTTTTGAAGATTTCAATTTCCGTATCAGCTTGTGGACCATTAGTAAAGATTTGTTCCTGATATCTCCTGAAATCTGGTATAATACTAAAAAAGGCGATTAGCTGTTAGCATTTAGCATTTAGCTTAAGGATTTCAAAATATTATACCAATTTGCGTCTTTACCTTTTGGGTGTAACTATTGAAGGAGAAAAATCATGAATTGTCCTGTATGTGGAATCCCATTAACAATTGCGGAAAGACAGAATATTGAAATAGACTATTGCCCCCAATGCAGGGGAGTCTGGCTGGACAGGGGTGAGTTGGATAAAATTATCGAAAGGTCGTCCCAGGCAATATCTCCAAGGGAAGTTGAAGGCTACGGTCATGGGCTGCCTAAACAAGCCGCTCCGTATTATCCGGACCGTAAAAGACACGGCCATCATGACGACAGGCATCATTATGAATACAAGAAGAAGAAACACAAATCACTCTTATCGGAACTCTTTGATTTTTGATCAGGCCCCTGTTTATCATGCGTCTTGACTTTTCAAAATCGCTTTGGTAGCTATTGGCGGTCTTGGGGATGGAGTCCCCCTGATAACCGCCTTAGCCGGGCTGATGACTCCTACCGCGCAGGCTTCTTTTGCGGTGGAGTCTTTGACGAGTGACCAAGAACCTGCTTTCCAGCGGGTTTTTTTTTGCCCGCTAAACCGGCTGAAAGCAATTTCCCGGAAAGGAAACAAATTGGCGACAAGTATTGCGATCATCATAGTTTTGGGTTTACTGGCGGACTATATTTTCCGCAGATTCCGTCTGCCGGGATTGGTGGGGATGCTGATTGCAGGCATTGTCTGCGGACCTTGTGTCTTAGACCTGATGGCGCCGGAGATGATGGCGGTTTCTGCTGATTTCCGGCGCATAGCACTGATTGTCATTTTGCTTAGGGCCGGGTTCGAACTGCACCGTGACACTCTAAGACAGGTGGGCCGGGCCGCCATCCTGATGAGTTGCGTGCCGGCCCTGTTTGAAATTGCAGGCGTGATGCTGGTGGCCCCCCGTCTTCTGGGCATCAGCACTCTGGAGGCAGCTCTTCTCGGCGCAATATTGGGGGCGGTTTCCCCGGCAGTGGTGGTGCCTCTGATGATAGACTTTATGGACAGGGGCCGCGGAGCGAAAAAAGGGATACCCACGCTGGTGCTGGCCTCTTCGTCCATAGATGATGTGTTCGTCATCGTGCTGTTTTCAATTTTTCTTGGCATGACCGGACAGGAGCAGGTGAACTTATGGGCCAAGCTGGGTGAAATCCCGGTCTCGATTTCTCTGGGCATCATTGTCGGTTTGATTCCAGGTTATCTGCTGTACCGGCTCTTTAAACGCTATGACTGGCGTTCGCCCAAACGCACCATCCTGGTAATGGGAGTTGCGATATTACTGAGCTGGATTGAAAAAGAAACGGAAAAATGGGTGCCGGTCGCAAGCCTCCTGGGCGTGATGACCATAGGATTTATTATCCTCGACAAGTCAGAGGCCATCGCCCACATCATTTCCCAAAAGCTCAAAAAATTATGGATATTCGCCGAACTACTGCTCTTTGTGCTGGTGGGGGCGCAGGTAAATATCCGAGTCGCCTGGAACGCAGGACTTGCCGGAATGCTCGTCATTGTGACCGGTTTGGTCTTTCGCAGCATCGGGACATATATCTCACTGATAAAAACGCCATTTACGGTCAAGGAAAAACTTTTCTGCGTTGTCGCCTATATCCCGAAGGCAACGGTTCAGGCCGCCATTGGGGCTCTGCCGATGACAGCCGGCGTGCCCGGCGGAGAAGTCATCCTGGCAGTCGCCGTCTTATCCATCCTCTTGACAGCGCCTCTTGGGGCGATCGGGATCACCATCTTCGGCGAAAAGGTCCTGGATCATGGAGAACGCGG
>DIKH01000217.1:0-915 GCA_002424495.1 Desulfobacteraceae bacterium UBA5623
CTGAATTCATAAAACTGTCTTCTGACCTCAAGGGCAAATTCCATCCTGTTGTGCAGGATGGGGATGATCCTTAAATTGCGCCAATCAAAACTATTTCTTGTGCCCTTCATCATCAACAATATTGCCAAAATACTTTGACGCTGTGACATCCAGGATCATTGCAGCCGATTCTTTCAGATGCCCCTTGATTTGTCCTGTTCCGGTCTTGTCGGTTGATTGGGGATTTGACCCCTTGAGCCTCTTAAGGGCATAGCGAGCGATGTTGATCCCATCTCTTACGGAATAGCGTTCGTCGGCACTGTGGGCGGTCTGAAGGAACTCAACGACATATTCCAGCACCTCATTGTCGGCGAATGGCAGATTGTTCCTCAGGATCAGAAGCTCTTCGTCTCTTTCAGGAAAGTCAATATGGATCTGGGGTTGAAGCCTTGAGTGGATATATTCCGGAAGCTCAAAGGTACTGGCATCGTCATTCATGGTTGTACAGAACCTGAAATCGGGATGGGCCTTGATCTTAATGCCTGCGACAATGGATTCAACGTATCGTCTGCTGTCCAGAAGCGGGGCAAGAGATGCCCAGCTCTTTTCACTCATTCGATTGCCTTCATCAATAACCGCGACCCCTCCCTTTACCATGGCGGATACGACAGAGCTTGCCATGTACCTGATCTTTCCCGCCTCTGAAATCACAGGTGTGACAATCAGGTCCTCGGCCCTTGTGTCCATTGTGGCCTGAAAAAGATAAACAGGCCTGTTAATGCGTCTGCCTGCATGATAGGCCAGGGTGGTCTTACCAACGCCTGGCTTTCCCACCAGCCTCGGGCTTAAGGGGATGTCCTCATCGCCTAATACGATCCATGCCGCCAGGACCTGTGTAACCAGTTCTTCCTGGCCTACCCATGATAATGGGACATC
>DIKH01000217.1:1011-2593 GCA_002424495.1 Desulfobacteraceae bacterium UBA5623
AAAATGCACAGGCCTATCTCTTTGTCCTTGTTACTGCATGATCGTTATATATTATTACATTTTTTTTGCAAAGGGGATATAATGTATGATAAAAGTTCAAAGATGAAAACAAACAGGTGGGACGATCATTACTCCCGCCGGGCCAGGGATGAAAAATGGCTCGCCAGGTCTGTTTATAAGCTTCAGGAGATAGATGAAAAATTCAATTTGATCCGCAAGGGTGACAGACTGCTCGACCTCGGTTGCTTTCCTGGTTCCTGGTCACAATATGGAATAAAAAAGGTCGGCCCTCCCGGGAAAGTAGTCGGGGTTGACCTGACCAGGCCGGATAGGCTTTCTTCCCCCAATTTCAGGTTCATACAGGCTGATGTCTTCTCCCTGGACTTGGAAGCCCTGGCCAGGGAAATTGGACCGATGGACGTGGTAATCAGTGACCTGGCCCCGCAGACAACCGGTGTGAAGTTGAGCGATGTCAGCCGCTCAATGGATCTGGCAAGACAAGCTGAACAGATTGCACTTGCCATGCTAAGACTGAAGGGTCATTTTTTGTGTAAGGTCTTTGAGGGAGAGGACCTCAGATCATTTAAGGCTGAGGCGGCAGTCAATTTCGAGCAGGTACGACTGTTTAGATCCCAGGTAACACGCAAACATAGCAGGGAGGTCTACCTAATTGGGTTGAGGTTTGTTAACCCCCCGTCCAAGGTTTAGATATCAAAAAACATCTGCTGTCAGGAGGGAAAAATGTCAGGTCATAACAAATGGAGTTCTATTAAACACAAAAAGGGTGCGGCAGATGCCAAGCGCGGCAAGGTCTTTACAAAGCTGATCAGGGAAATAACCGTAGCTGCCCGTACCGGAGGAGGAGGGGATCCCACCGGCAATCCGCGCCTGAGGGCTGCCATCTTGCTTGCCAAATCGGAAAACATGCCCAAGGAGAACATCGAAAGGGCCATAAAAAAGGGGACCGGTGAGTTAGAAGGCGTATCATACGAGGAAATCACTTATGAGGGATACGGACCTGGCGGCGTAGCCGTCCTTGTTGACTGCCTGACTGACAACAAGAACAGGACAGTGTCTGAGGTAAAGCACCTATTCGAGCGGCATGGCGGAAGCCTTGGCGCGCCGGGTTGTGTGTCCTATCTGTTCGCTAAAAAGGGTCTTATTATCATAGACAAAGACAAGGTAGACGAAGAAAAGCTCCTGGACCTGGCGCTTGAGTCAGGCGCAGAGGATGTAAAGGAAGACGGAGATGAATTCAATGTGTTCACCGGTATTTCCGACTTTGAGACAGTAAAAAAGGCTATTGATAATGCAGGACTTCCTTATACCATGGCCCAAATCACAATGATCCCCAACAACACGGTGGAAGTGGAGGGCAAGAAGGCCCAGCAGGTAGTGAATCTGATGCAGTCCCTTGAGGATCTTGATGATGTCAGCAATGTCTATGCCAACTTTGACATCTCTGACGAGGTCATGGAGGCCCTTGGCTGATGCTGGTGCTCGGGGTTGATCCCGGATCAAGGGTGACTGGGTATGGCATCATAGAGAAGAAAAACAACCAATTATCCTATGTAGATTCCGG
>DIKH01000240.1 GCA_002424495.1 Desulfobacteraceae bacterium UBA5623
GGCCAAGGTTTCCATTTCTTCTGTGCTCAAAAATCTGCTGTAGTCCATGATCTCCTCCTGGTTGTTTTTTCCTCAATAGGCTGAATTAGTAGAACCTGTTGAAATTATCTTTTGAAGCAGCTTCTATCTTTCCGCCAAATATAAAAAAATTACAACATTTCTAAACAGGCTCTATTGGTTTGACTTAGACCAGGGCTTCTGATACCTTACTACCCTATTTTTTCGCTTTGGAGGCGCATCTGATGGACTATAAGCAAACCCTCAATCTCCCCGACACCGCCTTTCCCATGAAGGCCAATCTGGTCAAAAAAGAACCGGAGATGCTTGAAAAATGGGAAAAAATGGATCTGTATCGTCTGATCCGTGAATCATCCAGGGGCCGCAAACAGTATATGCTTCATGACGGGCCGCCATATGCCAACGGCAACATCCATATGGGGACCGCCTTCAACAAGATTCTCAAGGACATCATCATCAAGTCAAAGCAGATGGCGGGTTTTGACGCCCCGTATGTGCCGGGCTGGGACTGTCACGGGCTCCCGATTGAGCACAAGGTGGACATGGAGCTTGGCTCACGGAAGAGCGGCATGTCCCAGATTGAGATAAGACAACACTGCCGCAAGTACGCGGAGAACTACATAAATATACAGCGAAACGAATTTAAACGCCTGGGTGTGCTTGGTGAATGGATGAGGCCGTACCTTACAATGGATTACTCCTATGAGGCGGCAATAGTCAGGGAGTTTGGAAAATTCGCCAATAACGGAAGCCTGGTAAAGAGCAAGAAGCCCAATTACTGGTGCATTTCATGCCGGACAGCCCTTGCTGAGGCAGAGGTGGAATACGGCAACCATACCTCTCCTTCCATATTTGTCAAATTCCCGATGATCTCCGACATGGCCGGTTCCTGGCCTGCCTTGAAAGGGAAATCGGTCTTTGTGTTGATATGGACCACAACACCGTGGACCATCCCGGCCAATCTGGCCATAGCGCTTCATCCTGACTTTGAGTATGTGGCTGTTGAAACCCGGGACAATGAGGTCCTGATCCTTGCAAAGGGGCTTTTGCATGTGTGCATGGATACCTTCGGCATAAAGTCCTATCAGGTCCTCACCGAGTTCAAGGCGACGGAGCTAGTCAACTTAAAGGCAAAACACCCTCTGTATGACAGAGATTCGGTGATTGTCCTTGCGCCCTATGTCACCCTGGAGGCAGGCAGCGGCTGTGTTCATACTGCGCCTGGTCATGGCAGGGAGGACTATGAAACAGGCCTTGAACATGGCCTGGATGTCTATTCACCGGTTGATGATTCAGGGCGTTTTACCCCTGATGTAGGTTTTTTTGCAGGGCTACAGGTGTTTGAGGCCAATAAGGTCATAAATGACAAGCTGGCCCAGGTGGGGGCGCTTTTGAAAAAGGAAGACATAACCCACGAATACCCCCACTGCTGGCGCTGCAAAAAACCAGTGATCTTCAGGTCAACAGAGCAGTGGTTTATCTCCATGGACAAAAACGACCTCAGACAACGCGCACTGGATTCCATCGCCAATGTCTCCTGGATTCCTTCCTGGGGCCAGGAGCGCATCTATAACATGATCGCCAATCGCCCTGACTGGTGCATATCCAGGCAGAGGGCCTGGGGGGTTCCCATTACGGTCTTTTTTTGCAAGGATTGCGGGTCACTGGTGGTATCAGAGGAGATTATCGCTCATGTATGCAGCCTGGTTGAGGAAAAAGGCACTGATGTCTGGTTTAACGAGCCGGAGGAAAATCTGGTGCCTAAAGGGACAAAATGCCCTGGATGCGGCGGCGCCAATTTTGAAAAAGAAACCGATATCCTCGATGTCTGGTTTGATTCAGGTGTCAGCTACGCTGCCGTAATGGAGGAAAGGCCCTATCTTGACAGCCCTGCCGACCTTTATCTTGAGGGAAGCGACCAGCACAGGGGCTGGTTTCACAGCTCGCTTCTGTGTTCTGTGGGCACACGGGCAAAGGCCCCATACAGAAATGTCCTGACCCATGGATTTGTTGTGGACGGCAGTGGCAAGGCCATGCACAAATCATCCGGCAATGTCATTGCGCCTGAGGAACTGATAAAGAATTATGGCGCTGAAATCATCAGGATGTGGGTTGCAGGCGAAGACTACAGGGACAATATCCGTCTGTCAAAGGAGATATTGCAGCGGCTGACAGAGGCCTACCGCCGTATCAGAAATACCTGCCGGTATCTCCTGGGCAATCTGGTCGGGTTTGATCCTGTTTCCGACAGTGTCCCCTATGAAGAGATGGAGGAACTGGACCGCTGGGCACTCCATAAACTCCAGGAATTGAGCGAAAGAATTTTCAAGGCATGTGAAGACTTCAATTTTCATATTGTATATCACAGCCTGCACAATTTCTGCGTGCTCGATCTCTCGTCATTTTATCTTGATATCATAAAGGACAGGCTCTATACATCGCCAAAAAAATCAAAGGCAAGGCGTTCCGCTCAGACCGCCATGAACGAGATCCTGGAGGTCCTGGTCAGGCTTATGGCCCCGATCTTATCATTTACGGCAGATGAGATCTGGCTGCACATGGGCGGCAATAACCGTTCGTCAAGCGTGCATGCAGATCTGTTTGTACCTCTTAAAGAAGGATATAAAGACAGTGATCTTGCTGAGCGCTGGGAAACAATCCTTTCCGTAAGAAAGGAGGCCACAAAGGTACTTGAACTTGCCAGGAAGGAAAAGACAATCGGTCATCCACTGGATGCGTCTGTCATCATAGGGCTGCCGGCCGAACTGCTGGAGGCCATTTCTCCTTACAGGGACCAATTCCGTACGATATTGATTGTGTCATCCGCCGATATTGTCCCTGCTGATCAGCTCGAGGGAGGGATTGAAAGTGAAACCATCCCGGGTCTCAGGGTCAAGGTGTCGCCGTCAACCGATCAGAAGTGTGAAAGATGCTGGATCCATGACCCGACTGTGGGGGCAGACAACAGCCACCCTACGATTTGTAAAAGATGCCTGAACGCCTTAAATGAAATGTAAAAAGGGCTTTTAGCTGTTGGCTTTCAGCAATCAGCCCGATGGTAATCGCTACATTAGTCTTTGTTAACTGGTGTTGATATGGCTTCACAGTTCAGAAGAAATTATCCCCTGATGATCTGTCCCGCGCTTTTGATCATCATCGCGGATCAGATCTCCAAATTTGCTGTCATGCGCTGTTTAAAGCTGCATGAATCAGTGCCGGTAATTTCGGGGTTTTTTGACCTGGTCCATGTGCGAAACAAGGGGATGGCCTTTGGGTTTCTTAACCGGCCCGATATCAATTTTGGTTTTTATATGCTTGTAGCCGCAAGCATAGGCGCCATTGTGCTGTTAACCGTCTGGTTCATCAACCTGAAAAAGAGTGACAACTTCACGGTCCTGACCCTGTCATTGATTCTTGGGGGAGCAGCGGGAAACCTTATTGACAGGCTTAGATTCAGAGAGGTTGTTGATTTTATAGATATTTATGTTGGCCAATACCATTGGCCTGCCTTTAATGTGGCTGACTCGGCAATAACAGTAGGGGCATTGCTGTTGGCATTCACCATGTTTTTCCGGCAGAAAAGTTTGGGTTAAAAATGTATCCAGATCTGTTCTCCATAGGTCCTGTCACCCTCCACTCATATGGTCTGTTTGTGGCACTGGGCTTTTTTGTGGGTCTCCTGGTAACCAAGAGACTCGGGGATGCGGCCGGGATAAGCCGTGAGCAGGTGATGGACATGGGTTTTATAATTATACTCTCGGCCATAATCGGATCGAGGGTGATGTATGTCCTGATGAATACATCCTATTATACACGCAATCCTCTCGACATGTTCAAGATATGGCAGGGAGGGCTGGTCTTTTCCGGGGGTGTGCTGGGTGTTGTCCTTACCATGGTATGGTATATAAAACGCCATGGCCTATCCATTGGAAAGATAGCCGATTTATGGGCGCCGGCCATTGCAATTGGTGAGGCCATTGGCAGGATAGGCTGCCTGATGGCTGGCTGCTGCTATGGCAGATCAACAGGGGCAAAGTGGGGGATAATTTTTACCGATCCCCATTCACTGGCCTGTCCCCTCAATGTCCCGTTGCATCCGACCCAGATCTATTCCTCCTTGAGCGGGTTTATTATCTTTCTGGTCGTCATGACTATCTATTCAAAAAAGAAATTTGAGGGGCAGGTCTTTTTGTGGTTCTTGATCCTCCACAGCACCGCGCGTCTTGCCATCGAACGTTTCCGCGGCGACGACAGGGGCATTCTTCTTAACAGCGGTATGAGCATGACCCAATTCGTGGCAATCCTTATCCTTATAACCGCCGTTGGCATCCTTGTTGTAGTAAAGTCCAGGAAAAATGGAACCCCTAAGTTGAGCGATTAGCCGTTAGCTTAATGATTTCTCCGATTAGCTGGTTGGCCGACTCTCTTTCAGACATATATTCTTGGCCCTTCAAGGTTTTTAGCTTCAGATAATACAGTGAGTCTCCTGTTTTTCTATAGACGGTGAATTCAAGCGTGAGGTATGCTTTTTCTTCGTCCGAAGTGCAATATTACTTGGCGATCAGCCTTGTTTTTTTGTAATGGATTCGCTTACGGTCTTGTAGATCTGATTCCACACCTCTTCAAATGAATTTACCGATAGCCTTCCTACTTCAATAAACTTGACGACAATTTCTTTGGTGACTTTGACAACCACTTCCTCTTCATCTTTCATGAAAGGCCTCCGGACTGTGTTATGTAGTTTTTTCAACTCCCGCCGAACGGAAGAAGGCGTTTCTTATTCAGCGGGAGTCTTTGCTAAGAAAAACTCGAAAAGCCCTCCCCAGCGCAGTTAAGTTATCAGAGAAGGGTTCAAGAATCAACTCCATACGCCTGGTATCTCTGAACCGCACCCCGGGCAATGGCCATCTTTTATCCTGTTTTGTGCGACATGAAAACCAAGGCGGTCAATCAGGAGTTCCTTGCAACTATGGCAGAAGGTCTTCTCTCCTTCATCTCCCGGCAGATTGCCCGTGTAGACATATTTTAGCCCTGCCTCATACCCGATATCCCTTGCCATGCGGATGTTTTGGGCTGGGGTGGAATGGATGCCGGTCAGGAGGTATGTTGGATGAAACCTGCTGATATGCCAGGGTATGTCAGGGTCCAGACCCACAATAAACTTTGACAACTCCTTTAACTCTTCAGTGGAATCATTCAGGCCTGGAATCAGCAGAGTGGTTATCTCAAGCCACACACCAGTCTTTTTCATCTCCTCCAGTGTGCCCAGGACCGGTTCAAGTCTTGCCCCGCACTGCTCTTTATAAAATTTTTTGCTGAATGCCTTAAGATCCACATTGGCTGCATGGAGATCCGGAAATATTTCCTGAATGCACTGTCTTGTCATGTATCCATTGGATACAAAAACATTCTTTAGCCCTTTTTTTACTGCAAGTCTGGCAGTGTCCAGGGCGAGCTCGAAATAGACAGTTGGCTCGGTATAGGTGTAAGAGATGCTGCTTGAATGTGTATTCAGGGCATCTCTTACAATCTCATCAGGGGTCATATCACTGCCCATAATCCGATGGTGATCGGTCGGCATCTGGGAGATATCGGCGTTTTGGCAGAACAGGCATCTGAAATTGCAGCCCACTGTGGCAATTGAATGAGAACGGGTTCCGGGAAGAAAATGGAACAGGGGCTTTTTTTCGATTGGGTCGCTGTGGGCGGCGATCACCTTTTCGTAGACCAGGCTTACAAGTATCCCGGAGTTATTTTCCCTGACCCCGCACAGGCCTCTTTTCCCGTCAGATATGACACACTGGTGATTGCATAAATGGCAGCGAACCTTCTGATCCTCCAGTTTTTCATACAAATAGGCCTCTTTCATCTCCTTTCACTCCTTTTCCCGGCTTTGAGAGTTTCCATTGTCCTGGCCCCTATCAGGGAAAGGCTGGACTTTTTAGACTTTACCTTTATGGGAAGGTTGTCGGTCCTGAGCCTGTAGACCATTGTGACAGCGAACCCCAGAAAAAAGCCGAAGGGGGAATGCCTCTCATCCGTTAAGTCCTTTTCTTCCGGCAGCAAGCGTTCGGCACATGACGGGATTACCTTAATGCAACCCCATGAGACAGGGACAGGGCCATAGGCCTGTCTGATAAGGGTCTTCATCTGCCAGAAGTTATAGAATCTGGCGCGGCCAAAGAGTGGGTCGCCAAAAAGCCCCCCGGTTTTTCTTAAAAGTCCATTCCATGAAAGGCTGTTTAAAACACCAATAAATACCTTTTGATTGGCCACTCTGCCGGCTTCTTTCAGTGCCTGAAGCGGATCATCAATGAATTCAAGTGAGTTGATCAACACGGCCAGATCAAATTCATTATCCTCGAAGGGGAGTGATTCAGCCGCGCCAGTTTTAAGTGTGCAGCAGTGCCCGAACCGTTCTTCGGCCTTGCTTATCATATGGGCTGATGCATCAATTCCGCTGATATTCAGCCCCAATTTACTGAAGATCAGCAGGTGGTTGCCTGGCCCGCATCCGATATCGAGCACCCTTTCCCCAGGTTTTGGGTCAAGCAGCGACACGATGAGCCGCTCAATAGACCTGTCAATTGCCCGGCCCTGCGATGAACGGCACCAGTCCTGATAAATGTTCGCTGTATTTTTGTCGAATATGGTTCCCATGCCTGACCTTCTTAAATATAAAGCCTCCCGGGGACCTAAACCCTTCCAGCCTTTACCAGTCTGGCAAAATGTTCAAAGGACCTGTCGTATGTAGCCTCTGCATCCTTAGGAAAACAGCAGCCAGGAAGCTGTCTCATGTCCAAGTGATAACTGAGGCATTTACAGCATATTCCTTTTCTTGGGCAGGGTTCATAAGAGCAGTTGCACCGTTCAAGGTTTTTTTCCTGATTACAATCCATGCAAGCTTCCTTTCCTAAAAAGCCTAAAAATCATCTCCACGCCAGATAAATATTCCTTCATTTTCTGCATTATGTCCATACAGAAATGCCAAGTTAATGACAGGCCCCCGGGCATTTTTGGAATCAGAAAGGCAAGACCAGGATGCTTAGTGACAAATTCTTGATTTTTCGTTACATTTATTTTCAAATATGTTTTATTGTCTTTGGCGGATGGCATAGGAATTGCTTTTATTTAACATTACCCATTAGCTCATGGTGCGGCTTTATTTATGAACGAGAATTTTTTAAAATGGTATGCACTTCACACACGGAGTCATTTTGAGAACAAGGTATATGACGGACTGTGCGGCAAGTCAATAGAGGCGTTTTTTCCCCGTATCCAGGTCATGAGCAAGCGAAAAGACCGCCGGAAAAAGATCCTCACCCCTTTGCTGCCCGGTTATGTCTTTGTTCATACTGACCTTACGCATGAACAGCACATACAGATCATTAAGACCGTCGGTATTGTCCGTATTATCAGCTTCAAGGGTCAGCCAGTCCCGGCAAACGATGACGAGATCGCCTCTTTGATGATCTTAAACGGAACGGATCGCACTGTGCTGAATCGTGATTATATGAAAAAGGGCGACAGGGTGATGATCATGGAAGGCCCGCTCAAAGGGCTCGTTGGGTTTTATCTCCGCCATGCCGGGAAAAAAGACAAGGTGGTTGTCTCTGTCGAACTCCTAATGCGGTCCCTTGAGGTCGAGATTGAGGGATGGGCGCTGGAAAAGGTTGCGTGAAAATGGACACAGTCAGATTCAACGGTTGCAAGGCTATGCCTGTCGTAAAAACGAATGGGTGGAGCACTGCCCAAGAATACACACTGTTTTTGGAGTATCCCATGAAGGGCCAGGCAAGAAAGTCAATTAATGAAAAAGGATTTTCACTGATCGAATTACTGGTGGTGATTATCATACTG
This sequence comes from Desulfobacteraceae bacterium UBA5623, assembly GCA_002424495.1. Taxonomy (GTDB): domain Bacteria; phylum Desulfobacterota; class DSM-4660; order Desulfatiglandales; family Desulfatiglandaceae; genus UBA5623. The sequence continues at coordinate 7,879 of DIKH01000240.1, forward strand.
GGGCTGATCTCGGCCCTGGTCGCACCAAAGTTTTTCGGAAAGGTGGACAAGGCGCAGACAAAGACCACCAAGGCCCAGATTGAGCTGCTGGGCTCTGCACTGGATGATTTTAGGCTGGATAACGGCAGGTATCCCACATCCGAGGAGGGCCTCAATGCCTTGCGGGAAAAACCCGGAGAGTTGGAAAACTGGGACGGACCATATCTGCCAAAAGCCATCCCACTGGATCCCTGGAACAAACAATACATTTATAAGTGCCCTGGAGAACATGGAGATTATGATCTCTATTCTTATGGAAGAGACGGTGTTGCAGGCGGAGAAAAGAGCGACCAGGACATAGTCAGTTGGGAATAGGCATGACTTCACAATTTTGAATTAGGTAATGGGACAATCTGATTGTAAATGTCATGGAAAGCCTGAAAAATCTTTTTTTGCGCAGGACCAAAGATGATGTCGTAAGCGAGCCCTCCACGGCCCAGCCGCCTGTCCCTGCATCTGGTGTCCCTGAGATTGTCATGGAAGATTTCCCCCAAACTCCCCCTGCCCTCAAGGTCCTTCCCCTGCCTTTTATGAAGAGGTTCCGCTTTGTGCCCTTAAACGACTCGGGGGCCTCTGTGCTGATTGCAATGGCCGACCCCATGGATTTTAATACACGCGAAGCGATAATAAACGCCTATGGCCGACCCCTTAAGGTGTTTAAGGCTCAGGAAGAGACCATATCCCAGTTTATTTATCGCTGGTACGAGGCCGAAGCGGATATGACCCATGAAAGGGCGGAGGGCATTGAACAAGGAGCGGCAAGCGCTGAAGATCAGCTCTGGGATGACCCGGAACACTTAAAGGATATGGCATCAGAGGCGCCTGTAATCCGGCTTGTCAACCATCTGATAAGTAACGCCCTGGAGGTGGGCGCATCCGACATCCACATTGAACCTCGCAGGCAGCATGTCCAGGTCCGTTACAGGATAGACGGAATACTCCATGACCGCGAAAACCTGGCAAGGAATCTCAAGGCCGCCATTACATCCAGAATAAAGCTTATGGCAAAGATGGATATTGCAGAAATGCGGCTTCCACAGGATGGCAAGATCAGGTTTAAGACAGGCAGGCAAGAGGTGGACATCCGTGTATCGTGTCTGCCAACCCATTTAGGTGAGGGCCTGGTGATGAGGCTCTTACACAAGGAGGATGTTCAGCTGGATCTCGAGTCCCTTGGGTTTCCTCCTTCCGTACTCGACCGGTTCAGGGATGCCATCTCCCTGCCCTACGGTATGCTCCTTGTGACAGGTCCCACAGGCTCTGGTAAGACCACCACACTCTATGCAGCGCTTAACACCATAAATACGTCGGAAAAAAAGATCGTCACCGTGGAAGACCCGGTCGAATATCAGATCGAAGGGATCAATCAGATTCAGGTCCAGCCTAACATTGGGCTAACCTTTGCCAAGTGCCTGAGATCGTTTCTCCGTCATGACCCGGACGTAATGCTGGTGGGTGAAATAAGGGATATGGAAACAGCGGATATCGCCGTGCAGGCGGCGCTTACCGGCCATATGGTCTTTTCCACCTTACACACAAATGACGCCTCAGGGGCCATAGTCCGGCTTGAAGAGATGGGTGTGGAACGATTTATGGTGGTCTCATCCCTGGTTGGGGTTCTGGCCCAGAGGCTTGTAAGGAGGGTGTGTCCCAGTTGCCGGCAGGAGGTTGCAATTTCTGAGGAGGAAAGGGCTCTTGTGGCCCGTGAGATGAATATATCCCAGGACCAGCTGCCCTTAAATGTCTTTAAAGGCATGGGCTGCACGGATTGCGGCGGGACCGGATACAGGGGAAGATGCGGCATATTTGAATTTCTCCCGATCAATGAAGGCATCCAGCAGGCAATCGTCGAGGGCGCGGGCAGGCCTGAGATCGTAAACAGGGCGATGGCGGAGGGGATGATATCCCTTAGAATGGACGGACTTGGTAAGGTCCGGCAAGGGATTACCACCTGCGAAGAGGTTTTGAGGGTGACACGCTGATGCAGCTTTTTTCCTATGAAGCGGTTGATCCGCAAGGCCGAAGGGTTGTCGCATCATCTGAGGCGGCGGACAGGGAGGCTCTGCTGCTCAGTCTGCAAACCAGGGGCATGGTCCTGGTAAGGTGGCTGGATAACAGACGTCCCGGCATAAGGTTTTTTAAACGGTCCGGCCGGATACTGAACTCCGCGGAACTCCTCCAGGTGACAAAGGACATGGCCCATCTCTTAAAATCCGGAGTGACCATGGAACGGACCCTGACAATTATGGAAGAGGCCTCAAAGCAGTCATCCCTTCAAAATACCGCCAGGTTTCTCAGGGAATCAATCCAGGGTGGCAGCACCCTTTCAGAGGCCATGGCCGCTAGGCCTGATGATTTTAACAACCTTTACGTCAACATGGTCAGGGTGGGCGAGGTGGGGGGGATTCTCCCCCAGGTGATGGAAAAACTGGCCCTGTTCATGGAACGTTCTCAGGAGATAAGAGGGGTTATCGTCTCAGCCTCCATTTATCCCGCCATACTGTTTTTTGTGGGCATTGTTTCGGTGCTGGTGATAATGGGTTTTGTTGTGCCGCGTTTTGCATCCATATTCAGTGAGCTGGGGCAAGATCTGCCGTTTTCAACACAGGTATTGATCGAGATCAGCCATTTTCTCAGGGCATGGGGCTGGGCGGTCTTATTATCTGTTGCCGGTTGCATCATGATACTGTGGCATGTCATTCATACTGCCAGGGGCAAAGAATTCCTGGATAGAATACTCATCCGGTCCCCGTTTTTTGGTACACTGATTGCGGACATTCAGGTCAGCCGTTTTGCAAGGACCTTCGGGACACTGGTGTTGAGTGGCGTGCCCCTGCTAAAGGCATTGACTATTGTTCAGGATGTAGTGGAGAACAATGAGGTAAAGGAGGCTGTTGATCATATACATCGTCAGGTAAAGGAGGGTAAAAGGATCAGCGCTTTAATGAAGGATCAGAAGATATTTCCCGCCATAGCAGTACAGATGGTATCTCTGGGAGAAGAGACAGGAAGCCTTGGTGAGATGCTGGTCCTTGTGGCTGAAAGACTGGATAACAAGATACAGACCAAGATAAAGTCCTCCCTTGCGCTCTTTGAACCTGCTACCATTCTCTTTATGGGACTTGTCATCGGAGGGATTGTCGTCTCAATGCTGTCGGCAATATTCGGGTTAAATGAGATTCAATTCTAATTCCATTTCGCATTCAAGCGCTATCGGCGTTGACTGCGTCGTCGGCTCCTCGACGTACGGACGGAGTACGCCTGTGTCGCCTCCTCCTTGTCGCCTTGGTATCATCTTGAATGCAAAATGGAATAAAAAGGGATTTACCCTGATTGAAATGCTTGTGGTTTTGGTCCTCGTGGCAATGGCCGGAACCCTCGTATTTGTCCGGGTGGGGAAATCCATGACCGGCAGACAGACAAGGGTATTCGCCCAGGATCTGGTCTCTCTTTGCAAGGAGGCAAGGAGAATGGCTGTGGAAAAGGGAGAGCCGACTTCTGTTGATATCTATTCCGATGAACGACGCTGCTCTACCAGCGGCAGCGGGAAGGTCCTTGAGATCCCAGCTGAGATGGCCATTGAAGGAACAGGTATCGGCCAATCGGATGAAGATGTCTACGCCATATATTTCTACCCGGACGGAAGTTCAGGCGGAGGCGAATTGACCCTTTCCATACCGGGACAGAAGGGCTATTCGTTCAGGATTGATATGCTGACGGGCCTTTTGAGCTGGACAGGGGAAGAAGGATAGGAGTCAGGGCCGATGTTATTAAAAAGCAGGACAGGATTTACGCTTATTGAGGTATTGGTTTCCCTGCTGATTATTGGAATTTCTCTCGGGGCGGTTTTTCAGACATTTTCCCAATCGAAGAGGATATCATGGAAGTCTGACGAGCAGGTGGAATGTTGCCGCATAGCCCACAATATCCTTGCCGATTCCCAGTTGATTGCTTCCGCTCTGAGTAAGGGAAAAAGGGCAGGTGCTGTCAAGGGAGAAGAAGGGTGGCAATACGCCATTTCTGTAATGCCCCTTGAACTCGAGACCGGGCATGGGGATGAGTTTTTTAAGGTCCCCTCCATGCTTAACTTAGACCTTTGTCTTATCCATAACGCGGGACAAAGGGAAAAGGCATATAACCTAAGCCGTTGGTATCGCCGCTGAAAGATAAATTTTCAGGGTTCACATTAATTGAGATCCTGGTGGCCATGATTCTCCTGTCCATGGTGACGCTTGTTGTCGCCACCGCCCTGAGACTTTCCATCGAGTCCTGGGAACGAGGCGCAAAAGAGGGAGAAGACATCCAGGTGTTGGTGGCAATTCCCGGTCTGATGGAAAAGCAGTTGCGCTCGCTGGTGAAAAACGACCCGTTTGATCAATCGCCCTCAAAAAAGTTGCTGCCTTTTTACGGCCACAGCCGCGGCCTTTCGTTTTTCACCTCTTATGCCCCGCAAGGCTCCCCAGGGCAGGGACTGATGAGGGTGACATATATCTTCAATGAGGAAGAAAAAACCCTTTATATGTTTGAGCAGGTGATTACCACTGAAAAAGACCTGGCAGAGGGGCTGGACCCGTTGTCAGACAGAGGGGCTAAATCGTCTGAGCCCATCAGCATTGTGCCGGGGATCACAGAGTTTAGCCTGACTTACAGCGACAATAAGACGCAGGGCCAGAAAGGGCCTTCTGTATTGGAAGACTCATGGAAACCAGACCCCCCGACGCTGCCTACCGGCCTGGGTGTCAGGCTGGGTATCGGGGCCGATTCAAAGGAGCGGTCCAGGGACTGGTTCTTTAATATACGATCATCCGTACTATAAAACAGAGGACCGACTAATTCAGATGACGAAAAAATCCGACGGAAGCGCCTTGATCATAGTCTTGTGGGCACTGGTCCTGATCGGATTTTTGGCAGGGCAATATCTGGACCATAATCGTCAAAAGGCCAGCCTGGCGGTAAATGCCTGGGATAAACTCAGGCAGACAGAGTCTGTGGAATCGGTGCTGAACCTGTTCTCGACCGATTCGTGGCCTATTGCCAGCCAGATGGGAAAAATTGGGGAATGGAACAGGTTTTCGCCTGACGGCATTGAACTGTGGGTAAAGGTGGACGACGAATCAGGCAGGATAAATATCAATTCCGCCCCGGAGGGCCATATAAGGGATAAGATACTCGGGCTGATGGGAGAGGAACTTGTTAATGAGGCGGATCATCTGGCTGACGCCATCCTTGACTGGCGGGACGAGGACGAGCTTGTAAGAATGCACGGCGCCGAGGTGGGTTTTTATCAGACCAGTGGGCTTGACTATGCGCCTGCGAACGGGCCTTTTAAGGTCCTCACCGAGATGCTGCTTGTAAGGGGTGTGACCACAGATCTTTTCTGGGGGGACCCCATAATCGGAGTTCTTGCCGGAGGAGAAGCTGTGAGCCGCTCATTGCTGGAGGATTTCACGATCTACACAAAAGAGGTTAAAAGGGTAAGCATACTGGCGCCGGGGCGGCAAAGCGGCTATACTTATACAGTGGCACTTTTGGAGAAAAAAGGCGACAGATGGGATGTGCTTGACCTTTATCAGACCATGCTCGTAAGTTCTATCCATGAAACTGCTTCCGATCAAGGTGAGGGTCTGCATTGATTTACAGTAACCTTCCCATTTTCATAAGAGACTTTCTTTCCGGCAGGCCCGGATTAACACTGGCCAAGCAGGATGTCATCGGCCTGTATCTTGAAAAAGATCAGCTGCATTATATATATCTTACATGGACCCGCCAGGGCCTGCGCCCAACCAGGCCTGGCCCGTCCCTTGAGCCCTATGGAAGCGTTCAGGAACCAGCGCCCTGGTCGCTTAAGCAGTTCCTTGAGTGGATGAACATATTTCCCTTGGTGGAAGGCCACACAACGGCTAAAACACGGCTGATATATTTGGGCCTTCCCAGAGACCGTTTTTTCGCCAGGGACCTTGAGCTTCCTCCCATGCCAATGGAAGATGCCCTGGAGTCTGTCAAAAACAGCCTGCCTGTCTGCTGCCATCTCCCCCTTGAGGAGATCTATTACGATATCCACCTCTGCCGTCAGGAAAAGGGAAACATCAATGCCCTGATACTGTATGGATCAAGAAAGGACATGGATGTATACCTGAACATATTCAGGGAGACAGGCCACCTTGATTCTCTACGGGGGCTTTTTCCAATATCATATGGCATTGGTGCATGGCTAAGTCTACAGCAGTATCCCATGCCGCTTGGCCTTATTCTTCGGCAGGACAGCGCCTATGAACTGGCGATCTATCAAAAAAACGGCTGTCTTTTTTCAGGGACATGGCCTGTATCGGAGGGGATTGCAGGCGGGGCTCCACTTATAACCTCTGCAAAATCAAAATTTCAGGTCCCGGGGGAACGTATATTCCATTTTGATAACAGCGGTGAGCCTACCCTGGCCTTACCACCCACCGACCCCCTTGAGGAGTTGCCGTCAATAACAGAAAACCTTGGCGTTGCAGCAGGCTCCTTGGCCCTGTCGGCCAGGCAGGAGATATCCATTGACGGCAACCCGCCGCATCTTGCAACCATAAGGCCCTTAAGGCTTTTTGCCCCTATTATCCTGGCCTTTATATTGATTGCATCTGTCCTTACGTGGAAAGTAAACTGGGATATTGGAGATCAGGAACAAACGCTCAGCGCCTTAAAGTTGGAGTTAAATGGGTTGGAAGAGGAACTTAAACCCATTGAACAAGATAGGCAACTCGTCAGAGAAGCTGACAGATTCCTCAAAGAAGCTGGTGAATTCATAAAGACAAGACCAAGGATCTTTACTATTATCAATGAAATTGCACTCTGTCTTCCCGAAGAGACATGGTTTTCAAATCTCAATTTCCAAAAGGGAGAAATGACCGTAAAAGGAGAGAGTCCTGATGCATTCAAGGTTATTGAATCTCTGCGTTCAGCAGAGATCTTTGAGCAGGTGACGCTCACTGGTTCCATAAGCAGGGAAAAGGCCGGGACGGAAAGATTCAGCCTGTCATTAAAATTAAAGGACTATGAAGCCGATAACTAAGAAGGTGCGAGAGTGGTTCCTGGGTTGCGCCCTGATTGTGACCGCAGTCCTTGTATGGTGGGTTCATGTATACAGCCCCCTACAGGAAAGAAGCAATGAGCTGGGGGCGGAGATATACAAGGAATCACAAGAGCAGGATCGCCTGACACAGAGGCTTAAAAAACTATCTGATACCAAAACAGGCGCGAAAGAGATCAAGGAGAAAGTGGAGCAGTTAAGCAGCCGGGTGTTCAATGGCAAGAGCATCGAGGAGGTTTCCGTACACACCCAGTTGTGGGTCCAGGAATTTATGGAAACTCATGCCCTGGCCCTTGCATCTTATAAGGGACTAGCTCCTTCCAAATGGCGGGATTATCCCGTCAGCGTTGTTGGATTTCAGGTGAATGCAACCACCCAGGGGCTTTCGGATCTCCTCGAACATCTTGAAAACATGGAACAGGCCGTAAGGATAGAAAAGCTTGAGATCAGTTACAGCCGCAACAGGGAATATGACCTGGGCATCACGTTACACCTTGGCGCCCTTTTTGTGGAAGGATTAAGAAAATGAAACGTCAAAATATAGGTTGGCAGCCTGTGTGTGGCCCGGTAATGGCGCACATACTGGTATGCACTGCCTTGATGTTGGCTATTGTTCTTGTTTCATTGCCTTTCTCTGGTTGTGCAACAGGCAAAGACATTGGTGAGATCAAGAGTCAAAATGAGACGACTGTAGAGTCCCCTGTAGTAAAAGAGGGAGAGGACAAGAAGGCTATTGGAGATGTGATTTCACCCGGTGAGGATAAAAAACAGACCGCACCTCATACACCTAACTTACATCCATCCCCTCTGGCCAAAACACAGTCCATAAAGCACCCTCCTGAGCTAAAACCACTTCTGGCCGTAATGTCCGGAAAGGCCAAACCAAAGAAACAGGACAATATGCCCGAGCCATCGGTGCATGTGGAGCTTGCCTTTGATAATGCAGATCTCTATGAGGTGTTAGACGTCACTCTTTATGAGCTTTTCAAGATCAACTACATGGTGGACCCAAGCATCAAGGCAAATGTCACCTTTCGCGTTTCCGGCGATTTTACCAGGACTAAATTCATCAATGTACTGAACAATGTTTTACAGCTTAATAATCTGTCCATTGTGGAAGGACCCGGGGATATCTTCAAGGTGGTCCGGCGGGAGGCAAGCGCAGGGGCGGTCAGTGCACCCCTTGCAGCAGAGTTCCTTGATCAGCCGGGGGATATTACCAGTATGATCAGGCTCAGGTATCTTTCGGCAGCAACAGCCGCTAATAACATAAAACCCTTTCTTTCCAAAAATGCCTCAGTGGTCCGGGACACTGTCACCAACTCATTGGTGATCACTGATACCGCGGACAATGTGGACAAGGCATTTAACATACTTGCAATGATGGATGTGGAGTATTTTGCAGATATCTCCTGGCGTGTATTCCCTGTGAAGGAAGCGGATGCCGCCGAGATGGCCAAGGACTTAAAGGGCATTCTCAAGACCGGCGGGCTCTACAGCAGGCCGGGCATGGACGGTGAGGGCTTTGAGGTCACCCCTATAAAGACCATCAATGCGCTCCTGGTAGTCACCAGATGGCCCTCAATACTCAAGCTGGTTGATGACTGGATAGCGGCCATGGATCATCCGGATAATTCCGGGACCAATGTATTTGTATACTTTGTGGAAAACGGGACGGCAGTTGAGCTTGCCGATATATTAAAACAGCTCTACGGGGGGACC
>DIKH01000121.1 GCA_002424495.1 Desulfobacteraceae bacterium UBA5623
CAACTGCCGTTTTTAGGTTAATTCAAGTTTTAGTTTCTCAATCCACCCTTTAGGTCTCCAATCTACTGTAATAAATTAACCACAGAGGAACACCAGATTTCATTCTGCTCGTCGTAATGATGGCGGATTTTATAGTCTTCAAAATGGCTAAGGCTTTATCATTCATTTGATTCTACCCCCGCCGGCTACCCAATTGGACAGCCTTAAAATGCAAGTAGCTGCTGTAAGACGGAAATAGCCTTTATGCCTATGTACTTTGCTCCTAATTCCCTTCATCCGATAAAAGGGGCAACGGTGAAAGGCTTGAGACGACTGATTCTTGTAGTCATGCCGGACTTGATAAGCCTGCCCCGGCATGCAGTTAGCCGGGGCATCCAGATTATCAATATTATCAAACTGTTCTCAGAGCTACTGGATTCCGGGCTTCGCCGGAATGACGTCCTAGAAATTTCAGCACAGGCTCCAAGCTGATAATTTCCTTCCAATTTTGAAAACGTAAGCGTGATATTAGGAGCTAACTACACAGGCATTTTACCTAAATTGTAATATCTTCGGACTTCAGGATCCAAGGCAATTGGACGAATTTTCTCGATATGCGCTTCACACTGGTAAGTGAGTACGCAGCCTTTAGTTTGTGCTGCAATACAAAAATCCATTGACATGGCCGATATATTTTGGCATATATAGCGGCCATGAGAGTCAAGGTTAAAGTCAGTATCATCAATAACTCCGGTGTTCCTGTCATGGGGCCCGGGCCTCTGGATTTGCTGGCAAAGGTTAAGGAGCATAGTTCGATCAACCAGGCCGCAAAAGTCATGAACCTTTCATATGTCAAGGCTCTGAATATGCTCAACCGCCTGGAAAAGAGTCTTGGGCATAAGATACTTTTAAAAAGGCGGGGGGGAAATGACCGGGGGGGGACAGAGCTCACCTTATTTGCCGAATATTATCTCCGTCAGTACAGCAAAATGGAAAAAAGGGTAACAGACTTTGCAGAGGCCGAGTTTCAATCGTTTCTAAAACATATTGAAAGCAGTGATGAATATACTCAAAAGTAAGAGTTGTATAATATACCTGATCATGGGCTGCTGCCTTCTATGGAGGGCTCCCTCCCTTGCCGAAGAAAAATTGACCATAGGTATCGCAGCAAATTTTATGCTGCCCTTTGAGGAGATATCAGGTCAGTTTGAAAAGGAGTTCAAAATCCGGATTAACGCTACATACACATCAACCGGAAGCCTGTACGCACAGATCAAAAACGGAGCACCCTACGACCTGTTCCTGGCGGCCGATGAGTCTACACCGCGGCGATTACTCCAGGAAGGGCTGGCGGCAAAGCCATTTGTTTATGCCTGTGGAAAGGCGGTCTTATGGACCGCAAATAAACAGATTTGCGCGGCCCAGGACTGGCAGAAGGCATTGAAGATGCCGGAGGTCAAGAAGATCTCCATCGCAAAGCCCGAAACCGCCCCCTATGGCGCGGCGGCTATGACCGCGCTTGCGGCTGTCGGCATGGAGGGCTTGGTAAAGGACCGGCTCGTCTTCGCCCAGGACGTGGTCCAGTCGTTTCAATACGCCCACACCGAATCTGTAGATATGGCCTTTTGCGCCCTGTCTTCCGCGCTTTCAAAGGAGGGAGCAAAAGGCTGTTATTTTAAGGTGGATCAGGCCCCTTTGATAATACAGAAGGCGTGTGTTGTCATAGGGTCCAAGAACAAAGTCACGGCAGAGGATTTCGCCAGGTTTTTATGCTCTCCTCAGGCCCAGGCTATAATAAAGCAATATGGTTATCAATAGTTGGACTGGCTCCCTCTGTATATTTCAGCAAAACTTGCCCTGATCACCACTATAATTCTGATGATCCTGGGAGCGCCTGCGGCCTGGTTTCTGGCCTTTACACGTTTCAAAGGCAAGTTGCTTTGTGAGGCACTTATCAGCCTGCCGCTTGTCCTCCCTCCAACTGTGCTGGGTTTTTACCTTTTAACAATTATGGGTCCAAAGGGGTTTCTGGGGCAATGGTGGCAATGGCTGGCACATGAGCCCCTGGTGTTTACCTTCTCAGGCATTGTGTTCGCCTCCTTAGTCTACAGCCTCCCCTTTGCCGTTATGCCGATGAAAGCGGTATTTACAAAAATAGACAGACGCCTGCTTGAAAGCGCTTTCGTTCTTGGTCTTTCCCGAACGGCAGCCTTTTTTCGTGTGGTCTTACCCAATACTGTCGGAGGCATAGTTTCCTCGGCCATCCTGGTATTTGTCCATACACTTGGAGAGTTTGGCGTAATTTTGATGGTGGGAGGCAGCATCCCGGGGCAAACAAAGGTGGTGTCAATAGCCATATTTGAGGCGGTTGAGGCCTTACGTTACAGAGATGCCGGGCTCATGTCCATTACACTTTTAATTATTTGCTATGCAGTTTTAATTATGGTTAATCTGTTAACCGAGAAAAAACAAGGTGACGCTAGAAGTTGACATAAAGAAAAGGCTCCCTGATTTTGACCTTGAAATCTCGTTTACCTGTAAGAAAGGGGAATTGGGTGTCTTCATAGGGCCTTCAGGGGCTGGCAAAACAACGCTCATAAGAATCATTGCAGGACTTGAAAGGCCGGACCAGGGCTATATCGCATATGATGGGAATATCTGGGTGGACACCAGGCGAAGGATATCCTTGCCTCCACAGAAAAGGCACCTTGGCTATGTGTTTCAGGACTACACCCTGTTTCCCCATTTGACGGTATACCAAAATGTTGCATTTGCTTCTATGGATCAGGGGGAGATAGAGGCCCTTTTGAAATTCTTCGGCATATGGCATTTGAAGAATTCCATGCCTGATAAAATTTCCGGCGGCGAGCGGCAGCGGGCGGCCATCTGCCAAAATCTTGCCCGGCATCCCCAGGTCCTTTTACTGGATGAACCATTTTCAGCCCTTGATTTTCCGATCAGAAAAAGACTGCGACAGGAACTCAAGGCCCTTAAAAAAGATCTGGCGTTTCCTGTGGTGTATGTGACACACGATTTGGCCGAGGCCCTTTTTCTGGGAGACAATATCGTGCCTATTGTAAGCGGCAAGCATGAACCAGCCTGGCTCAGCAATCAACTGGAAGATGTAATGGACGACTACGCCTGGATGGACAGACACATCAACAAGATAAAAACTGCTGATGTTATGCCAGCATAATTGTGATATAGGGCATGTGTTACAAACGGCCCGCACAAGCCCTGAAAAGGATATTAATATGCCGCTTCCGATCATCCTGGCGCATGGAATTACCCCCTTTGACAAAATCATTGTCCCGTTTTTCAACAGGGACAACAACGATTATGACCGGTTCCATTATTTCAAAAAGATAAGAAGCACACTAAAAAAACACGCTTTTGAGGTCTTCCATACCAGGGTGAGCTGGGCAGGAGAAGTTCGCAGGCGCGCCAGGGAACTCAAAGATCAGATCACGGTCATAACAGCCGGATTCACCAGATGGCCCAAGGTCCATATCAT
>DIKH01000431.1 GCA_002424495.1 Desulfobacteraceae bacterium UBA5623
CAGAGCATTGCTGTGCCGTAAAAAGGGATCTTGTTGATGAAGTTGACAAATGTATCGCGGACTGCATCCATTGTCCCATAGTGGTTCATGTGTTCATGGTCAATATTGGTTACCACCGCAATGGTCGGAGACAAGGCTAGAAAAGATCCGTCACTTTCATCAGCCTCCGCAACCAGGATTTCTCCCTGCCCCAGCTTGGCGTTTGAACCTCCCCATATATCCAGCCTGCCCCCTATGACCACTGTGGGATCAATATTTCCGCATGTCAAAATCGAAGCAACCATTGAAGTCGTTGTGGTCTTTCCATGGGCCCCGGCAATGGCTATGCCGTATTTAAGACGCATCAATTCCGCAAGCATCTCCGCCCTGGGTATCACGGGGATATATCTGTCCTTTGCCTCCAGGATCTCCGGGTTATCCGCCCCCACGGCAGAGGAGTAGACAACAACATCGGCGTCTTCTACATGCCTCCGGCTGTGGCCTGTAAATATGCGCCCTCCGAGGCCTGCCAGACGTCTTGTAACGGCAGTATCTTTTTGATCGGAGCCGCTCACCCTGTATCCCAGGTTGATAAGAAGTTCGGCTATCCCGCTCATGCCGATACCGCCTATCCCTATAAAATGTGCATGTTTTGTCTTTCCAAATCTTCTCATTGCCGGTTTTTCAATCCCATTAGTTTGTCTACAATGAGTTTGGCTGCATCTATCCGACCCATTTTCCTCGCCTTCAATCCCATCTCCCTGAGCGCCTCGGCGTCATCCATGTATTTCATTATTACCTCTGCCAGGGATTTACCTGTAAGATCTTTCTGGAGGATCATCACAGAGCCTCCCTCCCTGGCAAGGCTTAGGGCGTTTGTCTCCTGATGCTGATTGGTTGAGTAAGGGTAGGGTATCAGGATGGAAGGCTTTCCCAGGCCAGCCAATTCAAATACAGTTGATGCGCCTGCCCTGCCGACCACGATGTCAGCTCTGTTATATGCAGTGGTCATATCCTGAATAAATGGCGTAAACTCTCCCTTAACACCCCTCTTATTATAATCGTCTGCAACCCTATCATAATCTATCTGGCCAGTCTGGTGGATCACATTAATATTTCTGCTCCTTGCCTTCAGATATTCCAGCGCCTCTAAAAAGGCTTTATTTATGGCCTGCGCTCCCTGGCTGCCGCCCACGACCAGCACAGTGAATATATCCCCTCTCTTATGTTCAATGCCGGCGTCTTGAAAGAGTTCCTCGCGAACAGGATTACCTGTCAAAAAAATATCAGTCCCTTTCAAATAGGTCCTGCTCTCCTCAAAAGAGATAAAGACTCTATTAACCAGTCCGGACAGGAGCCGGTTGGTAAGACCCGGATATGAATTCTGCTCATGAATTGCAGTGGGTATACCCTTAAACCTCGCCGCAAGGCACAGGGGCCCTGCAGAGTAGCCTCCCACCCCAAGCACAAACGCGGGATTGAATTCCTTGATGATGGATGTGGACTGGAAAAAGCTCTTGGGTAGACCAATAATAACTCCAAGGCCTTTTTTCCATCCCCGCCCCTTAATCCCCTCCACACTTATGGATTTCACCTCATATCCGTATCGGGACAATATCTCCGCCTCCATCCTCTGTCGCCCCACCACAAACAGGATCCGGGCGTTATCAAACCTACTTTCAAGCTCCCTTGCAACCGCAATCCCAGGAAATAGATGGCCCCCTGTTCCACCGCCAGCTATGATGCATTTAAAGGTGCCTGACCTGTTATACACTGATCTGTCTTGTCCTTGAAGAAATGTTTAAGAGTATCCCTATGCTAAATAGATTGAATACCAGTGACGATCCTCCATAACTGACAAACGGCAGCGTCAGCCCCTTGGTCGGCAGAAGCCCCATCACAACTCCCATGTTTACAACCGCCTGAAGGCCGATCAGGCATATCAGTCCAAGGGCCAGGTATGAGCTGTAAAGGTCCCGTGCATTGAGGGCCACCTTTATACCACCAGCAAGCAATAATACAAACAAAATGATTACACACGCCACACCGATAAACCCCATTTCTTCACCTATGATAGAAAGGGCAAAATCGGTATGAGGTTCCGGAAGATAGAACAGTTTTTGTTTACTGTTGCCTATGCCTGCACCCATAAAGCCGCCTGATCCAAGTGCCAGAAAGGAATGGATTATCTGAAACCCTATGCCCTGCCGGTCATCCCATGGATTAATAAAGGCCATAAGTCGCTTGATCCTGTAATCGGCCTGCATGATAAGCTGCCAGACAGCGATTGATGCAAGAAAAACCAATAGAGAAAGCTGCCACACCTTGACCCCGCCGACAAACAGCAGAAGAAATATCCAGCACCCAATGATTACCGCAGTTCCTAAATCGGGTTGTCCAATTATGAGCAGCATGAATATACCGGCAAGAATAAGGTGAGGTAAAAGCCCTTTTGAAAACGTCCCCATATCAGAGCCTTTCTTGGCCATGGAGTATGCTAAATAAAAGGCCAAAGAAATTTTTGCAAACTCTGCCGGCTGAAATGACAGTCCTGCCAGCCTGAACCACCTGGAGGCGCCTCCTACCTTGTGCCCTACCCCTGGGATATACAACAGGATTAAGAGAATGATACTGATGATCAGCAAGGGATAGACAAATTTCAAGTATACGGTGCAGGGCACCTTCATTGCAATAATCATCATCAAAAAGCCCAAGGTACAAAAGATTGCCTGCCTTTTAAGATAAAAACAACTGTCTCCCAGTCTGTGTTCGGCAAGGTGAGAACTTGCACTGTAAACAAACACCAGTCCGAATATGACAAGAAGAATGACCGGGACAAGTATCATATAGTCGTATCCTGACGTTGCAGAATTTTCTTCACTCATTGCCCAAGCCTCTCCACTGCCGCCTTAAAAACCCGGCCCCTGTGTCCGTAATCATTAAACATGTCAAAGCTGGAACATGCTGGTGCAAGCAGGACAATATCACCACCTGTTGCGCAGGAAAAGGCCATGGAAACCGCCTCTTCCATATCTTCTGCCTGTAAAAATGGTATCTTTCCATCAAAAGATTCGGACAATAATTCTTTTGCCTCTCCCAGAAAAATGGCCTTCCTGACCTTCCCCTGCGAGGCTGTGACAAGCGGCGCATAATCCCCGCCCTTGTGACGTCCGCCTGCGACCAGGATCAAAGGCCGGTCAAAGCTTGAAACCGCCCGTACGGCCGCATCCACATTTGTCGCCTTGGAGTCGTCGTAAAAGGCTACCCCTTCAAAATCCCTGATATGCTCAACCCTGTGAGGAAGGCCTTTTAGTTGATTAATGCCCCTTTGTATGACAGAAGAGCCTATGCCTGCGGCGTAAGCAGCCAGTACAATCGCCATCAGATTTTCCAGGTTGTGTCTTCCCGGCAGATGATAGGATTTGAGATCAAACCTGTTTTCTTTTGAGTCAACCCAGGAAACGACTATCTGATTGTTTTCAACATAGGCATGCCTTTCTTCCTTTTTCTCAAAACCATAGCGCAACACCACGGCGCCTGAGGAGGATATGAAAGAGGCGAGTCTTTCATCGTCATCGTTTAGAATCGCGTATTGCCCCTGGCTCTGGTTTTTGAAAATCTTTAGCTTTGAAAGGGCATAGTCTTCATAACCAGGATATCTATCCAGATGATCAGGAGAAATATTCAGAACAATAGCGACAGAGGGAGCAAACGTATCACTGGTGTCCAGTTGGAAGCTGCTTACCTCCGCCACCACATAATCCGCCCACTTTTCTTGATAGGCATAGGCCATAAGGGGCGTTCCAATGTTCCCTCCGACAAAGACATCAAGGCCTGCATTTTCGAGGATACTTCCCAAGGCGGTTGTGACTGTTGATTTCCCATTTGTCCCTGTCACGGCAATGATGGGTGTGTCAATCAGACGGGCGGCCAGCTCCAATTCTCCTGTCACAGGCACGCCCTTATCCCTGGCGGCGCAGACAGGCCTTATATCCTGGGGAACACCCGGGCTAAGCACTATCATATCGGCTCTCAAAAATGTCTCAGCAAGATGCCCGCCTGTCTCAAGTGTAACGCCAAGGGCTTGTAATTCCTTCAAGGCGGCAGGGGGTAGATCCGCCTTGTGATTCATTTCGCTCACTGTCACCCTGGCCCCATGTCTTACAAGATAGCGGGCGGTCCACAGGCCGGATACACCCAGTCCCACGACTACGATTTTTTCCCCTGTTAGTTTTGGCCTTTGACGTTGCGTCATCTGGTATTTATTCAATTATCTCAGTTTTAATGTACTGAATGAAAACAGGGCAAGGATTATGGCAATAATCCAGAACCTGACTATCACCTTTGGTTCGGGCCATCCCTTCAGTTCAAAGTGATGGTGGATCGGCGCCATTCTGAAGATCCTCTGACCCCCTGTAAGCTTGAAGTATCCCACCTGAAAGATTACAGAAAGTGCCTCAAAAACGAATAACCCTCCTACAAGTATCAGGACTATCTCCTGTTTGGTGATCACTGCAACTGTCCCCAGGACTGCCCCCAGAGAAAGAGAGCCCACGTCGCCCATGAAAATTTCAGCAGGATATGCGTTATACCACAAAAACCCGAGGCCCGCCCCTACTACCGCCCCGCAGATAGCGGAAATTTCTCCTGCACCTGCTACATAAGGGATCTGAAGATACTCTGCAATTTTGGTATGACCTGCCAGATATGAAAAAACCAGGTAACTGCCGAACGCCACTATTAGAGGGCTTATCGCAAGACCGTCCAGTCCGTCTGTCAGATTCACTGCATTGGAGGCACCGACAATAATGAATACGATCAGAGGAATATAACCCCAACTTATCTCAGGAGAGACCCTTTTAAAAAAAGGAAGGTTCAGACGCGGATCAAAATCAGGGCTGCAATAAATTGCGATCGCAGCTATAAGGGCGGCAATTATCTGAAACGAAAATTTTGAAAGTACGCTCAGCCCCTTGCTGTTTTTCCTGACCACCTTCAGATAATCATCTACAAATCCTATAATCCCAAATGAAATAATGACAAAAATCACAACCCAGACATAAATGCATGTTGGATCCGCCCAGCAAATGGCTGGGATGATGATTGCCGGCAAAATAAGACAGCCGCCCATTGTCGGAGTCCCTGCCTTTGATTTGTGATCAGGAGGTCCGTCATCACGAATGTACTGGCCTATCTGCATCGCACGAAGTTTTTCAATAACCCATTTTCCGAAAAAAAAAGATATGATCATGGCACTAAGCGCGGAAAGAATGGTTCTAAAGGTAATATACCGGAAAACATTCACCCAGGAATAATCAAGATGTAGCAGATAGATCAGTTTATAGAGCATTGACTGTCATCCCCATGAAGAAAATATGGCCGCTGTTGAATCCCGACGGTCTCTATTGATGTTCGATAACGGCAGAATTCGCGCTATTTGCCGTTGCTGCTACCACTATGTCCAGGAAGCTGCTGATTTTGAAAGGTTTCAGAAGCCGTGTCACAACCCGGCCGGGCCTGCTGTCAGAAAGCCTGTCTTCAAATGGATTAGCGGTCATGACTATAACTCTTTCCTTACGGCCTGCCTTATCCATCCTCTCCAACATCGAGATCCCGTCCAGCCTCGGCATTTGGATATCCGTGATAACAAGGTCAAAATCGTTTTTTTCCATCTGATCGAGCGATTCCTGCCCGTCGCTTGCCTGAGTTACCTCAAAGCCCCTGTCAGAGAGGACATCATACAAAAGGCATCTGATGCTGCTTTCATCATCAACCACTAATATTTTTCTTGTCCTGGTCATTATTCCCCCTTTGATAATAAAGGTTTTGAAAAATGATGACATGCAGACTGTAGTTCTAGTTCGCGCCTCTTCACGACGCTGATCCGTAAAAATGGTTCATTACAGGCAGATCCCCTAATTAGGATATATTCGTGGCAGATAGACATTAAACACCGTCCATTGGCCTGGCTCGCTCTTTACCCCAATATCTCCTCCGTAGCCACTTACTATCTCGTGAACGATATGAAGGCCCAAGCCGTTTCCTTTCGCCCTGGTTGAAAAATATGGATCAAAAATTCTGTCAATTGTTTCACTGTCTATTCCTTGACCGGTATCGGCGACAGACAGGCAGACATAGGAACCGGGTGTTATAGACAAATTATGACAATTATCCGGGCTGACATCAGTATCGAAGAGGATGACGCTTAACCTGCCGCCATTTTTCTCCATGGCCTGGCATGCATTTGTGCACAGATTCATGATCACCCTATGTATTTGAGAATAATCGGCCAATATCAGGCTGCTTCCATCGCTGACATTTTCACGGACTTCAATGTTTGCAGGCAGAGAGGTCCGAATGAGCCTTAATGCACACTTGACAACTGATTGCACCTCCAGCAACCCGATCTGCTTACTGTTGGGAAGGCCCACGGCCAACAGCTTCTCGACCAGATCTTGGGCGCGCTTGCTTGCACCGGGAACATCCTCGAGATTCATACGGATCTGGCTGTGTTCAGCAACATTTTTTATTGTCACCTCAACATTGCCCATTATGATATTCAAAAGATTGTTAAAATCATGGGCGATTTTTCTAAAAAAAAATTCCGTATCCGCACCCGCCATATTGATGTCTTTTCCTGCAAAGGCATCTGCGAATAGATGGCTGATGTTGCCTTCGTCCCTGTCAACCAATAACTTGTCTGATCTTGCCATGGCTACCTCCAGAAATATTCATGAGGTTTTGACAAATTTACTGGATTTATAAAAAAGTTAACAGAGCAACGAATAGTAAAAATTATGGGGCATCGCACATTTGTGTGG
>DIKH01000153.1 GCA_002424495.1 Desulfobacteraceae bacterium UBA5623
GCAACTGCCGTTTTTAGGTTCATAATACTCCTTTCCCCCCGGCGATATGAGGTATCCAGTTGGTATGGTGTTAACACCTTCAGGTCGGTCATGATTAACGTCAACCGCCTTGTTGAGGATTATAGTTCTGTATATCCTTACAATGGTAATGATATACAAATTGATTAAAAATTAAGTCTTCCCTGCATTTCTTGGGATAAGCAATTCAAAAAAATACCGTTATGAGATAGAAACCTTAAAAAATCACAATCCACCCTATGATGGCTTTCTTGCCATTGCCCTTCTACCAGTTCAGACAAATTTAGGTTACTACTACCATATAAGACATTTGATATCAAGAAGTTAAAGCTTTCATCTCATAATATTCAGCTTGAACAAGCATTCTTCTTGTCTGGAGGCATTGGGGCATCAGACATAGATCACAGCAATCGCAAAACCCAATAAAGTTGGATATTACCTTTTTCCAAGCAGCAGCTTTAACCCCCCAGGGGGAAATAACAATCTTCAAAATATAAAAATCTGGCCTGTCGAATTTTATCTAAAAGCCGCAACCCTTAGATGACAACTTACATTAGCCATGACTTAACGTCATTTCTGAAAAACTCTTCCAGAGGTATTCCCTGAGCTCCAACCAAAAGCGCTTTGGCATTTGGATAACGGACCCGGAAGCGGCTCAATCCTGTAGTTTTTCCACTTCTGCCGCTTTTTACCTCAATGGCCCAGACGTCATGCCCCCGTGCAATCACAAAATCAACTTCATGATCACCATCACGCCAGTATGTAACGTCATATTCCACGGAGTTGAGATTATTACAGAGATGTGCGCCTACGGCATTTTCCACAAGCCGCCCCCACCAGATCACATCCCCGATTGAATCGCTGAAAGATCTGGTCGAAAGAGCGTTCACCAAAGCGTTGTTCCAAAGTATCAGTTTCGGACTGCTTCCGCGTTTACGATGAACTCCCTGCGAAAAAAGTTCAAGGCCGCTGGCCAGAAACGCCGCTTCCAGAAGTTTCAGGTAATGCGCCAGGGTGGTTGTGTTGCCGGCGTCGTGCAGTTGGCCGAGCATCTTGGTGTAGGAAACGCATTGGGCCGGCAGGGTCGCGGAGAGGGCAAAGAGATGACGGAGAAGGGCCGGTTTTGCGACCTTGCTCATCTGGAGCACGTCGCGGGCCAACACAGTTTCGATCAGAGAATCGGTTAGATATCGCTTCCAGGAGACCTCATCATCAATGAATACAACAGCTCCGGGATAGCCTCCGAAATAGATCCAATGTTCCAGGTTCCAGCCAAAGGCAGCGCGACATTCCGAATAGCTCCAATGGGTGCAGCGGTGTAGAAAGAACCGTCCGGCGAGGCTTTCAGTCAACCCTTCTTGCATCATCAGAGCCGACGACCCCAGAATCAACACGCGAATCTCCGGTCCAACGGCGCGATTGTCCCACAGGAGTTTCAAGGTTTCACTCCATCCCCTTACTTTTTGAAGTTCGTCAAGAATCAGAAGCACCGGTGCGCCTGTTGCTGTCCCCTCTGAAACCGCACGACGCCAGTGGGTCTCAATCCATGTTGAATCCTGCGGCACCGGGCTATCGGCTGTGGCATAAATGGTTGGTATGCCGATAACCTGCTCAATCTGGCGTGCAATGGTTGTCTTGCCCACTTGCCGGGGACCGATAAGGACATTGATGACCGGTGTCGAACGGGAAAGAATGGATAAAAGTGCTGTTTGCAAAGGTCGTTGGTAGATCATATCCCACCTATATCATAGGATAATTTTGTATGCAACAAAAATTACTCAATGGATGATCAAATTTACTCAATAGATGTTGGACCTTATGATCCTTGGGATAAGGTAGTTAATGGCATTGGGTTATAAGATACATCAAGCATATGTTATGACTCACCCCTACAAAAAAATCGTTTTGTCCTTTAGTGTCATTTTGGCGCCCGCGCCGGACCCTGAACTGGTGTCGGACAAAACCAGCGATCCATAGCCAGAAGCCAGGAGTCAGAATAAAAAAAGAGCCTGTTTAGGCTGACACTTTGGCGGTTAATATTCCAACTTGAAGAAGGCATTGATTTGTAAGAGACATATGACATTCCTATTCTGAATTCTGGCTCTTGAGTATTTACCTCAGGCTTTTTTGTCCGACTCGGGACCTTGCCTGTCATCATGGTCAGGACACTGGTAAGATGGGAGCAGAAAACGGTTGTGCAGGCTGCATATGCCCGCATCCCCCCTGGAGGAGCCGTGGACAGAACTCAGGGCATTAATCCCCTTGAAGATGCGCTCAAGCATAAGGGGATCATTGTCAAAATATCTGCAGCTGCCGCAGACAGACATCATTTTATTGCCTGCCAATAGCCGCTGAAGGCGATGGTGGAAAGCACATAACCCAGGGGGACATTGACAATTACACCGATAGTAAATGCCCAGAATGGCTTCATGCCAAAGATCATCAGGTCTTTAAACCTTGTTGACAGGCCTATGCAGAGAAAGCAGAAGACAAAGGCCCAGGACCTCAGCTCTTTAATAGGGCCAATGGCCCTTGAAGAAAGCTCGCTGTTGAACCAGTCCGACTTATAATGTAAATTTTTAATCGCCAGTTTCTGATCAGGTGAGGTTGTTGCTGAAAGGAGCATGTTCAGTTCATCAAGAGACATCTTTCCCTTAAACGTGATTTCCCTGGCCGTTGGGTCATAGGCGAATCTGTCCGCAAGCTGTTCAGGTCCCTGATAGGTGGAAAAATCTGCCTTATATGCGTCCTTCTGGGTCTTGGACTTAAAAACGCCTTCCACCGGGGCCTTGCCAAAATGGGCCTTCGGTGCAAGGCCTGCGATGATGCTCATGATGATACAGGCCGCAAAAAAGCCCAGTACGAATTTGGGAAAACGGTCCCATATAACACGGGGACCCACTGCCTTTGTCTGGTCCTTCTCCCAAAAGGTGCATGATACGATAGCGAGGATAAAGGCCCATATTCCTATCCAGATATCTCTGCCGATCACCTTCATCAGCGTGAAAGCATGTATCGGGGCGTCTCCGTAGTTCTTTGCTATTTCAGCCACAACGGCAAAGCCTGCGGCATCTGCATATTCTGATGTGCCCACCCAGGCCCCTGCCTCGCCAGGCGATATCGCGTACCATGGAGAGGCGCTTGTAACAGTTTCCCCTGGGGCTACAAGCATGAACTTGGTGACAATGGCAAGAGTGAAAACCATGACTATGGCCCAGACTGAAACCACTCCGATACTGATGGAGATATGTTCTTTGTCAGCCCTGACAGCCCCTCCAATGGCAATGGAGCCGGAGACCCCGCATACTGCCCCTGCCGTGCCGAGCACAGCCCCAAAGCGTTTGTCGAGTTTAAATATCCTTGTGGCGGCCAGAAATATGGTCATCCATGTGCAGACAGAAACTATGGTTGCCTGAAAAAAGGCGATTGCGCCCGCCTCAAAGATCAGTGTCAACGGCAATGTTGCGCCCAGAAGCACGATGCCTGTCTTTATATAATATTCCGTCCGCATGGCGGTATGAAACCATGTGGGCATTTTTTTGAAATTGCCGATGATTATTCCGATCAGAAGGGCCAGCAGCGGGGCGCCAAGATCCCATTTCTGCATGAGATCCCATGCAGCCAGATAAAATATGGCAAGAGAGCCCACAAAGACGATTATATAACCCGGGATAAACTCCTTAAGGCTCCTTCCCATCGCCGCAATGCTGATGGAAAATATCACCCCGAAACCCAGGCAGATGACTGCATATATCCAGATATTTTTTGCAAGGTCACTTCCGATAGAGGTGATATTGGACCAGGAACCCGGTGTGATGGTAAATGCCTTTATAGAGCTGCCCATCCAGAAAAAAACCATGGACAGTGCGATTATTCCGAGTCCCAACCAGACTGCCCAGTAGTCTTCAGTTGTCAGAAACGGTGATCTTGATT
>DIKH01000072.1 GCA_002424495.1 Desulfobacteraceae bacterium UBA5623
TTCCGGATATGATCGCCATTCTGGATGACCAACACCGGATACTGCGCACGAACCCGGCCATGGCCAGGCGGCTCGGGTGTACGCCCGGCCAATGCGTGGGTCTGCCCTGCTATTCGGTTATGCACGGGACGGATGCGCCACCCTCCTTCTGCCCCCACAAAAAGACCCTAGACGATGGCAGGGAACACACCTCAGAGGTACACGAGGAGCGCCTTGGGGGAGATTTCCTGGTCAGCACGACCCCGATCTTCGATGACCAGGGCCGGATGACCGGGAGTGTGCATGTGGCCCGGGACGTTACCGAGATTAAACGGGCGGAAGAACGGATCCAGAGTTTGGCATTGTTCCCCGAGGAAAACCCCTCCCCGGTCCTGCGCGCATCGGTTGACGGAACACTTAGATACGCCAATCACTCAGCGGCCGGGCTGCTGGAGCAATGGCAGTGTCATGTAGGAGAACCTCTCCCGGAGCCAGTGCAAAAAACACTGGCAGCCGCGGCAGTGAACGGGAGACATCAGGAACTGGAGATACGGTGCGGCAAATCCGACTTGTCGCTGATCCTTGTGCCCATAGTTGAGCGCGGTTATGTTAATTTTTATGGTCGCGACCTTACCGGGCGTAAGTTCGCCGAAAAAGCCTTGCAGGCGAGCGAGGATGATCTGAACCGGGCCCAGGTCGTAGCCCATATCGGGAGCTGGCGGCTGGACGTCATGAAAAATGAACTCCTCTGGTCTGACGAGGCACATCGGATCTTCGGCATACCCAAGGAGACGCCCATGACCTACGAGACGTTCCTTGGCGTTGTTCACCCGGATGACAGGGCTTTCGTGGACCAGAAATGGAATGGAGCCCTTCTCGGCCTGCCCTATGACATTGAACATCGGATCGTGGTCGGTGGTGCGGTAAAATGGGTGCGTGAGCGGGCCGAACTGGAGTTGGACGAGGATGGAAAGGTTGTGGGAGGGTTCGGTATCACGCAGGACATCACTGCGAAAAAACAAACGGACGAGGCCTTGCGTAACAGTCAGGCGCGCTTCAGGCTTCTCTCTGAAACCGCCGGGAAACTGCTGAGGACGAAAGACCCTCAGGGAATCGTCAACGAGTTGTGCAGACAGGTTATGTCCCACCTGGACTGCCATGCATTCTTCAATTTCCTGGTGGATGAAAACGCAGGCAGGCTCCGCTTGAATGTCTGTGCCGGAATACCTGAAGATGAAGCCCGGAAACTCGAATGGCTGGACTATGGGGTGGCCGTATGCGGCTGTGTGGCCCGGGACGGAGTTCCCATGATAGCCGAGGATATTTTCCACAACCCCAGTCCTCTTACCGAACTGGTCAAGTCCTATGGAATTCAGGCCTATGCCTGCAACCCATTGAAGATCGAGGACCGAGTTATGGGGACACTTTCCTTCGGCACGAGGACGCGGACCCATTTCACTCCCGATGATCTGGACCTGATGAAGACGGTAACGGACCATGTGGCCACTGCCATGGAGCGCATGAATCTCATTGAAGAACTTCGGAGGTCGCGGGATGGATTGGAGATTCGGGTAAATGAACGCACCGCCGAACTGCTGAAAACCAATGAGGCTCTGGAACAAAGCAACCGGGATCTCGAAGACTTTGCTCACGTCTCCTCTCATGACCTTCAGGAACCTCTTAGAAAGATCCAGACCTTTTCCGACCGGCTGATCACCGGATATCAGGAGTCTTTGGACGATAATGCCCTTTTTTACCTTCAAAGAATGCAGCATGCTGCCGGAAGAATGCAGAATCTGATTCTGGATGTTCTTAAACACTCCCGTGTCAGAACTAGCCCTGAGCCCTTTGCCATGGTCAACCTGAAAGACACGGCCAGGGAGAGCTTATCGGACTTAAAAGTGCTCAGGGAAGAAACACAGGCAGAGATTCTGATTGATGAACTTCCTGTAATCGAGGCCGATCCCGTTCAGATGCGCCAACTGTTTCAAAACCTCCTAGAGAATGCCCTCAAATACCGGGGGGAAGAGACGCCTGCAATCAGGGTCTGTTCCGTACGGGAGCATTCCGATGAATTCTGTGAGATTCATATAAAAGACAACGGCATCGGCTTTGATGAGCAGTACCTTGACAGGATCTTCAAGCCATTTAAGCGGCTCCACGGGCAAAGCTCATCCTATCCCGGTACGGGCATGGGGCTTGCCATCTGCCTCAGGATCGTGGAGCGACACGGGGGGAGCATTACGGCCAAGAGTCTGCCCGGCAAGGGTTCAACATTTATTGTGAAGCTGCCGCTAAGGCAAGAAAGTAAAAAGCAAAGGTGAAAATTTTCAGAGATTCATATGGAAGCTTCTGATACACCCGTTGTTTTGATGGCAGATGATGATGACGATGATTGCATTCTGGCCAGAGATGCCTTTAAACAATCCGGGAGCCGGGGGATTTTCCGATTTGTTGAGGACGGGATAAAACTTCTGGACTATCTGTCCACCTCCCATCATCTCCCTGCCTTACTCCTGCTCGATCTTAATATGCCGCAAAAAGATGGACGCCAGACGCTGAGAGAGATCAAGGCCATCCCCAGATTTCAGAACATACCTGTTGTTGTGTTCACCACCTCCAGGGAGGAAAAAGATAGGGTTTTCTGTCACAGAATGGGGGCGAATTCTTTTATCACTAAACCTACACTGTTCGAGGATTGGGTCAGGATTATGAGGTCGCTGGCGGATAAATGGCTGACTTGTTAAGTTGAATCTTGCACAATTAAACATTAAAAATTCACAATTCAACATCGTGTCTTGTCAGCAGGGTAATAACAAAGGTGGAACCCTTTCCCGGAGTACTTCCGGCCGTGATGCTGCCTCCGTGGCGCTCAACGATCTGCGGCATGTGGCAAGTCCCATGCCCACCCCTTCGTATTCGCCGCGGCCATGAAGCCTCTCAAGTTTGAAATACCCACTGGGGTGGAATTAATAACAGTGTCTAACCTATTTTCAATTTAAGTCTCTTTTAGGGCTTAATTCCCTGCAGCTTGCTGTGGAGTAGTTCATTTATTAAGAGAATTTCAAGATCAATCGGGCATTTTTTTTTGCCCGCGCCAACTTCGGAATCGTTCTATCTCGCGGTCGAGGCCGTCTGCAAGAGAACATCTGTGAGAATTCACCAGAACCTTATAGATCTCCACCATCCCCTGGGCCAGGCTGTCTTGAGCTCTAAGGATGAAGATAGGCTCATCTTCGCCGATCTTGGGAATTTGAATTTTCCCATATTTTCCGGAAACCGCCATAAGACACCTCCTCATACTTTATCGGTTTGGTAAAAGGGCTTTTGATCAACGCTCTACATCGAATACATATGTCTATATGTATCCTTTAAGTTGGAATATATAAGAAAGTATATGGGGTGGGTACTGTATCTTATGAGAGAAAAGAAGGTATTTCGTATTATGAACCTTGTAAAATATGTCTGGTTGCAACCTGATATAACCGTTCTTATCTTCAAATAACAAATAAAAATGTTAGCTATTCAGGTGGATAGATTAATGTTTGGAATGGTCTGATTCGATCGTAGCAGCTTGATTGATATTGTTCAGTCTTCAACCTGAATTCCTAAGCAGTTTTGCTATACGAATATCTCTGATAAAATAGGCAGAGTAAGAATAAGAGGTTATAAATAGATGACGAGTTTTATAAAAAAAATTAACAAAGAGGAGGCCTTGGAGGGACAGTATTACGACTTATCCATCTTACCTTTGAGGAACAGCGTGGCCTACCCTTTGGCGGTGCTGCCCTTGGTGGTGGGCATTTCAAGGTCAGTCAGCCTGATCGAAAACGCCTTGGAGGGTAACCGTCTGATAGGTCTTGTCTCCATGAAAGATTCTTTCATTGAAGAACCCAAACCTGGCCAGGTATACGAAACGGGCACGGTTGCGCGGATCTCCGAGGTGGTGCGAATGCCCAATAAAACCTTGCAGATTATTGTAAAGGGGTTGGAACGTTTTCGCGTGAAGTACTGGCTGGACAATGAATCCTATTTGCGCGCCCATGTTGAACTGATTCCCGATAAAAGTGAGCCGGGACTGGAGATGGATGCAATGCGGCTGAGTTTATGCACCCTGGCCAAGGAGATTATTGTGCTTTCTCCAAATATACCGGACGAGCTGGGCAATCTTCTGGATCAGATTGATGATCCACGCTACCTGGCCTACATGGTGGCATCGAACGCTAACCTGGAAGTGAAACAGGGGCAGGAGATCCTCGAAGCGGATCACGTCAAAGACAAGTTGCACGCCTTGATCCTACATCTCTCGCGCGAGAAGGAAGTCCTTACCCTGGGAAAGAAGATTCAGAACGAAGCACGTGAAAAGATTGACAGCGCCCAGAAAGAATATTATCTGCGTCAACAACTCAAGGCAATTCAAAAAGAACTTGGCGAAACAGAGGAAGTCAGTTCAGACACTTCTGATTATTCCGAAAAGATCGAAAAGGCTGTTTTGCCTGATGAGGCAATGAAAGAAGCGCAGCGTGAGTTAAGGCGACTCAGGGCCATGTCGCCCCAGTCACCTGAATACTCATTGATAAAAACCTATCTTGACTGGCTTGTTGATTTACCCTGGAATATCCTGAGTGAAGACCAACTGGATATCCAGCACGCCCGTGATGTCTTAAATGATGACCATTACGATCTGCAGGAGGTCAAGGACCGTATTATCGAATACCTGGCGGTCCGCAAATTTATCACTGAACGCGGCATACAAGTGGACCAGGAGGAAAAAGCGGCTACGAGCAAGGCCATGGGGGCTATCCTCTGTTTTGTCGGCCCTCCCGGTGTGGGTAAGACCAGCCTGGGTCAAAGTATCGCCCGTGCGCTTGGCCGGAAGTTTACCCGGATGAGCCTGGGCGGCATGCGGGATGAGGCAGAGATCCGCGGCCATCGCCGCACTTATATCGGCGCCATGCCAGGCCGCATTATCCAGGGAATCAAGAGGTCCGGTACGCGGAATCCGGTCTTTATGCTGGATGAGGTGGATAAGATCGGCAGTGACTGGCGAGGAGATCCTAGCAGCGCCTTATTGGAAGTACTGGATCCCGCACAAAATCACTCCTTCCGAGATCACTACGTGGATGTGGATTTTGACCTGAGTGACGTGATCTTCATAACCACGGCAAATCAGTTGGAGACTATACCACCTCCTTTGCGCGACAGGATGGAGATATTAAAATTGGATGGTTACACTGAATACGAGAAGGTTCTGATTGCCGAACGATATCTGGTGCCGCGCCAGTTAAAGGCCAATGGTCTTCGGGAGGAAGAAATTACCTTCACGGATGACGCATTAAAAAAGATTATCCAGGACTACACGCAGGAGGCAGGCGTTCGCAACCTGGAGCGTCAGATAGGTTCGATTTGCCGCAAAAGTGTGGTGAAGATTGCGGGCAAGGAATCAACTCAAACGGAAATTACGCCTGAAATCGTGCGTAATTATCTGAAAAAAGAGAAGTTTGAGAAAGAGTCATCAGAATCCATTGAGATCCCCGGCATTGCGACAGGTCTGGCAATAACGGCCTTTGGAGGAGATATACTTTTTATCGAGGCCACCCGCATGAAGGGAAAGGGAGGACTTACCCTGACGGGGCAATTGGGTGACGTGATGCGGGAAAGCGCTCAGATCGCCTACAGTTATGTGCGTTCCCAGGCTGAGCGGCTGAACATTGACCTTAACCGGTTCGAACAGTCTGACGTTCACGTCCATGTGCCGGCAGGCGCCACACCTAAAGACGGCCCTTCAGCAGGTCTGGCATTGGTGATGGCCATTGCCAGCCTGTTCACGGGACGGCCTGTTCGGGGCAATGTGGGCATGACAGGCGAGGTGACCCTAAGAGGTCGTGTGCTGCCGGTTGGTGGGATTAAGATGAAAATGCTGGCCGGGCACCGCGCAAAGCTCACCACGATCATTTTGCCGAAAAGAAACGAACGGGACCTTGAAGAACTGCCGGATGATGTGAGATCCTCTATGACTTTTATACCAATTGAACATATTGACGATGCGCTCAATGTGGCGTTGTTTCCGGTAAAAATAGAGTCTGAAAAAACTGATAGGAAAGAAGAGAGCAAAACCCCGTCAGCCAAAGCGGCCTGATTTACAACCCATGGACGTACTTCAGTATTTTATTACATTTCTGATTCCCCTTTTGATCATTATGGATCCAATCGGCAACCTGCCTCTTTTCCTATTGTTCACAGAACAAAACACACCCAAAGAGCAGCGAAGAATCGCGGCGATTTCCAGCGGAACCGCCGGTATGATCCTGACCTTCTTTGCCCTTACTGGTGACTTTGTCCTGCGCCTGTTCAGGATCAGCCTTCCGGCGTTTCAACTGGCGGGCGGTTTTGTTTTTTTTGTCTACGCCCTGCAAATGCTTGGGCTCATTCCAGGAGGAATAAAGACCACGACACAGGAAGAAGAAGAAGGCATTTCCAAAGAAAATGTGGCGCTGGTGCCACTGGCAACTCCGTTATTGGCAGGACCGGGAGCCATCACCGCGGTATTGGTGTGGCAGCAGAGTCCAGATAGTGTTGAGAAGATTCCCCTGTTGTTGACAGCCATTACTACGGCATGTTTTTTAGTATATGGCATATTTTACTTCGGCAAATGGATTCGCAGAATCGCTGGAGTGGGTGGTATCCGGGTGGTGACGCGTTTGATGGGGCTGTTGCTTGCAGTAATTGCCGTGCAGTTTATGGTCGAGGGAGTACGTCAGATTTTGAAATAGGTGGCCTAAAACGATAATGCTTTTTTCGTATTAAAATACATTCGGCACCCCATTTACCTCTCTTTCAGAAGCCCTGTTATAAATAAAAAAGGTGTTTGTTTCGGACGCTTCACGGCATTCATTAAGCTGAAGGAGCATTTGTCCTTCGTTTTTATTAATCTCAAAATAGGAGATCGGCCATCAAGTAGCCTTTGACAGCGAAACTATGAAATATATTTCCACGAACAAGAAACAGGCGACGAACATTGAGGGCGTTTATGCGGCAGGGGATATTTGCGGTCCACCTTGGCAGATGGCCAAGGCCATAGGAGAGGGATGTGTAGCCGGAATAGAAGCGGCCGCATATGTGAGGGGTAGAAGATAAGAAGCTGATTCCTCTATGGGTGGGTCCTAGCCCAGACCGACGCACAAAGAATTCCGACCGATAAAGCAGTCTAAACCATTTTCTTGAACTTTATATTACAACCATTACAGGGATAGACAAATAAGGTGAATCCTGTATTTAAAGGAAGGGAAGTATGTATTCAAGTTTCGAATACTGATCGCCATCAACGACCTAATATACGGCACATCCGCCTGGCTCCATAAAAGAGTTGCATCTCTTTCACGATCGCGTACCTGGCAGCGGCTCCTTGGCAAGATACGCCTTTTTTTTAATATTTCCACTAGCTGTATACCCAGCTTACTGATGGCCCAGATGTATCCATATTCTTCCGGACCTTCTTCTGTGAAACGACCCTGACTTGCCCTCCATCTAAGTCTTGGGATTTCTTTATTTTTTTCTTAACTGAGGTTTTACACATATTCACCTGTTTACAAATCAATATCATTAACATAAAATTTATTTTTTTATCACCAATTCAAGGAGAAAAAATGTTGTTGGAGAACAACCAATCAGTTCGCATCCTGCTTGTCGAAGACGACGAAGATGACTATGTGATTTTTCGGGACATATTATCCCGGGTTACGGGTTGCAGGGTCTTTTTGGAATGGGCGCCTGGTTATGGACAGGCCCTGGAAAAGGTGAAACAAACTCGGTATGACGTTTATTTTGTGGACTACCGGCTGGGTGACCACAATGGGCTTGACCTTTTGAAGGCCCTTCAATTGCAAGACCTTTATATACCGATCATCATCTTAACTGGCCATGGGGACTATGAGATCGACATTCAGGCCATGAAAGAGGGCGCAGCCGACTTCCTGGAAAAGGAATTCCTGAACTCGAGTCTTCTCGATCGCTCCATCCGTTATACCATGGAACGGTCAAAAGCCATGAAGGAACTAAGTGAATCCCGGCAGCAGCTCCGTCTTCTTTCAACAAGGCTACTTGAGGCACAGGAAAATGAGAGAAAGGTGGTCGCACAGGAACTTCATGA
Organism: Desulfobacteraceae bacterium UBA5623; assembly: GCA_002424495.1. GTDB lineage: Bacteria > Desulfobacterota > DSM-4660 > Desulfatiglandales > Desulfatiglandaceae > UBA5623. The sequence continues at coordinate 8,129 of DIKH01000072.1, forward strand.
CAGTATCGGCTCCAGCCTGGGCGCTATAAAATATACTTTAGAGCAGAAAGCTGTCGAGATGGATAATGAGGCGCAAGAGGATGGCGGAATATTGTTGGACAGGGCCATTTCAATGGTTAGGTCCACCATGGAGGAGGTCCGCCGAATTTCCACAAACCTGCGGCCCCCGCTTCTGGACAATTTGGGCATCCTCACGACGATTCGAGCGCACTGCCGAGAATTTCAGGAGGTTTACCCCGATATCCGGATCAATAGCCAACTTGATGTCCAGGAAGAAGATGTGCCTGAAGGACTGAAAATCGTTATCTTCAGGATACTGCAGGAGGCCTTAAATAATGCTGCCAAATACAGCAAAGCAAAGGATGTTCACGTGTCTTTGGAAAAAACAGAGGCGGGGTTTGAATTCTATCTGGAAGACGACGGAAGTGGATTCGATCCGGAAGATTTGTCCTTAAGACCTATTGAAAAACATGGCATGGGTATTTCCGGAATGCGTGAAAGAGTGGAACTGTCTAATGGTTTCTTCAAGATTATCTCGAAAAAGGGAAACGGGACCATAATTCGGGCTTTTTGGCCGATATGCTCTCAAGTCTTTATCCCAAATGACTCACTTTGAAACAAGTCCCTTTTCAATTGCGTAGGATGTCAGGGCTGAGGCCGTGTGAAGGTCGAGCTTTTGCATAATATTTGCTCTGTGTTTTTCCACGGTCTTAGGACTGATGCAAAGATAATCCGCGATTTCCTTGTTTTGATAACCTTCACCCACCAGTTTCAGGACCTCTCTCTCCCGGGAGGTAATTTTTCCCAAGGAGGATTCTTTTTTTATTTTCTTCCTGCTCTCTAAGTATCCGTCCAATACCTTATCAGAGATTTCCGAACTTACATAGTTTCTGCCGGATAAAACAGACCTTATGGCCATCAGTAATTCTTCATAGGAAGAAGATTTCACACAATACCCATCCGCACCTGAGGTGAAGGCCTCCAAAATATATTCTTCATTTTTAAACATGGTTAAGGCCAGTATTTTTGTCGCAGGAAATATCTGCTTTATCTCCTTGATAACCGAAATCCCGTCCATTTTTGGCATATTAAGATCCAACAAAACGAGATCCGGGTTTTGCTCTCGAATGCACCGGATGGCCGCCATCCCGTCTCCTGCCTCTCCCACTACATCCAGATCATCACTCGAATTGAGCAGCGCCCGCAGTCCTTGCCTGAGCACCATATGATCTTCGGCAATCACGATCCTCTTTTTTTCCTGCATTGGAATCCTCTAACATCTTGAATGATGAATTCTTATGACTACTTAGTGAATGCTGATACTTGTCCTTCCAGTTGCGTTTTGACTCAATTAGGATGGTCCTGTAAAAAGCCTCTAACGGAGATATCAAAAAAATGCACCATGCGGTTCATAATATTAATAAATAATAAAAAAGTAAAGGATTTCAGAAACATTGAAAATCTTTTTTCAGGTCGTATGAAGACAATATCTTCTCTTTGCTGTGAGAGGCAGCCGTGGAAGACACAGGCACATGGCCTACTCAGTTGACAAATGGGTGCTGAAATAACTCGGATGCAGACTCAAGATAACCGAGAGACCGTTCTCGGTCCCTACTACTTTTAAAAATGCCGCATTCGATATTTTAATGGGTCTGGACAACAAAAATATAGTGTTTAAGATATCCGATATTGTTAATCGTAAAACGCTCATAAGAAGAAAAATCGCTTGGCTGATCCCTAAGGAGGCTTGAGTTATGTCGGTAGATGTCAAAAAGATCGGTGAACAGGTAGAAAAGGAAAGTGCGGTCATCAACAAGATACGGACAGAGATCCACAAGGTGATCGTAGGACAGGATGAGCTGATAGATGGCTTGATACTGGCCCTGCTTTGCAATAATCATGTGCTCATAGAAGGTGTTCCCGGCCTTGCCAAGACCCTTTCTGTGACAACACTTGCAAGGATGATACAGGCCTCTTTCAGCCGGATACAGTTTACGCCGGATCTTCTGCCTGCCGATGTGATAGGGACTCTTATCTATAATCCCAAGTCCGGGGATTTTACGACAAAAAAGGGTCCGATATTCGCCAATATCATCCTGGCCGATGAGATCAACCGGGCGCCGGCAAAGGTGCAGAGCGCCCTTTTAGAGGCCATGCAGGAAAGACAGGTGACCATCGGTGACCAATGCTATGCCCTAGATGACCCGTTTATGGTGATGGCGACCCAGAACCCGATTGAACAGGAAGGGACATACCCCCTGCCCGAGGCCCAGGTGGACCGTTTTATGTTTAAGATCAGGATTTCATATCCGGATAAGGCCGAAGAACATCAGATCCTAAAAAGAATGGCGAGGTCAAGGCCTGCCACTGAAGTGGACCGGATCATCACCCCTGATGATGTAAAGCGCTTGAGGCTGTTGGCGGATGAGATATACATGGATGAAAAGATCGAGGATTATATTGTGAATCTCGTGGAGGCATCAAGAAACCCTGGCGCATATAAGCTGGATATCGGCCAGTATATCCGTTACGGGGCCTCTCCCCGTGCGTCAATATTCCTGGCGCTGGCTTCCAAGGCGAATGCCCTGATTGAGGGCAGGGGATATGTCACTCCGCAGGATGTCAAGACCATAGCTTTTAACGTTTTACGTCACAGGATCATACTCACCTATGAGGCTGAGGCCGAAGAAAAGACCTCTGAAGACATTATTGAGCAGATCTTAAAGACAGTTGATGTCCCATGATCCCAAAAGAACTGGCAAAAAAAATACGTTACATACAGATCTACACCAGTAAGGCGGTAAACGATTCCCTGGC
>DIKH01000238.1 GCA_002424495.1 Desulfobacteraceae bacterium UBA5623
AAAATAGCCATTCTCAGACAGCCTTCTAGATTTCGTCAACAACAAAAAAGGAGGTATATGAATCATGGCAATGACAGTGCATCTTTCTTTAAAGGCTAATGGGGTGGATATTCAGGGAGATTCAACGATTCTGTCCATGGAAAGGGAAAACACCATTGAGTGCCTTGCATTCACGGATTCCGTCCGAACAGCACGTGAGGCATCCACAGGCATGGCATCAGGTGAAAGGACCTATGAACCCATCAAAATTGTAAAACGGATTGACAAAAGTTCGCCGTTGCTGGCCAAGGCCCTGTGCAATAACGAGGTTATTGAGGGGGTTTTCAAATTCTACAGGCCGAACCCGGCTGGTGATGGTACCACGGAACAATATTTCACCGTCGAGATCAGGCAAGGTAGAGTTTCTTCCATTACGCGGGTAAGCCCTGATGTCATTGACCCCGCCTCGGCAAATGCCCCACCCACGGAAGAGGTGTCCTTTGTTTTTGGATATATCGGATGGTCCTATATACCGGACGGTGTTGAACACGTAGATGAGTGGTCACAAAGGGCTTAACCTTTAAACTGGACACAATCTGCATGAGCCGATGCCACGGCATCGGTTTATGCACAACAATGGCATAAGTTCTGTTGATACCCCATGCGTGAGCAAAGACTGCTTGAAAGGATCAGGGCCTGGCAGGAAGCGCCGCTTAAGCGGACAAGGGAAGATCCGAAACAGATTATTGACTCGGTGCTGGGGCACTTGCAGCGCATTCTCAACACCAGGCAGGGCAGCGTCCCCATTGCTGAGGATTTCGGTCTCCCCGATCTGACGGAATTGCATCAGGACTATCCAGACTCCCTGATTTGGTTTGAAAGGGCGATAAGACAAACGATCCAGAAATACGAACCGCGGCTCAAGGCGGTTCGCGTTAAGTTCGTGCCTTATGACGACGACCCCCTTTCCCTGCGCTTTCAGATTGTAGGCAAACTGGTCACCGAAGACTACAAGAATCCAGTGCACTTTGAGAGCGTTGTAGGGTCAGACGGAAAGATAAGTATAAAACGATAAAAAAGTACCGTTCCCCTTCAACTTGTAACTTGCAACTTTTAACTTTTTACTGTGCCTTAAATGTTTAACCGCTACTTCCAGCAAGAACTGGCCAATTTAAGAGATCTGGGATATGCCTTTTCCAAGGCGCATCCGGCAGTGGCCCCTATGTTGAGCGGACAGGCTGCTGATCCGGATGTGGAGCGTCTGCTTGAAGGGGTCGCTTTTTTAACAGGCCTTTTGAGGGAAAAGCTTGACGATGAGTTCCCGGAAATTGTTCATGAGCTTATAAGACTGATATGGCCCCATTATCTACGACCTATTCCATCTGCAACCATTGTCGCTTTTAAACCCAAGGCCATGTTGAAGCAGACGATGACCATACCACGGGAAAGCCAAATCTCTTCAATGCCTATTGAAGGCACAATGTGTTTATTCAGAACCTGTTATGATGTTGAGCTTCATCCCATTCATTTGCTCGATGCATCTTTCATCGAGGCTGCCGGAAGGCCTCCATGCATAAAACTCCTGCTGGAACTTCGCGGATTGAAGCCTTCGGATTGGGCACCAAAGGCCTTAAGGCTCTTTATCGACGGCGATTATGCCTTGGCATCAGATATATACTTTTATCTGCGTTATCATTTACAGCGTGTTGAGATCAGCCCTTTTGAACAGGGAAGTCCATGTATACTTTCATCTGACTGCGTCAAACCAGTTGGTTTTTCCTTTGAGGAAGGCCTCGTCCCATATCCGTCCAATTCTTTTATAGCATACCGGGCCTTGCAGGAGTTTTTTGTCCTGCCGGAAAAGTTTTTATTCCTGGATATCACCGGCTGGGAGAAATTTACCAACCGGGGCGAGAGCGGCAAGTTTGAGATCAAATTCGTACTGGACAGTTTTCCAACGCCTGCCCCCAGGATCAGGAAGGAAAATTTCGTTCTCTCCGCTACCCCTGCGGTAAATATATTCGGCCACGATGCAGACCCGATCAGGCTGGATCACAAAAAGACAGAATACCAGCTCCGGCCATCCGGCATAGCCTCAGCCCACTATCAGATCTATTCTGTAGAGGGGGTAATAGGATATATACAGGGTACTGCGCAACAAAGACAATACCAGGCCTTTGAGATGTTTAACCCACAGTCCAAGTCTGATCCTGTATATAACACGGCGTTAAGGAGTTCGCCTCTTGAGCAGGGCTTTAATGTATATCTGTCCGTGGCCTATCCGCAGGAGGCGGGCACACCTGTATCAGAGACACTGTCCATACGCCTTTTATGTACCAACGGCACCTTGCCCGCCAGTCTCAGGGCGGGAGATATCTCAATGCCTACGAGCAGTTCTCCGGAGTTTGCAGAGTTTGAAAACATCCGCGCCCCATCAGTCAATGTGCTCCCTCCCCTGGGCTCAAACCTCTTGTGGCGTCTTTTGTCCCATTTGTCTTTAAACTATGTGTCTCTGGGTAAGGCAGAGAACCTGCGTGCGCTGCTGGATCTCTACATCTTCCCTGACAGCCGTGATCGCAAGGCGGTAATCGCCAATCAGAAAAGGATTGAAGGAATCCATGGCATTGAAGTAAAGGCCGCCAATCGTCTGGTATCGGGGGTGATGATGAGGGGTCATAATCTACAACTCAAGATGAGTCTGGATCACTTTGCCAGTCAGGGAGACCTGTATCTGTTCGGTTGCGTATTGGATTATTTTCTGGGCGCCTATGCCTCACTCAATACTTTCACTCAGTTTCATGTAGAGGACGTCATTAAAGGAGATCATTATAAATGGCCGGCAAGGGTGGGCGATCGTTTTCTGATCTAAAGATGGACCTGCTGAAGGAGGGGCATGCCTTTTCATTTTTTCAGGCGGTCCGGCTCCTGCGTTTTTTTCAGGCGCCATCTCAGGATGTTAATCTGTCACACCCGGAGGCGCCTGATCACATAAGCATAAGGCCAAAGCTCTCACTTGCCTTTCCGCCCGCTGACATAGACAGGGTCGAAGAGATCACCACAGAGGATGGCGGCCGCCGGTTCTTGATAACCGCCACTCTGCTTGGACTATATGGTGCGTCTTCACCTCTTCCCACATTCTACACTGAAGACCTTATGGATGAGGCGGGCGATGAGGAGTCGGTAAGCAGGGATTTTATTGACATCATAAACCACCGGTTGTTCCTGCTCTTGTTTGAGTCATGGGCCAAATATCGTCAGTTCATGCAGGTGGTGGAAGAGAAAAATGACGACAACCTTGTAAGGCTGTTTTCTCTCCTTGGCCTTGGAGAGAAGCCTTTGCGGGAAGATATCACAGATGCCTACGGCCTTATCCGCTACATTGGTCTTCTTACCCAATTTCCGAGGTCGGCAGTGGGGCTTAGGTGCCTTCTCCAGGATGCCTTGGGAGATATCAGCGTCAATGTGGTTTCCTGTGTCAAGACAAAGGCCCGCATTCCCGAGGATCAGCGATGCTCTATGGGCATGACCGGATGCACGCTTGGAAGTGACAGCTATGTCGGAGAAGAGATAGATGACCGCATGGGTATGTTCCGATTGCAGGTCGGGCCTATAAACAGCCAGCAATTTCAATCTCTGCTTCCAGGCGGAAAAGATCGGGAGAGGCTGAAATTTTTGACAAAGTTCTATGTCACTGATCCCCTGGAATATGACATGGAACTTATCTTAGCCGAAGGTGAGGCCCAGCCAGTCAGTCTGGGCCGTCTGGAGTGGTCACGACTTGGGTGGGACACCTGGATTTTTTCGGGGGATCTTTTGCAGGAGGCAAGTGTGAGGTCCTGCCCTGGACAGTAGAGGCATGGAAGCTGGGCCTGCCAGGGCACAAGTTCCTTAAACGCAACAAAACCTGGTAGCTCAGCTAACTCGAATAACCCAGCAAACCCAAGCAACCCATTAAACCCATACAGGAGTGAGACATGATCACAGTAGACATAAAATCGCTTTTGGGTCGTCTGAATCAGTATTGCACAAGGGCTCTGGAGGCCGCCGCAGGCTATTGCGTCAACCGGACCAATTACGAGGTGACAGTGGAACACCTGCTGGCCAAGATTATTGAAGAGCCGCAATCGGATCTCCCTATGATCTTCCGTCATTTTGACATTGACCCTGGAAGGGTGCAAAAGGCCATTGAGGAGACCGTTCAGGATTTTCGCAGCGGCAACGCCGGAAAACCCGTGTTTTCACCACTGCTCATAGAACTATTCCAGGATGCATGGCTGATCAGCTCTGTAGACCTTGGCGAAGGCCATGTCAGATCAGGCTCACTACTTATGACCTTACTTAAAAAGCCTACACAGTATGCCACAGGCCGCTACATTGACATGCTTTCAACAATCGGCAAGGACGCGCTTCAGTCACAGTTCTGGACCATTGTTAAAGGCTCTGTTGAAAAAGCGACTGCAGCGGAAGGGCCGGTCAAGGAGGAAGGCCCTGCGCCTGGGGCGACCTCCCTGGACCGCTTTTGTGTTAATTTTACTGAAAAGGCCAGGGTGGGCGACATTGACCCTGTGTTCGGACGTGATCGCGAGATCCGGCAGATGATAGATATCCTTGCCAGACGGCGCAAGAACAATCCCATAGTCGTGGGAGAGGCCGGCGTTGGAAAGACAGCAGTGGTTGAAGGCCTGGCATTGAGGGTGGTTGAAGGGGATGTCCCGGAACTCCTTCGGGACGTGTCCATCCTGGGTCTGGACATGGGACTCCTTCAGGCAGGCGCAGGAATGAAAGGCGAATTTGAAAACCGTCTGAAATCTGTAATCAATGAGATAAAGGCGTCTCCAAAGCCGATTATCCTCTTCATTGACGAGGCGCACACCTTGATTGGCGCAGGAGGGGCTGCGGGCGGAAGCGATGCGGCCAATCTTTTAAAGCCGGCCCTTGCAAGGGGAGAGCTTCGAACAGTGGCTGCGACCACATGGAGCGAATACAAGAAATACTTTGAAAGGGACCCAGCCCTTGCAAGACGCTTTCAGTTGGTCAAGCTGGATGAACCCTCTGTGGAGACAACCGTGCTGATCCTGCGGGGGCTCAAGGAAAAATATGAAGAGGCCCACGGTGTTGTGGTACGGGATGATGCCATTGAGGCTGCCGCCGAGCTTTCAAGCCGTTATATTTCAGGCAGACAGTTGCCAGATAAGGCCGTAGACCTGCTCGATACCAGCGCTGCCCGAGTGAAGATTCTCCTTTCCGCCAAACCCGACGTTGTCGAGGACAAGGAGCGGAGCATCCAGGCCCTTCTGAGGGAGAAGGGGGCGCTTGCGCGGGATCAGTTGCATGGTATTAAGGTTGACCAGGAACGTTTGACGAAAATCGATTCTGATCTGGAAGGGTTGCACAGGGATGTAGCCGGACTCAAGGACCGCTGGCTCAGGGAGCAGGAACTTGGCAATCAGATCATTGCCCTTAGAAAAGGGCTTTTTGAGGTGAAGATCAAACAGGATGCAGAGACAGCAGACAAGGAGTCTGAACTCAAGGCCGGGATTGACCGCATGATGAAGGAGTTTGAAGACATCCAGGCCGATTCCCCGCTTGTCCGCATAGAGGTAGACCCTGATGTGGTCTCAAAGGTGGTGTCAGACTGGACAGGGATTCCCCTGGGTAAGGTCATGCGTGATCAGGCAAGCAATGTTCTTGAACTAGAAACAAGGCTGAAGGCCAGGATAAAGGGCCAGGACGAGGCCCTTCAGGCGATCTCCAGGGTTATAAGATCGGCCAAGGCAGGGCTAAAAGATCCTGGTCAGCCCCTTGGCGTATTCCTTTTAGTTGGTCCAAGCGGTGTGGGAAAGACCGAGACAGGGCTTGCCGTGGCAGACATGCTCTTTGGAGGAGAGCGCTTCATGGTGACCATCAACATGAGCGAATTTCAGGAAAAGCATACAGTCAGCAGACTGATAGGCTCACCGCCCGGCTATGTCGGATACGGTGAGGGAGGGGTTTTAACAGAGGCGGTGCGTCAGAGGCCTTACTCTCTTGTCCTCCTTGATGAGGTGGAAAAGGCGAATCTCGAGGTGATGAATCTCTTTTACCAGGTATTTGACAAGGGGTCCTTGTCTGATGGCGAAGGTCGCGTAATTGACTTCAAGAACACGGTGGTGTTCCTTACCAGCAACCTCGCCACTGATGTTATTACAGAACTATGTTCAGATGGCGAAAGGCCTTCTTATGACACCCTGATGGCTGCAATAAGGCCTATCTTGAGCAACCATTTTAAACCTGCCCTCCTGGCCCGCATGAACATAGTGCCTTTTTTTACACTGCCTTCTGAGATAATTAAGGATATTGTCATCCTAAAACTGGACAAACTTGCAGCCAGGGTGGCGGACACGCACAAAATGAAATTGATCTACGGCCAGCAGATCGTGGATCAGGTCGCCATGCGCTGCACCGAAGTGGAGACAGGTGCAAGAAATGTAGACTACATCATGAGCGGGACCATCATGCCCAGGATGTCACAGGAGATCCTTACACAGATAGGTAAAGAGACCATGCCCTCGGAAGTACATCTGGGGCTGACCGAGGACGGCTCTTTTGAGATCAGTTTTAATGGAGGCCAAAAATGACGGGGGAAGACTCGAGACGATTTGCATTCGTTTCTCATGCATTGCCGGATGAAACCTTTGAGGTGGTAAGATTCAGGGGGATCGAAGGCATATCCAGACTCTACGAATTCGACATCACCCTGGTCTCAGAAGACCCGGAAATTGATCTCAGGGCTGTGCTTCAAAATCCTGCCTCTTTGACTGTCATGCGTAGCGACGGCGATGACCGTATTGTTCACGGGATACTCTCTCAATTTGAGCAGCTCCAGGAAGAGGACGAATATATCTTCTACCGGGCCGTCCTGGTCCCCAGGCTGTGGCAGGCAGACCTCTATCGGGAAAATCAGCTTTTCCTTAACAAGAACATCCCGGATATCATTGAGGAGATACTGAGACAGGCGGCACTTACCACTGACGATTATGAATTGAGGCTCACAAGAACCTATGCGGAGCGCGAGCATATATGCCAGTACTCTGAAACGGATTTTAATTTTATTTCCCGGTGGATGGAGCATGAAGGCATATACTACTATTTCGAGCAGACAGAGGAATTTGAAAAACTGATCATAACGGACAATTCCTCAGGTCATGAGGACATTACAGACCCAAGTACAATTGAATACTATCCCCCATCAAGTATCACAGCAAGGGAACAGGAGATAGTGCGACAGCTGATATGCAGGCAACAGATGCTTCCCAGACGGGTGGTCTTGAGGGATTACAACTATCGCCGGCCCGATCTGGAGCTGAGGGCCGAGGCAAGTGTAGACACACAGGGCCGCGGTGATGTCTATCTATACGGACAACATTTCGGAACGCCGGAGGAGGGAAATGAGCTTGCCAGGATAAGGGCGGAAGAAATTCTGTGCAGGGAAAGTGTGTTTCACGGTGAGGCCACTGTGCCGACACTCTGTTCCGGTTATGTTTTTCAACTTTCAGGTCATTACAGGGAAAGCTACAATCAAAGGTTTCTGATCACCGAGGTGGAACATATTGGCAGTCAGGCAGGCTCCATCTTCGGGGGGGATGAAAGGCTTTCCGAGGGGGAAACAGGGGTTGCCTATTCCGACCGCTTTGTATCCATCCCGGCGGATCTGCAATTCCGTCCGGAACGTACAACCCAGGGGCCCCGGTTTTACGGCACCATGAATGCCAGGGTGGATGCATCTGGCGACGGTCAGTATGCGGAGATAGACGACCAGGGACGGTACAAGGTCAGGTTGTTTTTTGACCAAAGTGACAGAGAGGGCGGCGGGGCTTCACAGTGGGTCCGCATGGCCCAGCCCTATGCAGGTGCTGACTATGGCATGCACTTTCCCCTGCACAGAGGAACCGAGGTGCTCATGACCTTCATAGACGGTGATCCTGATAGACCCATCATCTCCGGGGCCGTGCCGAATCCGGAGACTTCAAGCCCGATCAACTCGGATAATCAGACACAGTGTATGATACGGACGGGCGGGGGCAATCAAATCCACGCTGAGGATTCTGACGGAGGCCAACTTATCAATATACAGACGCCCACTGACAGCACTTCCATCCGGATTGGGGCATCTGATTCGAACGGGCCGTCCGGTGTGATGATCTTTACAGCTGGTTCCGAGCATATTGTCGTCCAGGGTGACAGGGAGCTAACCGTGGACAGGACGGACACAGTAAGGGTGACAGGTGAAAGGACCAAAGAGGTGGGTGAGAACGAGAATATCACCATTACCGGAGGCCTTAATGTCGAGGTGGGCCGCGGGGTGATGACGACTGTTACGGCAGGAGGTGAGACCCACGATGTTACAGGCGACAGACATGTCTTGCTCACCGGTGAGGAAATCCATACAGTCTCAAACGGCAGACACGTTACCGTAAGCGCGGGCGGAGAGACATATAACGTATCCGGGGGCAGGGAGGTCACAGTCGTGGGCGGAGAGACGCGAAATATCTCTGACGGCGAAACCCGGACTATCACCAGCGGCAGGACCCTTAATATCACGGGAAATGATAACTACACGGTAAACGGACCGCGATCAATAACCGTAAACGGACCCGAGCAGAGGAATATTGCACTGTTGGACAATATTGTTCAGGGATTTGAGAAGTCTGTAAAACTTGCGGCTGCGATAGAACTGTTCATGGGCTTTAAAAACGAAACAAAACTGTCTCTGGGTCTGGAGCAAAAAGCCATCTCAATAAGCCATGCAGCCGTCAATCTGGGTAAGGACATGATCAAGTCCGACAATGGTAAGATAGTAATGGGAGAAAAAATCCTGCTGGACAACAGACTCGCAAGGATATTTGCCTGACAAAATTCCTAAAATGGTTTCTATAAGCCCTATAAATCCTGTATGACCTATAATTTTTATTTCTGCAATGAAGACAATCAAACCACTGAAATTAGGTCTTCTTTACAAGACATTTGAAGACAATAACCGATTCTATCTGGCTACCAGTCTTCTCAGCTTTTTTTCCTTTTCATCGTCTTCTCCTGTTATCAACACGGAAATAGACTTCTGGAATTTCGTGGCTGAAGAGATGGGAAGTGATGCGGTACTGGATATTGGGATGCCAAAGCCCAGAGCAGAGGTACTGATAACCGGAAAATTTTTTTCCCAGACAGGCAGACAGGCCCCTGCCGGTCAGGTCTCATTTGAGATGGGTGAAATCAGAAAGAAACTTTATATATTTGGAGATCGCTTCTGGAAACGCAATCCTGCCGGGGCCTGGGTGATCACTGAGCCCGCGCCCATGAACGTGATGGACATCACTTATCAAAATGCCTTCGGCGGTCAGGACTATCCTAAAAATCCCCTGGGGAAAGGGTTTCAACCTGTGCTGCTCAAGACCGGGGAGACTATCTGGCCCTTGCCTAACATAGAAGATCCGTTACACCTTATCGGCTCACAAAAAGACAGCCCGGAGTCAGCAGGCTTTGGCCCCCTGGATCTGGCATGGCCGCAGAGGTTTTCAAAGGTGGGAACCTACGATCAAAAATGGCTTTATGAACGTTTCCCAGGTTATGCTGAAGACATGAACTGGACCTTTTTTAATATGGCACCGGAAGATCAGCAGGCAAAGGGATTTTTTACAGGTGAGGAAACCTTTTCAATGGAGAATATGCACCCCTCAAAGCCCTTTCTCCAGTCAAAGATCCCGGGCATAAGGCCGCGTTGTTTTATCAACAAGGTGTCAGGGGGTGAAGAGGACTTTAAAGAGATCGCCCAGCGCCTGGATACCCTGTGGCTGTTTCCCCATGAAGAAAAGGGGTTGATGATATTCCGCGGTGTAAGTGAAGTCGAAGACTCTGACGCGGACGATGTAAAGCATCTTCTGATAGCATATGAGTTCAATAGTGATCAACCCCGTCCAATTGAGCATTACCATCAGGCGCTTCTTAACCGTCTGGACGATGAAAAGGGTCAATATTACAGCCTTAGCGAAAAAGACCTCATCCCTCCGGGGGAAAGGTCAGGACTGGCAGAACTGATGGATGAGAGCCCAGATGGCAAGCTGCAGTCAAGTGAAAACATCCTTTCAAAGCGCATGAATGAAAAGGCCAAAAGGGAGGTAGCCCAGGCAAAGAACCGCATCAAAAATCTGGGGCTGGATACTAATGACCTTGCAATGGGTGAGGTGGTTTCCTCATCAGAATTTGGCGATATTGATTCCATCATTGACAATCTCGATACCATCCTTGCCGAGGCCAAGAAGATGGAGGAGGAGGGAAGAAAAAAACTAAGAGTGCTTTTCAAGGATTTCGGGATGGATTTCGATCAGGCGGTCGAAGAAGCAAGGCACGGAGGGGGCGGAAGACCTGTGTTTTCAGCCGAGGAGACCATCGAACGTCTGAAGGAACTTGGCATGGACAACCCTGAAATGGAGCAAAAGCTCTTTGACGCCAAGCTGCGGTTGGACCAGTCCTATCGGCAGTACGGACATTACTTTCCCCCTGCTGATCGTCCGTCACAGGATAATGCCGTTCAAATGCGAAATGAAATCTTAGCAGCTAACAAGAACAAGGAGAGCCTTGCAGACAGGGATTTTACCGGTGTGGATCTTTCCGGCCTTGACCTCAGAGGAATGGTTTTTAAGAACGCCTTTCTTGAAAGGGCCAATCTTGCCGGATGCAACCTTGAGGGGGCGGATTTTACAGACTGTGTGCTGGTGCGGGCCAATCTCGATAATGTGCGCCTAGCGGGAGCTATCATGCAAGGGGCCAATCTCGGGGAGGCCAACATCATTGACACTGATTTTACCAACGCGGATCTAACCCATTCGGTCCTGGCAAAGGCAGTAATTTCAAGGGCGGTTTTTTCAGGAGCAAGGCTTGATGAGAGTGATCTTTCAGGGACAATGGTTGATCAAACCGATTTTGCAGGATCGGCCATAACAAAGGCGCGTTTTTTGGATAGTATCCTATCCGGTGTAAACTTTAAGGGGGCGGACTTAAGCGAGGGCCTTTTTTTAAACACCACCATGAAAGAAACGGATTTTTCCGCTGCAAACCTGACTGCCGCTATCCTGGTTGGCGTCAAAACGGAAAAGGTGACATTTAATGGGGCGAACCTGACCAATCTTAGGACAGCGACGGAGAACACATTTAGCGGCGCTGATTTCAGAAACGCCAACCTGACCAAGGCTAACCTTAGAGGCATTGATCTGGCCAACAGCATTTTTGACGGCGCTGATCTCACGAACGCTGATTTCAGCAAATGCAATCTTGCAGGCGCAAGCCTAGAAAGGACAAAGGCCAGACAGACGCAATTTGTCAAGGCGGATCTTACCGGTTCAAAAATGGCAGGCATAAATCTCTATGAGGGCTCCCTGCAAAAGGCGCGGCTCTTTGAGACTGATCTACGCGGATCAAATCTCTATTCAGTTGATTTTATGCGCGCCGGATTCCGCAACACGGATATGCGTGATTCCCTGTTAAAAAAGGTCTTTTTGGAGCGATGGATAACCAGGCAGAAATGACCCTTGATGAACTTATCGCCGGGATGCATGACTATCCCGGCCTCAAAAAGAAAGACCCGGTCCGGCCGGCCAGGGAGCAACTTGAGCGGCTTGTAGATCTGGGCGAGTTCATAGCCCACGCCGATTGCTCCGGCCTGGATCTGGCCCGTTGCGACCTGCGCGGAGGAATATTTGAAAAGGTAAATTTTCAGAACGCAAATCTTGGTCAGGCTAAACTTAATGAATCGGTCTTTGTAGAGCCTGATTTCTCTGGTGCAGACCTGTCCGGGGCAAACCTTCACCAGGCGACCATTGAAAAGGGAAGGTTTACAAAGGCCAATATTACAGGCGCGGTTATTACAGACGCAAATTTGTTCCACAGCGACCTGGCAGGCGCGGATTTGAGCGCCTCTGATTTGAGGGTTGCTAAGATCGTCGGATCGGATCTTGCCGGATCAAACCTATCAAACACTAAACTACACCGGGCCGCCCTGTATGAAACAGTACTAAAAGGGGCCAACATAAGTGGAGCAGAGCTTGAGCAGACGGTTTTCATGAGCACTGACCTTACAGGCATGATATTGACCGGAGCCAGGTTTTTCCGCGCCTTTCTGAAAGATTCCTGTATGGCGGACATGGACTTACAAGAAATGGATTTTTCCATGACGCAGTTTATAGGAGCTGATCTAAAAAGGGTGAATTTCAGAGGGGCAAACCTCACCCAGGCAAGCTTCATGGAGGCGGACCTGACAGATGCTGTCCTGGACAATATCAAGGGACAATATGCAATCTTCATGAAGGCAAAGATGTCCAAGACAAGCCTCAAGGGGGCCTTTCTTAAGCAGTCGTGTTTTGAGGAGGCGGATCTTACCCTGGCTGATTTGAGTAAGGTTGACCTGGAAGGCAGTATCTTTGTAAAGTCACGATGCCAGGGCGCCAAATTCATTGGCTCAAATCTGACCTATTGTGATTTTGCCCATGCGGATCTGACAGGGGCCAATATGAGCGGAACCAGTCTTTACAGAACAAACTTTCATCGCGTTATTGATGACCACTCAACCTGGACCGGCGCCAACCGGCTGATTGCCCTTGCGGCCGACCCTGAAAGGGCAGAGGCAGAGGATTGGAGACCGAGATGAGTAATATTTATAGAGAAGCTGCAACACGGGAACAACTAGGCCCGGAGGAGGATTGACCATGGATAATCTGGCGGAAAAACAACATTATGATCCTGTTTTTCAGGAATACGGTATTGTCACTGGATCAGAGGAAACCTCTTTTATCGTTGAGACGGGTTCGGGCGTGTGGAAGACAGCTCAGGCTGCAAGCTGTCTTATACGCCCCATGGTTGGCGATAAGGTGCTTGTATCAATTGATTCTGCTCATGGCTCCTATATCCTGGCGATTCTTGAAAGGCAAGGCATCGGGCCCTACCAGCTCTCATTCGACAACAGCGTTGAGCTCAGAGTGTCGGACGGCAGGTTTACCCTTGCATCACAGGGTGGTGCTGATATAGCGTCTGCCGGGGATATAAGCCTGGTTTCAGCCGGTATCAAGATACATGCTGGTCGCGGTGAAATTGGAATAGAACGTCTTTTTGTTATCGGAGCCTTTGCTCATGCAAGTCTGGCAAGGGTGAAACTGGTTGCCGGTGTGCTTGAATCCGTGGCAGAAAGGTTGATCCAAAAGGCAAAGAGGTCTTACAGGGTAATCGAGGAATCAGAGCACGTAAAGGCCGGGAGCCTTGACTTTCTTGTCAGGAAGATGCTTTCCCTCAAGGGCAAGTACTCCATGATCACCGCAAAGGAAGATGTGAAGATAGACGCTCAAAGGATTCATATAGGATAATGTCCATTTTCCGGATGGACATTAGGATAGGAGGAATAGAAAAATATGTTTGCCAATTGTCAATTAATGGGGACTGATATGGCGTTTCCTGATGTGTGCCTGACACCTGCGCCGCCTGCCCCGCCTATACCTGTTCCATATCCCAATATCGCAATGGGTCCTATGGCAAACCCTGGGACGGTATGTAGAAAAACCTTTATTATGTGTATGCCTGCACACAACCTGGGGACCATGATACCCATGACCAATGGTGATAATGCGGGCGTCTCCATGGGTGTCGCATCAGGTACGGTCATGGGGCCGCAGAGGCACCTGACAGGGGCATTTACAGTGCTTTTTGAAGGAATGCCGGCAACAAGGGTGACCAGTATGAGTCTGCAAAACAGCACCAATTCGCCCGGGATGAGGGTCGTGCCCAGTCAACTGAAGGTAATTCTGCTCGCACCCTGATCAGAATCAAGGACCCTGCCTTTCGGATAAGAGTATTGTGATCTATAAATCCCGTAAGATATCTTTGCGTTTTTGCCTGTATTCTTCTTCAGTAATCAGTCCCTTGCTTTTGAGATCACTTAACTGGTCGAGTCGTTCAGCGGGTCTGCTATTCTTAGCCGTTGCAGACCCGGTAACGGAACTCAGGGCCACTTTTGTCCTGTCAGCAGGGTCATACATGACCTGAACCGATGTGCCAGATTGAAGCAGTGATGCCTGAAGCCTGGAAACGAGCTGCGTGGTCTTTACCTGAAATGGTGCGTCATTTTCAGGACGAACCTCAAGCAATAATTCCACCTTTGGGCTATTATTTACAGTGGTGCCAGTATCACGCCCCTTTATAACTATTGCATCTGCCGGCATGCCAGTCTTTAGCAAGGCCCTGCTTTGCAAAATGGGCCGGATTATCTTCCAATATACAGCAGCACAGACCGCGACAAAAAAAAGCGACAGGATTGAACCCTCCATTGGCGACTGTATGACAACAACGATCAGACTCAACACAGCGCATAACATCCCTATAACCGCAACAACAATTCCTATGGTTTTTTGATTCATGCCTTCCTCCTTTCAATAATACCAACCCGGACAGACCGGAACAAAATAAGCTAAAGGAGTTCAAAAAGTTAAAAGATTCCAACAAGCTATTACTATTCGTCTCATGATTATATCAACGGTTTTTCAAACATATTCCCAGGAAGGCAGCAACCCAGGGACCTTAAGAGAGGTTGCCATAACATAACTTATTGAAAAATTACGAGCAAATGATGATTCAACTTTTCAACTTTTTCAACTTATTTAACTCAATTGGGATTTTCAGGAGAAAACTTTGTTCAGTCATGGAAAGCGATATCCGAACCAATTATATTGAGAATCAATTTAACCATACAAGCTTACTCTAAACGAATTCACGGTCAGGTTTGTATTCGGTCCAGATTCCAGAGTATGGACAGACAACAAAAAATCTGATAAATATCATCAATAGGTGCCAATCTTTAACTTATAATCTCCATGTGAAACAAAGGGCTATGCAAAATGCATCACTAAAGGGCATACCTCATTGTTACTTTTGATCGGCAACCTGTGACTGTTTAGATACTATATCGGGACAGGCATAAAAACTTCAATGAATTCTAAGCAGTTACTTGCTTAGTTTGACGATGGTGCAGTTGAGGTGTTTAAGTTTGTATGCCGCAGAATCCCCGAATTTATCCCCTTGTCACTTGTGATTGTTTAAGTCTATGCGTCAGTGTGAGATACGTTTCTCGCTTGCAGCATTCAGACATGCAACATAATATTAAAATTCAACGCCATTATATCAGAAGGTTAAATCAAAGAGGTAATCCATGATGCGTAATGCAGTTACTTGGTTCCGTCGCGCCTCCATTGTCAACCTGATGCGCACCTGGCGAGGGCTTAAAAGCACCGCCCGTCATGCCATAAAAGGTGAGGTCCATCCAGACCTGCCAAAAGAGGATATGGAATATCTGCACAGACGAATGACTGAATGCGTGGAAGGTAAAGGCGGGGAGGTAAGCGCCCGCGCCCGTTCTGCAGAGCTAGGGCACATATATATGCACCTGAACAAAAAAGGAAAGGATCGGTTTCTAAAGATGCTGGGCCGTGACTTTAATCTTGAAGACGACAGGGTGATTGCTCACCTGAAAAAATTTAAGGGTGCAAGGAACGAACAGGAGCGGCTTTCCGCAGAGCTTAGCCTGCGCGAGGCACTCAATTCCCCAAGGCTGCAGATACTTAGGCAGTTCAATACGTTAAGCGATGGGTTTAAGTTCCTGGTTGATATGAGGGCCGATCTGTTGGCCTTAAATAAGAATGACATCTCTCTTGAGAGGCTGGAAAAAGACATCAAATTTCTGCTCAGGTCGTGGTTTGATATTGGCCTGCTCGACATGTCAGAGATAAGTTGGAACTCACCTACTGCATTATTGGAAAAACTTATCAAGTATGAGGCGGTGCATGAAATTTCATCCTGGGCCGACCTAAAAAACCGGCTTGATTCCGACCGCCGCTGTTTTGCCTTCTTCCATAACAAAATGCCCGACGAACCGCTGATATTTATAGAGGTGGCGCTTGTGAAAGGTATGGCCGACAATGTCCAGGTGTTGCTCGACCAA
>DIKH01000202.1 GCA_002424495.1 Desulfobacteraceae bacterium UBA5623
ACACCATAGGCATTCAACGAAGGCCAGGTTTGAGACCCATGGCTGATGTTGTAGTTCACCAAGAGATCAATACTGTTGTTGCAAAGATCGTGTGCTGAAAGTTCGGCCGTTGTTTGACCGGTTTGGGGGTCGAACAGCCTGACAATCTTTCTGTCTTTTGGCGCGTCATCCCGGCCATCCTGGCTGAGGCCGAACAGATCGTGAAACGATTGGATAAAGCCGTCCATCTCACCACCGAAGTAATCCCGGTTGTTAAAGGCCAGTGTAATACCCAAGCGCGTATCAAAACCGTACGAGACAACCAGCAGGGTATCGAGCATTTCGTAATCCAGCAGATATTCTTTTTCATTAGCCCACATATTTGTCCAGGTAGAGTGGATATGGGTTCCCCAACCCGGCTTAATATCACCAGGGACGACCATCGGAAGGGTCAGGCGCAGACTCTGGGCGGGAGACTGGGAAAGCATTTGAAGTGTGCCTAGGCCATGATTGCAGTCAGGGCTGATTTCTTCTGCAAAAGCGACTGTCGCGGATAAAATTAAAAGGAAAATGCCTTTAATGACCATCAACCATGGCTTGAATATCCCTCTTGTGATCTTACGATATCTGCTTTGCATCTTACCTTCCTCCCTTCACAAAAAAATCTGTCTGTTAATGGTACCAAAAATTATTGTGATTTCCGGATGCTGATATTTATTCTCTTTAAAAAGGAGAATGAGGGACGACCTTAAATTATAAAATAACTTAATTAACTCAGATAGATATTTAATTATTTAAGCTCTTCTCACTAGTCTATACGCTAGACCATATATAACAACGTGCCACTTCACAAGGTTTAAAAGTTGAAAACGTCCCACTTTTCCCCTTAAGGCTCAATTGCTGGATTTATGGTGGGCGATGGGGAATCGCAACACCCTCCATTTTTCCATCTGCAATCTTCAATCGTAAATCATCAATCGCAACTCCCCTAAACGCCCTATGGGCTTTGCGCACAGCCGGGATATGCCCAATGCTCATGGGCATGAATATGATATTGCTGCGGCGTTTGATCGAACTTGGCACAAACAGGCGTCTTAGGGTTGATGAAATGGAGTAAAAGCCTTTATTGACCTTCCAGAAGCCCTCCTGGAGTTGATCTTCGGTCATATTTCTTGGCCTGTAAACCACTGTTGCCATGTCATAGCAGCGCCAGTCTTCTGTGTTGATACGTCCTTCCTCTTTGAGCCGCTTATAAACCCGTGTCCCGGGAAAGGGGGTCAGGACCGGAAGGAATGCGCCATCCAGTGTGTTCCGGTTTGCAAACTCAAGGAACTTGTCAAACACCGCTATTGTGTCGTGGTCGTAGCCAAATACAAATGAGCCGTACACGCCAATGCCTTGGTCATGTAAACGGTTAATGCATTCTTCGTAAAAACTTACCGTGTTCTGGGCCTTACCCATAATATTGAGGTTTTCCTGCTCAAGGCTTTCAAACCCGATAAATATCCCATGACAGCCGCTTTGATAAAATTCTTTCAGCATGGATTGGTCTTTCGCGATTGTAATGGGGGCCTGGCAGACCCATCTTAGCCTTAGCTCCTTCAATTGTTCCATGAGGCCATGGGCATGATCGGTTCTCGCGATCAGGTTGTCGTCTGCAAAAAAGATGTAGCCTGGGGTTTTACTTAAACTTGCAACCTCTTTGCAGATTATGTCAACAGGTCTCATGCGATATGTGCCGCCGAAAAATGCCGTCACTGTGCAAAATTCACAGCGATAGGGGCAGCCCCTTGTCGTCTGTATCATGTTTTCAAAAAAATAGCCCTTCTTCGGATATATTGACCTGTCCGCAGGGGGCACACGGTTCATACTGGTGAAACTCTCCTGGCGGTAGAGTGGTTTCAGCCTTCCCTGTTCCGCATCCTTTAGTATCTCCTTCCAGATCTCATCCGCTTCCCCTACTACCACGGAATCGGCATGAAATGCCGCCTCTTCAGGCATGTTTGAGGCATGTATTCCCCCGATTACGACCTTTATGCCCATTTGCCTGAAGCGGTCTGCTATCTCATAGCCACGGGGTGCAAGGGGCGTCATCGCGGTAATGGCTACAAGGTCCGGTTTTATGCTATAATCAACAGGTGAAATGCTTTCATCTACATATGACAAGATATGACCGGCGGGCGTCAGGCCAGCCAGAGTTGCGACGGAAAGGGGCGGGAACTTGAAAAAGAGGACGTCCCAAAAACTATTTTTGGGCCATCCAGGTACAACAAAGAGGATATGCATAAGGAGATTCTACTCTGTTCAATTGGGTTGTGTTTGTAACTTTATCGAAGACAAATTTTCACTGTCCGTTCGTCCCGCCAGGGGAAATAAGCTTACTATTTATCGCCAATAGGCTTGATGTTGGAAAAAGCTGCTATTCTCTGACAACCTCCTAGACCCTTAAATATTACGGCAGTATCTCCCGGAGTTCCTCCTCAATATACCTTAGTCTATCCACATCATTGTCTCTGATGTCCCTTTCCTGCTCCGTTGATTTTATGCGTTTTTTCAATCTCTTGATCTCGTTTTCAAGGTCAATGACCGTGTTGAGCAAAATAGTCTTCGTCTCCGGAAGCCCTGCCTCAACAGGTGCCTCTTGATAAGACGCCTCCCTGGGGCTCAGTACAATACGCTCCTTAAACTTTGGCGCATGGACTGTCAGGCCGAATCGCCGTCTTATTTCCTGTGCCAGTGCCTCGCTTGCCGTTATTTCACCATGAACAACAAAGACCCTTGGCCTGGACTCAAAATGAGAAACCCAGTCAAGGAGATCCTCCTTGTCTGCATGGGCGGAAAACCCGCCTATGGTGAAGACCTTTGCCCTTACTGATACATCCTCCCGGAATATTTTGACGTGTCTGGCTCCGTCAACGATCTTGCGGCCTGTGGTCCCCTCTGCCTGATACCCCACAATGACCAGACTCGCCCCTTCCCGCCAGAGGTTGTGTTTGAGGTGATGTTTTATGCGGCCCGCAGTGCACATGCCGTTTGCAGCTATGACAATCGCAGGCCCCTGTCTTTCATTAATGGCCATGGATTCCCTTGTGCTGGCTGTAAAGTGGAGGTTTGGCATGTTAAAAGGGTCATAACCCTTGTCAAGGATCGCCAGGGCCTCTTCATCATAATATTGCTTATTCTTTCTGAAGATCTCGGTGGCTTTTATGGCCAAAGGGCTGTCAAGAAAAACAGGGATATCCGGAAGAAGGCCCTGTCTTTCAAATTCGGCCAGGATATAGAGGATCTCCTGTGTCCTCTCGACGGCAAAGGCGGGGATAATAACCTTTTGGCCGTGAGATACACTGTAGCGGATGGCCTCTAAAAGTTCATGTGTGCTTTCTTCAAACGAGCGATGCATACGGTTGCCGTATGTGGACTCTATAAACAGATAGTCTGCATCGAAGATTTCATGAGGCTCACGGACAATCAACTGGTGTTTTTTGCCCAGGTCACCTGAAAAGACCGTCTTTATGGTCTCCCCCTTTTCCTCTATCCACAATTCCAGGATGGAAGAGCCAAGAATATGCCCGGCATTTCTGAGCCTTGCCCTGACGCCAGGGGCCGCCTCAATGACCTGGTCTTTTTCGACAGGAGACAGGAGCCTGATGGATTTTTCCGCATCAGGCACCGTATACAGGGGAAGAACCTCCCCCCTTGTCTGCCGTCTGTTTTTTCTGGTCTGCCATTCAGCGTCCATCTCCTGTATATATGCCGAATCAAGGAGCATGATTTCACAGAGTTCAG
This sequence comes from Desulfobacteraceae bacterium UBA5623, assembly GCA_002424495.1. Taxonomy (GTDB): domain Bacteria; phylum Desulfobacterota; class DSM-4660; order Desulfatiglandales; family Desulfatiglandaceae; genus UBA5623. The sequence continues at coordinate 3,766 of DIKH01000202.1, forward strand.
CAGTTGGAGGCGAGGTGAAGATTTTTCCGTGAAATCCGTCTTTAACGAGCTTGGGTATCCTGCCGCTGTGATCAATGTGGGCGTGAGTGAGGAAAAGGACATCAATGGTTGCAGGATCAAAGCCCCAGTCTTCCCAGTTGCGTGTTTCAATCTGCTTTCCGCCCTGGAAAAGGCCGCAGTCCACAAGCATTCTTTTCCCCTGAGGGCTCTCGACCAGGTAGCACGACCCTGTAACAGAGCCGACTCCACCCAGACATGTTACTCTTACCATTTGCCGCTCCTTTCGTAAATTCTTCTTTACAATGGATACCTATGCACCTGTCCCTGATAATCTTTGATGAACAGGTGTGTATTGTCTTGTCCCGCGATATGTTCCGGGAGCAGTGGGACCTTGCCTCCGCCTCCGGGCAGATCAATGGCGAAATGCGGCGCACATAGGCCGGAAGTGTGGCCGTGGAGCCCAGCCATGATTTCAATGCCTTTATTTAGCGGGGTCCAGAAATGTGATGTCCCTTTTGCCAGATCGGCCTGAAATAGATAATACGGACGGACCCGGATAGTCAACAGCTTCTGCATCAGGATCTTGATAATAAGTGGATCATCGTTTACTCCTTTAAGAAGCACAGTCTGGCAGCCCAAGGGTATGCCATGATCGGCCAGTGTCTTGCATGCAAGGGATGACTCAGGCGTGATTTCATCAGGGTGATTAAAATGTGTATTGATATAGAGAGGATGAAAATTGCCGAGCATCTTTGCAAGTCCCGGCGTCACCCTCTGGGGCAGGGTGCATGGCGCCCTTGTCCCTATACGGATGATCTCCACATGGGCTATTGAGCGCAGTTCTTTCAGGATGTCAAAGAGCTTTTTGTTATCAAGGAGCAGCGGGTCTCCGCCTGACAGCAATACGTCCCTGATCTCGGGATGATGCCGGATATATTCAAGGCCGTCTTTGATCGTCTGTCTTGTAACCATAGAGGGTCTCCCCACCTTTCTTTTTCTGTTACAAAACCTGCAATAAACAGCGCAGTAGGCAGACACAAGAAACAGCACCCTGTCAGGATAACGGTGGGTAAGGCCCGGCACCGGGGATAGCCCTTCTTCATTCAGCGGATCATCAAAACCCTCCTCCTCAGTAATCTCCTTCACACTGGGGATGCATTGCCGGTAAATGGCGTCGCCCTTTTGTTTGATCAGGCCTAGATAGTAAGGATTGACCCTCATGGGATATCGTTCGATAACCTTCTGGATCTCAGCCCCGTTTTCCTCAAAAAGTGCTGAAATGTCATCAGCGCTGGCAGCGCTTTTTGAAAGGATTTGCTTCCACAACGGCCTATGGTCAGGGTTTCCTGTACATACATTATTCTTTTTATTCTCGTCCTTTTTCGCTGTCATATTTTTTTAAGTAGTGCCCGAAAGAAAATCCCGAGTATTGTTTTTTAAAGTTCAGACCGTAACCTGTAAATATATTATAACTATATCGCATCCTTAATTAGTGTCCATCCAGAAAGGC
>DIKH01000112.1 GCA_002424495.1 Desulfobacteraceae bacterium UBA5623
CCTTGCTGCTGAATATTGGAATAATACCTTTCGGACAAAGTCCACCTTTGATTTTACCGTCGCCCCACCCCCTGTGCCGGTTGTATCGGTTCAGCAGTCTACAAAAAGGATGATAGAAGGATATTATTTCAGTGCATCATGCCGTTTTACTCAATGGTTTGAGCTAGGTTCATATTATTCCGTCTACTATCCTTTTGGGAGTCAAAGCCAGTCAGAAGGCCTTAATAATCCCACTATTTCTGGCAACAAGGACTATACAAAAGATTGGGCGCTGTCCACGAGGTTTGACTTTAACGAGTATTGGGCTTTTAAAGTGGAAGGTCACCGCATGAATGGAACAGCATACCCGTTGTTCAGGGAAAATGATGATTTCCCCGATAAGAGGTGGTGGTTGCTTGCTGCAAAGATCACTTTCAGCTTTTAAGTCATTTTAACAACAAACAGTGCATGGTCAAGGGCCATGCACTGTTTGTTCATTTTTCCCTGAGAATCTAATCTTCCTTTACCCGTGATCCGATATAGCCTGGAAGTTCACAAATGAGAGCATCTATTTCTGCGCTCTTTTCGCTTAAGAATTTCAGGATTCGTTCTGACTTTGTGCCTAAGACAAATGCATTTTGTTTTGCAATGTCTTCTCCTTTAAACAGCATGTCGTTCTTGTAGAGGAAGCTGATGATTGTATCATCGGCGTCAAGCTGGACATTGAATTTTTCCTGGAGGAAGCTCAGCCAGTAGCCGAATTCATGGGGATGTTCCAGTTGCTCAACAGGGATTCCCAGCTCAAAGGCCAGTGGGGTTGCAATGCCTTGGGTCAGATTGGAGCCCCGAAGAAAGTCAAGGGCATGGGCCAATTGGTGGATGAGGACATTATCCCCAATATATTTAGATACGGCAATATATACATTATCCGGATCGGTTTTTTGGGTCTTAAGAAAATTGACAACGACCCCGCCCTTGCCTTCCTTGGCGTCTTGTGACTTCTTACGTCCCAAAAAATCCAGTCTCTGATATTCGATCAGATCTACGAATTTGATGCCCATGTCGCTTCCGGTAAGCGCCTTGATATCGAGGGCATTCAGTATCTCCTTTGAACGGCCGTAAAAGACGGGCGCAAGATTTGTGATCTTTGCGCTCATCTCCTCGGAAAATTGATCCATGCTGTCATGGATAATATCATCCTCTCTTCCGATGTGACAGTTTTTAAATTTCTTGCCGCTCCCGCAGGGACAGGGCTCGTTTCGTCCTATTTTTTTCATAGTACTCAGATGTTGTTATCAGGTCACGACTAAATAGTCCTTCAACCTTTTTAACTTTTTCAACTCCTTTAACTTTCAATCATCAATTGTCAATCATCAATAATATGGTCCCTATGAGCGCTGGAAGACCAGCAGGGCAAGGGCCCGGTTGTTCCCTTTTCAGGATTAAGGCTATGCCTGTAAGAGGCGCGGGCATTTTGGGTCTTTTGCATATGTTCCCACCCTCGAATATAATAGGGACACTCATCATTGAAGCACACCCAAAAAAAAGGCACCCCCCAAGTGGAATCTTCAGGCACCCTCCATTTGTTCATCTCCGCATTACAGTGCGGACACCTGGGTTTTTCCTGTTCAGTCATTTGTAGCTCCTTAATATGGTGGACGGTTTAAGGTGCATGGTGCACGATAGAAGGGGAGAGGGATAAAGGGGGAACGGTACACGGTGCAAGGTACATTGTGAACGGTATAAGGTAGAAAGGGGTAGGGGATGCATATAAAAGAAGTCCTTTACCGTGCACCGTATACCTTGTACCTTATACCGTTTTATACCGTCTTCTAATCCTGGTCCTAACCGCCTATTGCAGCCTTAATGATGCCTTCCGGCGGGATGACGCAATAGTCCAGAGCTGCCTCGCTCTTTAAATCCATGCCAAAGGCCACTGCCATGAGCTGGGTTAGATATACAACAGGCATATTAAAGCTGGTCCCGAACTTGGCGTTGACCTTGTCCTGGTACATCTCAAGATTCAGGGCGCACATCGGACAGACTGTTGATATTATCTGCGCCCCATTGGCAATGGCGTCTTCAAGGATCTCTTTTACGAGGCCTAGACATCTATCAAGCTCTGTCAGAAATATACCAGATCCGCAGCACTGCATCTTTTTGGGGAAAGGCACAGGGTCAGCGCCTATCGCCTTTAGAAGCTGATCATGGACTTTTGGCCTTTCGACACTGTCGTATTCACCATAGGGCCTGACTGTCTGGCACCCGACATAACCTGCGACCTTCAAGCCGTTTAATGACTTGACCGTCTTTGACTTTATCTTGTCAATGCCGGCGTCGTTATACAGCACATCCATCAGGTGGCGGACGTTCAAGGATCCTTTGAAATTGAGGTTTCCCTCCTTGAGGATCACATTGATCTTGTTCCTCAGTTCCTCATCTTCCTTGAGTTCATGGTTGGTCTTTAAAAGCTGTATGTAGCATGAACTACAGGGTGCTACAATATCATAGCCGCCCGTTGATTCTGCAATTGCAATATTGCGGGCGTTTAAGGTCATTATTGAGAGCTCGTTTGCGCCTGCATAAGATATACTTGCTCCACAGCAGTTCCAGTCCTCAATCTCCTCCAACTCCATACCAAGGGCCTTACATACAGGCTCAAGGGAGACCATGTAGTTTTTGCCGCCCGCCTCGAGGCTGCAACCTCCATATAAAAAGTATTTCATCAGCTGGCACCCCCTTTCCCCATTTCCTTGGCCTTGTCGAGCATCTTTTTCAGGTCTTTTATGCCCTTGATCTTTCTTTCAGGGAGCAGTTTCATCCTGTGATGGAGAAACATCTGTATTCCCATAGGCGCCATTTCAAGCGTGCTCTTGATGCCTGGCACAAGACCTTCCAGAAGGTTATACTTCAAAGGCAGGGTCTTTTCATCAATTCTGCCTATGTTGTATATCATCTTCCAGAATTCGCCTCCAAAGGCGGCAGTGCCCTTCCTGGGGATTATACCCTTTTTGATACCGTAATGGGCAAGTCCGTGCATGACGTCAATAACCGGTATGCCCCTTGGGCATCTCACCTTGCACCTGTAACAAGAGGTGCAAAGCTTGATAGCCCTGCTGTTCATTACCTCATCGCGTCTTCCTGCCCTGATAAGTGTAAATATCTGCCGGGGAGGATAATCCATCTCATGTCGCAACGGGCATGAGCCTGCGCAGATGCCGCATTGCATACACATCTTGATTTCTTCCCCGGAGTCAACATTTTCAAAGACCTCCTTTGCAAAGGAGGGGTCGTAATTACCGTTACCTGCCATAATCAGACTCTCTTTCTTATAGGGTTAACAGTTGAAAACACAACCTTTGATTACCAACCCTTATATGGATTAGGCCCAACAGATTCTATGGTCTCCATAAACTCACCAATAATCGCCGGCACCTTTTCATAGTCTGTTATGCCAACCTCGACAAACTTCACCCTGTCGGATTCAAGCGACAGCCGATCCAGTGTCTCCGATACCTTGGAAAGCCTTGTGTTGGCAAGTTCACTACCCTTTACAAAATGACACTGATAGTCGTCCCCATGACGGCAACCCATAAAAAGTAGGCCGTCAATTCCTCTGGCCAGGGCATCGGCCACCCAGACCAAGGCGATGGAGCCAAGACACCTTACAGGGACAAATCTGACATAGGGGCTCCAGCTCATCTTCTTTATACCCGCCATATCAACCGCAGGATAGGCATCGTTTTCACAGACAAAAACTATAACTCTGGGCTTTTCTTCGTCCTCTTCCGGCACGCTGACCGCCTTCAGCATGTCTCCGATCATGCCTACAGAGTAATTCTTGAAAGAGATAATCCTTTCAGGACATGCTCCCATACATGTGCCGCAACGCCTGCAACGAGTGGGACTGGGAAGGGGATTGCCCTTTTCGTCTTCATTGATCGCGCCAAAGGGACACTCCTCAGTACACCTCTTGCACTGTGTGCACCGGCTCATATTGAATTCCGGATAGCTGATGTCGCCTGCTCTTGGGTGAACCGCCATACCGATGGCTGTCGCCTCAACACACTGTATCGCCTTCATGGCAGCGCCAGTGGCGTCGTCCTTGGCCTTTCCAACCTCCATTGGCCTTCTTATACCACCAGCGGAGTATATACCTGTCCTTCGGGTCTCATAGGGAAAGCAGATAAAATGGGAATCCGGGAATCCGTATTTTAATGTGGGAAGCTCCGGGCCCTGACGGTAAGCAAGATTGAGTGCGCTTGTAGCGAAGAAACCTGAATCAGGCTTTACTTCTATCATGCCTTCGGCGTCAGCCTCTTTGGAATCAGATGGTGCTTTGATCCTGGGGATCTCGGCAGGCAAAGCCCTGGGTACCATACCTACAGCAAGGACCACAAGGTCGAGTTCTTCGACCTTTATCTTTTCGCCCAGGAGCTCATCAATGGCGGTGACAGTAAGGCTTCCGCCAGACTCTCCCACCTCTTCAACACTCCCACGGATAAAGACATTTCCGTCCATTTGGGCCTTGCGGTAAAAGTCTTCGGACTGGCCGACAGTACGGATGTCCTTATAGAGGATATAATTGACGGCCTCGGAATTTTGTTCCTTAACGTATGTGGCCTGCTTCATTGAGACCAGACAGCAGGCGGATGAACAGTACGGCAGATGCTCAGGGTCCCTGGAGCCTGCACACTGTATGAACAGGACATTTTTGACGTCCTTTCCATCAGATGGCCTTGTGATCTTACCAGCGGCCGCCATCTCTTCCATCTCAACATTGGTGATTACGTTCTTGAATTTTCCATAACCCAGATGCCCCAGCTTATTGGCGTCATAGGGTACCCATCCGGTTGCCTGGACGATCGCCCCCGCCCTTTCTGTGGCGGAATTTCCATTGGCCTTGATCTCCACAGAGAATATCCCCGGGCCGCCGCTGATCTTTTCCACTGCCGCAGATGTGTATACCTTAATCTTCGGATTATCAGACACTGCCTTGATCATCTCCTCTGCCCCTGTGTCATAAATATCCTTGTAGGGCAGTGTGACGGTCTTTTTCATCTTGGCCAGAAAGCCGCCAAGCTTGGCCTCTTTTTCAACCAGAATCGCGTTGTATCCCGCCTTGGCGGTCTCAAGGGCCGCGGTCATTCCTGCAACCCCGCCTCCAACCACCAGGATGTCCTTTGAGTATTCTTCCTCAGCCTTAAAAGACTCTGGCAGCTCTGTCCTCCCAATCTTTGCGCAGGCCATCTTGATATAGTCCTCGGCCAGCATCTGGGTGTTTTCATCCTTTTCCGGCTGGCACCAGGATATCTGCTCCCTGAAGTTCACCCTTTCAACGATCTTGTCTGCGCCGAAATCAAAGACATCGTAGTTCACCCTTGAAGAACACGCTGCTATGATAATGGTGTTTACTCCATCCGCTTCTATGTCCTTTTTTATCAAGTCAAGGCCTTCGGGGCCGCATAGAAAAGGGTGGTTTTTACATATGGAAACGCTGTATTCGTCAGAGGCCATCTCTGCGATCGGATCACAATCCACTACATCTCCAATGCCGCACCCTGTGCATATGTATAATCCAATATTCTTGTCCATCGAGCTACCTCCTCGCGATTGATTGAATGGCCCTAAGGGCTGA
>DIKH01000311.1:0-1186 GCA_002424495.1 Desulfobacteraceae bacterium UBA5623
GTAAGGCGGTAAACGATTCCCTGGCAGGTGAATACGAGAGTGTCTTTAAGGGCCGCGGAATGGAGTTTAGTGAGGTCCGGGAATATCAGGTGGGAGATGAGATCCGCTCCATTGACTGGAACGTAACAGCTCGTATGGGACAACCCTATGTTAAACTCTTTGTCGAAGAGCGTGAGCTGACTGTGATGTTTCTGGTTGATCTTTCAGCATCAGGGGCCTTTGGCAGCACTGGTAAGATGAAAAACGACGTCGCGGCTGAGGTCTGCGCTCTTATGGCCTTTTCCGCTATCAAGAATAACGACAAGGTGGGGCTCATTGTATTCACTGACCATGTGGAGATGTTTATTCCCCCCGCCAAAGGAACCACCCATGTATTAAGGCTTATCAGAGAGCTGTTGAAATTTACCCCCAGACAGACACAGACCGATATCAAGACCGGCATTGAATACCTTGGCCGTGTAACCAACAAAAAGAGTGTTGTCTTTCTGGTCTCGGATTTTCTGGGTGAGGGTTTTGAAAAACCCATGCGCATACTGGCAAAGAGGCACGATCTGATTGCTGTCTCAGTTACAGATCCAAGGGAAATCAAGATGCCCAATGTCGGCCTTATTCAACTTGAAGATGCAGAGACAGGTCAACTGATTGTGATAGACACCGGCAGCGCATCGTTCAGAAAAGAGTATGAAGCTCTTGGAGCAGGCCGCGAAGGCAGGCTTAGAGAGCTTTTTCGGTCAATGGGCGTAGATCATGTAGAGATCTACACGGGAAGGGATTATGTCCTTGATCTGGTGAAATTTTTCAAGACCCGTGAAAGAAGGGCGCAACGATAAACACACGGGCAACCCGTGTATTTGCCCCCGAAGGATCAATGTAGGGGCAACCCCCGTGGTTGCCCATGAAAAATGAACGTGGGGGCGATTCTTGTGATCGCCCATGAATGATGAATGTTGAGGCCTATTATGACAGAAGGATTTGATTTCAGTCTCCCGGGAGATAAACAAAAGGCGGGCGGGTCCCAATCAAGAATGTTGACCATTCTAGTCTGTCTTGTTTTGGCTGCCGTTTTTGCAAACATTGGCCTTTTGCTTTTTAGGGGCGAAGAAAAAAAAGAAAGCTTTGGAGGGGCCGCGCTTTCCGCCGAACAGCAGAAACAACTGGCCTTAAAGCTCGAAAAACAGGGCCTTGA
>DIKH01000311.1:1232-24165 GCA_002424495.1 Desulfobacteraceae bacterium UBA5623
CAGGATCGGAAAGCTTTATCAGACAGCAGGCCGCTATGATATGGCCCTGGAGGCCTTTTATCACTCTGAAAGTTTTGCAAAACCTGAGGACATAGCCCAGGAGATCTCCACCCGCGCACAGGACTGCCTTGAGGCGATGGGAAAGTTTGCGGCGCTTAAATATGAACTTTCAGACCGTGTCGGGATGGACGCCTCCAAGACTGGCAATGGCCCAAAACAAAAGGATGATCCGGTCGTAGCTGAGATAGGACCGCAAAAGGTGCTCAAATCCGGGCTGGACATGATAATAGAGGAACAGATAGAACTAAAGATCTCTCAATTTGCCGCTTATCTGCCTGATGATGAGCTCAAAAAGAAAAAGGAAGAATTGCTCAAGCAGTATACTACGGATCAACAAAGGCAATTATTCTTAAATCAGTATATTGTTACGGAGCTTCTCTATCGAAAAGCCCGGGAGTCCGGCGTCAGCGATGATCCCAAGCTCAGGGCCGCCTTGAAGGATATGGAGCGCGCCATGCTGGCGCAAAAGGTAATGGAAAGACAATTTGCAGATGAGATAAAGATTACGCCTGCCGATATCCAGACCTATTATAACGCTCACAAAAATGAATATATTCAGCCTGAAAGGGCGAGAATCTCCCACATGCTTGTTAAGGACAAAGAGGCTGCAAACGCCATCCGGGAAAGGCTTAAAAAGGGTGAAGCCTTTGGCGCGCTCGCCTCAGAGCTATCCCAGGATTCTTCTACAGGAAAAAAGTCAGGCGAGATTTCAGGTTGGGTGGAAAGACGGGAAAAGGGGTTCATCACAGGTATTGGAGGCGCAAAAGACGCCATGCGCATAATCTTTTCAACCGATAAGGACAAGATCTGCAAGGAAGATATTGAAACAGATGATGGCGTGCATATCGTAAAGGTCCTTGATCGGGAGCCTGAGCGGCAGAAGGGCTTTGATGAGGTAAAGGATGATGTCTCCATCACCTTGAGGGCCGCAAAAGAGCGTGAGGTTCAGCAGGGCCTGTTTTCAAGGCTCAAGGATCAATACAATGTAGTCATTCATCAATCCGCCTTCAAAGGTGAAAAAAAATCGCCGGAGGAACTGAAGCCCGGCCAAAAACAGATGTGAAAAGAATGCCTGTAATTACATCAAGTCAAATGCTATTGGCTGATGCTGATGGCTTGAGGGGTCAAGGATTCAAGGGATCAAGGAGTCAAGGGAAAACCCTGCTTGCACTCGACCCCTCGACCCCTCGACCCCTCGGACCCTTTCGGCGCAAAAGGTTCCTGATTGCTATCCTATTGTCTGCTGTCTGCCTGGTCCTTACTGTCTCGTGCAAGAAGGAGAAGGCCCCGACAGAAAAGGAAGAGGATGCCGGGATAAACCAGACAGTTGAGCGGGGTCCTGCGGCTGTCACTGTTGAAGCTGATAAAAAGGAAATCACCATTGCCGGGCGGCTGAACCTTTCGATCAGTGTGACAGTAGATGAAGATTATGAGATAACTCTTCCTGCGTTTGGCGAAAGGCTGGAGCAGTTCGGAATCGTAGATTACCATACATCGCAACCTGAGTTGATTGAAAACAACAAGAAAAGAATCATACGCTCATATGTTCTTGAGCCTTTTTTGTCAGGCGAGTATTCCATCTCGCCTGTGAAGATAAAGTTCTTTAAAAAGGGAGAGCAGGAAGACAAGGCACATGAAATTGAGACTCCGGAAATTAAGATAACCGTAAAATCCCTTCTGCCCGAGGATATGAAGGAGATAAAATTAAACGAGATCAAACCGCCTGTGGCCGTTCCCCGCTCATATAAGATCTGGCTATGGTCGGGCGGTATTGCCGTTGTCTGTATTGCTATTTTCACAGCGGTTTTTATTATCATAAGGCGTAAGAAAAAAGAGATTTTGAGTGTGGACGCAACGATATTGCCCCATCAGCTTGCTTATGAAGAGCTTAGAAGGCTTGTAGCGGAAGATCTACCGGGAAAAGGGGAGATAAAGCTTTTTTATCAGCATATCTCCGGGATCATACGCCGTTACATTGAAAACCGTTTCGGGCTCAATGCCCCTGAACAGACCACAGAGGAGTTCCTTGCAGGGCTTGAGACCGATCGCGCCTTCCCATCACAGCACAAGACACTTCTCAATTCATTTTTGAAACACTGCGATCTCGTCAAGTTTGCCGAATATCAGCCCCAGGCTGAAGATATACAAATGACATTCGACAGTTGCAAGGGCTTTATTGAAGGGACGGCGGAAGAGGTCTCTCATGCGTTTTGAATCTCCCTGGATGTTTTTATTATTACTGGTCATTCCTTTGTTGATCTGGATTAAGGCCTTCAGGATCAAAGGAGGCGCCGTCCGATTTTCCACTGTCCAGCATGCGGCAAAGGCTGCGATCTCTTTGCGGCAGCGCCTGCTGTGGCTGCCGACATTTATCCGTGTATTAGCGCTGGTTTTTTTGATTATTGCCCTTGCAAGACCCCAGACCGGCAGAGAAGAGGTTCGAGATATCAGCAAGGGCATTGCAATTGAAATGGTCGTTGACCGTTCAAGCAGTATGGGCGCTGAGCTGGAATATCAGGGCCAGCAATTAAATCGCCTTGAGGTGGTAAAAAAGGTCTTTAACGAGTTTGTTATGGGAGGGGGCCGAAATCTGAAGGGCAGACCAAATGATTTGATCGGTATGATAACATTTGCCAGGTACCCTGACACGGTTTGCCCGTTGACGCTGGCCCACGGGGCCCTGCCTGCATTTTTAAAGTCTGTTAACCTTGTTCAGACCCAGCCTGAAGACGGAACCTCCATTGGCGACGCCCTGGCGCTGGCCGCGGCACGACTTAAGACTGCTGAGGAGTCCCTTAGACGCGAGAAAGCGATCTCTGACAACTATAAAATAAAGAGTAAGGTTATTGTGCTTCTTTCAGACGGCGAAAACAATTGCGGAAGGCGCACCCCCCTGCAGGCTGCTGAACTGGCTGCCTCTTGGGGAATAAAGGTCTACACTATCGCTATCTCCGGAGGGGACGCGGTTACAGCTATTCAGACCCCGTTTGGCGTATACAAGGTGCCCATGGCCCAAAGGGTTGACACAAAGGCGTTTGAGGTAATTGCCGAAAAGACCGGTGGTTTTTTCAGGAAGGCGGAAGATGCAGAATCCCTTCTGGATATCTATGAAGAGATTGACAAGATGGAAAAGAGCGAGATCGAGTCTGTCAGGTATATTGATTATAAAGAATCCTTTGTATACTTTGCCCTTGCAGGGATCTTTTTTATTGCCTGTGAGGTTGTCTTAAACAGCACCGTGTTCAGGAAGATACCATGAACGGCATTAAACTGCAAAATGTTGACATGCTGCACCTGTTATGGCTGGTTTCTCTTTTGCTCGCCGTGTTTGTCTATTGCTGGCGGAAGCAGGGCAAGGCCCTTGTGATGTTTATTGATGCAGGCATCCTCCCAAAGATCTCAATATCTGTTAACAAGGCAGGACGGCGCTTTAAGGCGGTGTTGATCCTGGCCTCCCTCATATTCATCGTATTCGGCCTGACCCGTCCTGCCTGGAACCCGATACCCGAGACCGTTGAGAGACGCGGACGGGACGTGGTCTTTTTACTCGACGTGTCAAAGAGCATGCTCGCCGAAGACCTTGCACCCAACCGTCTTGCGAGGGCAAAGCTTGCGATAAAGGACTGTGTTGAACGCCTTCAGGGCGATCGGGTCGCGCTTGTTGCATTTGCAGGTACTTCTGCTATAAAATGTCCCCTGACGCTGGACTATGGTTTTTTTCAATTGATGCTTGACGATATATCCACTGACAGCATCTCCCGCGGCGGCACCATGATCGGCGATTCCATCCGTAAGGTTCTCAGCGATGTATTTGATGACCAGGCAAAGGAGTGCAAGGATATTATCCTGATTACAGACGGCGAGGATCATGACAGCTTTCCGGTTGATGCTGCAAAGGCAGCAGGGGGCAAGGGTATCCGGCTGATTGCGATCGGACTTGGCGACGAGAACGAAGGAAAACGGATTCCAATCACCAACGAGGACGGACAGAAATCCTTCTTGAAATACAATGGCCAGGAGGTATGGTCAAAGCTGGATGCGGATACACTAAGGAAAATGGTCAACGCCACCCCGGGTGGAAGGTATTTCAATGTGGCCACAGGCAACATTGATCTTGGGGGCGTATACATGCAATTGATAGCAAGCGCTCAAAAAAAGGCACTGGAATCAGAGACCATAAAACGCTATGAGGAGAAGTTTCAGATATTTCTCTCAATAGCCCTTTTCTTGTTGTGTATTGAGATGGCAATCTCTGAGCGTAACAAGGTGTGACTCGTGCGTAGGTTCTGTATATTATTTGTCTTGTTCCTTGGGATGTTTCTTCCCGATGCATCCGCCGATTCTACCGCCGGTCTGGTAGATAAGGGAAATGCCGCCTACCTTGCAGGCAAGTATGATGAAGCCCTCTCGGCCTACGAAGAAGCCTCTGTCAAAGACCCGGAATCCCCATATATCTACTTTAACAGGGGGGCGTCATTTTATCAAAAGGGCGATTTTGCAAAAGCGAGTGAGGAGTTTGAAAAGGCGGCGCTGAAGAGCAAAGATTTAAAGCTTGAGGCCAAGAGCAAATTCAATCTCGGGAACTGCCACTTTCGAGAGGCTGAACGCCAGCAGGACAGCGACCTCAATAAGGCCCTTGAGGAGTGCGGCAAGGCTATAAGATTTTATCAGGAGGCCCTTGGGCTTGATCCGCAGTTTAAAGAGGCCGCAGAAAATATTGAGGTTGTTCGCCTTGTAATGAAAAACATCCTTGATCAGATCAACAAACAAAAGGAGGCCCAAAAACAGCAGCAGGAGGCCGCCGAAAAGATTCGCGAAAAGCTGGAAGAACTGATCCGGAGGCAGCTGGAGGCGCTTGATCAGGACAAACAGATAGATGAGCAGAGGGCGCAGCATGGCGATACGCAGGATGTGTTTGATAAGATCAACAATCTCCTGAATGAGCAGAGAGATATACTGACAGAGACGAAAAGGCTTGCCGATGATATGTCCAAAAACCATGGGAGGCCTGATCCAGATAAGAAGACCGAGGCTGAAACAAATATGGATAATGCTGTAAAGGAAGAGCAGGCGGCTGCGGGAAATCTTGAGCAAAAAAATACCGGAGCAGCCATTACAAATCAGGAAAAGGCTTTACAGGAACTCAAAGACGCCATGTCTTCCCTTGATGAGGAACAGAAGTCAGAAAAAGACAATCAACAGGATAAATCTCAGGGCTGTGAGGAGCAGAAGGCCCAGGGGCAACAGGGGCAGGAACAACAAAAACAAGAGGTACAAAAACCTTCTCCAGGTCAGGAGCATCAGAAACAGGAGGAGGAGAAACAGAAGGGTGCAGCGCAGTTTTCCGGTGACGCCAAAGACATTCTGGACGAGGAAAAGGAAAACAAGGCGCAGCGTCAATTGCAGGCCGAAGGCGGGTACAGGGATGTAGACAAGGATTGGTAATGATAAGGGCTTTTTGTAAAATCGGTATTTTATTAGTATTGGCATATGCAACGGTTTTTTGCCCTGTTGTTGTCGCAGCCCCTCTTAAGGCGACAGCGGTTGCTGAGCGCACAGACCCGTTTATCGGGGAGCCTTTTATTTTTCAGATTCAGGTTGAGGGCAGTGAAGATCCTGAACAGCCGGACCTTTCGCATGTTACTGATTTTGCCGTGGAGTTTAAAGGCGGAAGACAAAACAGCAGCAGGTCTGTTACTATAATAAACGGCAAGATGGTCCAGGACGTCCGTCAGGGGTATTTTTTCTCCTATCAACTGACCCCGAAACGCGAAGGGCGTCTGGTCATTCCCCCCGTCACCGTCTCTGCAAAGGGCCACACGACCAATACAAACCCTGTTGTTATTAATGCCCGGCGAGCTGTGGAGTCAGATGATTTCAAGCTAACCCTCAGGCTTTCAAAGGATCATTGTTATGTGGGAGAGCCGGTCACCCTCACCGTCACGTGGTATCTTGGAAAGGATGTAAATGGGTTCAATTTTACATTGTCCATCCTCAATAATAAGAATCTCGATTTTTTTAACCCTGCGGTTGATACTCAATCGGGAAAGAAGCTTTATCGTATTCCCTTGGGCGACGGCGAGGTGATAGGTGAGAAGGGACGCGGCAGGATCGGGGGAAAGGAATTTGCTACAATAACATTTGAAAAGATCATCATCCCGAATAAAGCTGGCGAGGTATCCGTAGAACCGGCCACTGTCGCATGCAGCGCCCTTTATGGGTATGAAAGACGACGCAACAGATTTGAAGATGATTTCTTTTCTGATTTTTTTAATGATGATTTTTTTGGGCGCTCAAGGAGGGGCGTCTACAGGACGGTTGTAGTTCCTTCGAATCAATTCTTGTTGAAGGTATTTGATCTCCCGGAAGAGGGCAGGCCGGATAATTTTGCAGGCCATATAGGGGAATATCGGATCAGGGCCAGTGCGTCTCCTACGGATGTAAATGTAGGGGATCCTATTACCCTGACGGTTGAGCTTTCAGGAAGTGAATATCTTGACCATGTAAAACTGCCCTTGCTTGATCAACAGCCAAGACTCGCAAAGGACTTTAAGATCCCCAATGAGATGGCGACGGGGGAAGTTAAAGGAAATAGCAAGGTGTTCACGCAGACCATTCGCGCCTTGAGATCCGATGTCAGGGAGATCCCGCCGATTGAACTTTCATACTTTGATACAAAGACAGGCTTATATGGCATTGCCCGCGGTGAACCCATCCCATTGACCGTGAAAGAGACAAGGGTGGTGACAGCCAAAGACGCGGAGGGCAGGGCGCAGGATGTCATACATGGCAGCGAAATCCTGACATGGGGTCAGGGGATAGCATTTAACTATGAAGATATGGGGGTGATAGAAAATGAGCCCCTCGGGCCTGTTTCATGGCTTAAATCCCGCTGGTGGGCGGCCACGGTTTTTGTTCTGCCTGTGTTGTATATCTTGTTGCTTACTGTTACTATAACCATTCACCGGAAAAACGCCGACCCGTTAAAAGCACGGGCCAGAAAGGCATATGGGAGCCTCACAGGATCATTAAAGACCGCGAGACAAGCGGCCTCTCCAACAGAGTCCTGTAATATCATCCTTGACGCCTTTCGCAGCTATCTGGGCGACAGGCTTTTTATGAACAAGGGAGCTGTTACTTTTATTGATGTAAAGGATAAACTCTCATCAGAGGGTGTTTCCCAAGATACCCTTCAAAGGTTAAAGATGCTTTTGGAAAGGTGTGAAGCGGGCCGATATGCCGGTGGATCAGGCCTTTCGGACACAGCATCAATGGTGGAAGAGAGCATTAACCTGGCGCAGGAACTTGAGAACAGGCTTAGATGAAAATGGCAGGCAATTTATTTAAACATAAAATTCTTGGCCGCGTATTCGCTTTGATCATTTTCATTCTATGTGCCTGGGGGCATATTTATCATCCCTTAGAGGCTGCAACATTAGACGCATCGCAGGTTACGGACCTTTACAGCCAGGCAAAAGACCTCTTCAAACAGGCAAACGAGGCTGCTGCATCAGACCCTGACAGGGCGCAGGGGCTTTACGCAAAGGCCGCCATGCGTTTTGAACGTATCATTAAAGAAGGTGATGTCAACAATGGCAGGCTGTATTACAATCTTGCGAATGTATATTTCCGCATGAAGGATATAGGACGGGCCATTGTTAATTATCGCCGAGCGGAACAGTTCATACCAAATGATTCGAATCTGAAGCAGAATTTGGAATATGCAAGAAAGAAACGCCTGGATGATATCGAGGAAAAGCAGGAGACAAGGGTGTTGAAGACCCTGTTTTTCTGGCACTATGACCTGTCAACAAAAACAAGGGTTGTCATTTTTACCATATGTTTTGCATCTGTGTGGATCTTTGCCGCCATTCGTATCTTTGCCGTCAGGTCATTTCTTAACTGGTCCATTTTGGCCTCTGTTGCGCTTTCACTGCTCCTGGCAGGCTCCCTTGCTGCCGATGAGATCAACCTGAGAAAAGAAAGACCCGGGGTGATTATAAGCCCTGAGGTGATCGCAAGAAAGGGAAACAGCGATACCTATGAGCCCAGTTTCAAGGAACCTCTACACTGCGGAACAGAGTTTGTACTGGTTGAAGACAGGGGAGCCTGGTATAGGATTGAGCTTGCGGATTCACGCACTAGCTGGGTGCCATCAAAGGATGTTGAAATGGTCAGATGAAATAACGATATGAAGCCCTTTAAAAAAATACTATGGTCTTTTATCTGTCTTATTGCTGTGCTTTCCATCGCTGTAGTTACAGGCATTGTTCAGCCTTTCGAGAAGGTCAACGCATTATGGATTGTGACAGCGGCAGCCTGTTTCTATGCAATTTCCTACAGGTTCTACGCCGCATTCATTGCAGCCAGAGTCCTTGCGCTCGATGGTCGTCGTTTGACACCAGCCATCAGGCTCAATGACGGGATTGACTATGACCCCACCAATAAATGGGTCCTGTTCGGACATCATTTCGCAGCCATAGCAGGCGCAGGCCCCTTAATCGGCCCTATGCTTGCAGCCCAGTTCGGATATCTTCCGGGTTTTTTGTGGATTCTTATTGGCGCTGCCCTTGCCGGTGCTGTCCATGACATGGTCATCCTTACCGCATCAGTCAGAAGAAACGGCAGATCACTTGCCCAGATCGCCAAGGATGAAATCGGCCCTGTGGGGGGATTTGCCGCCTCGCTTGCGATCATATTCATTATTATTGTCGCCCTTGCAGGTCTGGGGCTTGCAGTGGTCAATGCGCTGAAAAACAGCCCATGGGGGACATATACGATCGGGCTTACGATCCCAATTGCCCTCCTGATGGGATTCTATCTGCGTTTTTTCCGTCCGGGCATGGTGGCGGAGGTGAGTCTGATTGGGGTCATCCTCCTTTTGATTGCAGTGATAACCGGTCATTACATCCCAGGATCTTTTCTTGACCCTGTCTTTAACATGTCTGAAAACTCTGTGGTCTGGGCCCTCGCAACCTACGGTTTTATCGCCTCTGTCCTGCCGGTATGGATGCTCTTGTGCCCCAGGGACTATCTTTCCACGTACATGAAGATTGGCACGATTCTGCTTCTTGCTATTGGTGTAATAGTCATGCATCCTGTCTTACAGATGCCGGCGGTTACTCTGTTTGCAGGCGGCGGCGGTCCCATTATACCCGGCAAAATCTTTCCTTTTATGTTCATAACAATAGCCTGCGGTGCAATCTCAGGCTTTCACTCTCTGATTGCTTCAGGAACAACCCCGAAGATGATCATGTCAGAAAGTCAGATACCTGCAATCGGATACGGCGCAATGCTTACAGAGGGCTTTGTGTCCATGATGGCCCTTATTGCCGCAACTATCCTGATCCCAGGAGATTACTTTGCAATCAATTCAAAGCTCACTCTTGAGGCGATAAGCGCCCTGGGCTTTCCTGCAGAAAAGATCATGGAGCTTTCGGAAATGGTCGGCGTCAACGTGCAGGGCCGGCCCGGCGGGGCAGTGTCTCTGGCCGTGGGGATGTCCTCGATACTTTCGCATATCCCCGGCATGAAGGGCCTGATGCCATACTGGTATAACTTCGCGCTGATGTTTGAGGCCCTATTTATTTTGACAACGGTTGATGCTGGCACAAGGGTTGCCCGTTTTTTGATTCAGGAGATGGGCGGCTATGTCATAAGACCCCTTGGTCGTCAGAACTGGATCCCGGGCATGATCATTACAAGTCTTATGGTCGTAGCCGCCTGGGCATATCTGATATATTCCGGGAGTGTTTCAAGTATCTGGCCTATGTTCGGCGTGTCAAATCAGTTGCTCGCTGCCATTGCACTGGGGGTCGGCACCACAGTCATCATCAAGGCCGGTAAACTTAGATATGCCTGGGTGACCTTTATTCCAATGGTGTTCATGTTTTCCTCCACCCTTTCCGCCGCATGGCAGCTTATGAATATCTTTCGCACCAATGCCTTAATGGCGGCCTCCAGCGTGGAAAGATTCAACTACAATCTCGATGCAGTGCTGGTGGCCCTGATGGCCGTCCTGGCCATTATGTCACTGGCTGATATGTTGTATAAGTGGTATGGTTTTATTTCAGGGACCAGGAGTATCAAATCAAGTGAGGTTATTGAATATTCCATGCCGTAAGAGGCATAAAGTGATCTGATCATTTAGTAGCAGGTCAGCTGTTTTCCAAAACGGCGTTCAGGGCTCTTAACCCTGAATATTGATATGGCTCTTGACCAAAAGGGGTTTAAAAATGATGCGCTCATAAACCCGGCACAAACCCAATGCGATTCCTTTTGCAATCCCCATATCTCTCAGGCGGCAGTAAATGTGGAGGGGATTAAGATAGCGCTGTAATTTTGTGCTCATGGTAAAGACCTCGAAGAGGTTGAAACAAAATAACGTTACTATCCGAATGAGCAATTGTTGTGCCAGGCGGGGTTGAAAATGGCCTTGGCAAAATAACGCTATTATTTCAGGAAGATATGTTAAGGTTTTTCAATAGGAGGAAAATGCTATGTAAAAAAATGCCACTTATAATGAGAAAAGGGATTTCAATTGTTGGTAAGTTATTGCCCAGGGGTGAAAGGCAAAATGTTTCTCTCACATGTCTCTGATCACCTGCAACATGTCTGCGGCTGAAATAACCCCCACCACCCTTTCATCGCGGGTTACAAATATCCGGTGAATTCTGTTTTTGATCATGATGTCGGCCACATCTTTGAGTGATGAATCTTCATTGACCAAAAAAACCACGGGCGTCATTATGTCTCCTACTGTAACAAGAGGCTCCCCGGCAATAGAAAAAGACGAGATTTCGGTCTGCGAATATCGCCGCTCCAGGTTGTGGAGATAGTATTCGTGTGGGCTTGATTGGGGATCGTCTTCCAGAAGGGTGCCCTTTGAAATGATGTCGGTTGATGAAACCACACCTAATAGCCTCTCTTCTTCCGAGATAACCGGCGCGCCTGAGATAGAATTCTCGAACAGGAATTCGGCCAGTCTGGCAAGTGACCAATCAGCCCTGGCCTTCAGAACTTCCTCTGTCATAATATCCTTTGCCTTCAGATTGCGCATGGACATCTCCTTTTCTATAAGTCTATATATTTCATGGAACGACAAAATCCCTTTTGAGTCAAGCAAAATCTGGCCAACGACGCGCCCTGTCGCTCAGTTTTACCTTTCATTTTTAACCGGCATGTTGTAGTGTCATGCCCCCAGGTATTGGACGGCCATTTATTCCCTGATCCACTATATCTGAATTTCAATCGGTTACTGCTGAGGACCCAATGACAGATGACATTAGCAAGATGAGAAACATAGGCATAAGCGCCCATATTGATTCGGGAAAGACCACGCTTACCGAACGGATACTCTACTTTACCAAACGTATTTTTGCCATCCATGAGGTAAAGGGAAAAGACGGCGTGGGCGCCACAATGGATTCCATGGAACTTGAAAGAGAAAGGGGGATCACCATTGCATCGGCAGCAACATATTGTGAATGGAAGGGGCACAGGGTAAATATAATTGACACGCCTGGGCATGTGGATTTCACCATCGAAGTGGAGCGCGCCCTAAGGGTTATGGACGGCGCCGTCTTGATCTTATGTGCAGTGGGCGGTGTACAGTCCCAGTCCATAACCGTGGACAGGCAGATGAACCGCTACATGGTTCCAAGAATAGCCTTCATAAACAAATGCGACAGATCAGGGGCCGACCCGCACAAGGTGGTCAATCAACTGCGCCAAAGACTGGGCCACAATGCAGTAATGGTGCAACTGCCAATAGGAATAGAGGATAAACTGCGTGGAGTAGTTGACCTTGTCTCTATGAAGGCCATCTTTTTTGAAGGCCCAAACGGGGAAGATGTCCGTCATGACGAAATACCTGATGAAATCCTGGATGAGGCGAAGGCCCGGCGGGAAGAGTTGCTGGATGCAACATCCATGTTCTCAGATGAACTGATGGAGGCCATATTTGAAGATACAGTAAATGAAGAACTTATTAATAAGGCCATTAGAATCGGTACTATCTCAAGAAAACTCACCCCTGTTTTTGTTGGCTCCGCCTATAAAAACGTCGGTGTTCAGCCTCTGCTTGACGGCATCAACCGCTATCTTCCCGATCCGACAGAGGTGGAAAACGTCGCAGTTGATCTTACCCAAAACGAAAAAGAGGTTGTGCTTGAAAGCAGAACAGACAAGCCCTTTGTCGCATTGGCCTTTAAACTTGAGGTCACCCCTTACGGCCAGTTGACATATTTAAGGGTCTATCAGGGCGCAATCAGCAAGGGCGACGATCTTACCCTTTCAAGGACAAAGAAAAAGATCAAGGCGGGTAGGCTGATCAGGATGCATGCCGATAAGATGGAAGATATCTTCCAGGCAGGGCCAGGCGATATTGTGGCCCTTTTCGGTGTGGATTGTTTTTCCGGCGACACCTTCACTGACGGCGATATAATCTACAGCCTGTCTTCGATGTTCGTGCCGGAACCGGTTATATCATTAACCCTTACTCCGGCAGACAAGAAATCACAGGACAACCTCTTTAAGGCACTCAACAGGTTTACCAAGGAAGACCCGACATTCAGATCCTATGTGGACGAAGAGTCACACGAAACCATCATTTCAGGCATGGGTGAGCTACATCTCGATGTCTATGTGGAAAGGATGAAGCGGGAGTTCAATGCGGAGGTCACAACCGGCGTTCCCCAGGTGGCCTATCGGGAGGCCATTACCAGAAAGTCGGTATTTGATTACACGCACAAGAAACAGACTGGGGGGGCGGGTCAGTTCGGCCGTGTGGCAGGCTTTATGGAGCCTTCGGAAAGCGGCTCATATGAGTTTGAAAACCTTGTAAAAGGAGCTTCTATCCCCACGGAATTCCTGCCCGCCGTGGACAAGGGTTTTCAATCCTGTCTGAGCAAGGGTCTGGTCATAGGCGCCCCTGTTATCGGTATGAAAGTATCAGTCAATGATGGAAAGGCCCATAGTGTTGATTCCTCTGAAAGGGCCTTTATGGCCGCAGCTGTCGGGGCATTTAAGCAGGCATATCTTAAGGCAATCCCGGTAATACTTGAGCCCGTAATGAAGGTCTCCATCGAGGGGCCTTCCGAGTTTCAGGGTAGCATTATGTCGTCTATCAACCAGAGAAGAGGCCTTATTACAAGTTCTTCAGAAGACGGAATATTTACAACCATTGAAGCGGAAGTCCCTTTGGCCGAGATGTTCGGCTATGCGACCACCCTCAGGTCTCTTACACAGGGTAAAGCGGAATTTACCATGGAATTTTCACGTTATACCAAGGTTCCTGAGTCCCTGGCAGAAGAGATAAAATTGCGCATCAGGGAAAAATCAAAAAAGGAGAAAAACTCATGAATGATTTTTTTTCGGTTTGTCCATCGAAGCTCCTTGAAAAATCCGCCAGCAAAGAATTGGGACCTGGAAACCTTGGCGTCCTGATTGCTCCCGCAGGCGCAGGCAAGACCGCCTGTCTGATAAACATCGCGCTTGAAACCATCTTTCACCGGAAAAAAATAGTGCATGTCTCTCTTAAAGAAGGGCCTGAAAAGGTTATGCACTATTATAACGTCATGTACGCTGACATCCTGAAGACGCTTGATATCAGGGACGATCATGAACACAGGGCCATGATCGAAAAAGACAAGATGATCCTTGCCTATTTGAATAACAGCTTTGACACAGACCGGCTTAGGGCAAGCCTGACAAACCTGAAAAAAGAGCTGAAGTTCATACCTCATGCCCTGATTGTGGATGGTCTTGATTTTGAGAGTTTGGACAGGGCTATATTTGAGGAATTCAAGAAAATCGCAGCAGAATTTGGTGTGGAGATATGGTTCTCTGCTCTCTCACACCGCCACATTGCTGAAGTAAATGAAAAAGGGATACCTAATCCGTGCAACAAGCTTGACGACCTTTTCACCATGATCATGCAACTTAAGAATGAACAATCAGGCGTGTTTCTGATGCTTCTCAAAGATCACGACAACCACATCCCGACTGATAACAGCATCAGGCTCAATCCAGGCACTTTTATTCCCCTGGAATCCTGATGTATAGACTTTAAGAAAATGATTTTGGCAAGGCCAGGGGGAAGAATCCTGCAAGAGGCGTATTACTAATACGCCGCACAAGGAATTCCGACCGATAACGCAGTCCAAAATCTTTTTATTAAAGTCTATCACGCGATAGGAAGGCGTACGATGAATGTCGTCATCATCCCCTTATCTTCCATGATCTCTATCTTTCCCTTGAGAAGACGTATTATCCGATGAATGATATAGAAGCCCCGGCCAGGACCTTCGCCTTCCAGGATATTTATGCGGTCCTCTTCAGAGACATGGCCGGTGTTGCTGATCCCCACACAGGCCCATTCCCCATCTGCGTAGGTTCGGATCTCGAGCAGTCCACCCTTAAGGGGTATCGCCTTTGTCGCATTGTTCAGCAGATTATCAAACACACGTTCCAGATGAATTGGATAGCATCTTATCTTCAGGCTGGGATCAAAAGGGCCCTCGACCAGCGTGATGTTTTGCTTTAGCTGCTCTTTGATAGCCTCCTTGTTGATCTCAAACCGCCTTTTAAGCACATCGGTCAGATTCACCACCTGCTCATCGCCAACCTTGTAAATGCTCAAGGCAAGTTCCTGTATCCGGCTGGTCTCCTGGACAAGGATGTCTGCATATTTGAGGATCTGATCTTCGGATTGTTCCGATGTCCTTTTTTCAAGTAACTGTTTAAGTCGTCTGGCAAAGCCGGCGATTGCTATGGCAGGGTTCTTAAAGTCGTGAAGGGCGTCATCCAATCGTTCCATCTTATGCACCTTCATCAACTCCCGTCCCAGAAAAAGAAAGATGTCAATCTCGTCATCTGAATAGCGCTGTCTCTGGTCCACGGCGTCAAAGGTCATAATGTGAGAGACCTCCCCATAAATCTTCAGAGGAACGTACAAGATGGAATTGATGTTGTGCAACTCAGCGAACCTCTTGAGATTCTTTGATATCAAATCGCTGTGTTGGGGATCTACGACAAGGACATATGAGGGTGTGACCACCTCATATCTGGAATTACCGGAATATTCCCTCAAGTCTAGAAGCAATTCAAAGGCAGGTTCACTGGTGACATGAAAGCTTGCCCCGATGCCATGGTAGCCTTTCTTGTCCGGATAGCCTGCTTCCAGCACAATCTGGTTGAGGTCCTCTGAAACAGAGAAAAACGCGCAACTCTGAAGGCTTACCATGTCTGCCAGTTCAGGCATGACCTGATTAAAGGCCTCTCTCATTTTAATGCCGCCGCGAGAGCCTATTTTTCTAAAAATATGCCATACAATAGCCTCTTTTTTGTCATTATTCCTGTTCAATGAAAGTATCTTTTTGCGTGCAACAACAAAGCTAAGCCTTTTGGCCATTAGGTTGGCCAACTGGATTTCAAGGGAAGAAAATGCCCTGTTCTCCTCTGTATAGTAGATCTGGATCACGCCGACCGTATCCCTCTCACGGGGGAAAAAACGGGGTATTTCAAGAGGGACGGCCATTAGGGAGTTCACACCCCTCCTGATAATGACATTCTTATTTTGATAGCCCTCCTCATTGAGGATGTTAGGCACCAGACAGGTCTTTCCGGTGCTCACGACCTTTCCTGCTATGCTTCCTTCAAGGGGGATATAAGTCTCGCGTGTGTATTCTTCGGAGGGATAGGAGCCATAGGAAAGCATCTGCTCAGTCTGGGGGTCATATATCCTGACAGAGGCTGAATGGGCGCCCAGGTTGTTTATCATGAGATGGGTCGCCTCTTCAAAGATCTCCCTTTCGGAAAGATCAGGATTGATGTCAACTATCTCATCTACCTGCCTGATAACAAGGTCCAGGAATTCCGAGAAAGAATGATTTTCTACACATTCCATGAACGAGGCCTTGGAATCTTTATTTGCTTGTAATATGCCTGACAAGAGGTCCCTCCTGGATGGTCTTTACCAGATTCTCCAGATTTTATGTTATGAGGGTCACACGAAATGAAACAAACGACCGAAATTATGCAAATAAGTAACAATTAAAGACGCAAAAGTCAAGAAAGGCGGCAAGGAGTATTTGCGCTGCCTCCGCTTACTTCTTCTTCCTGAACAGGGCCTCCAATGCATCTCTGGCGCCCTTTGTCCTGTTGACTCTGTCCTGCTGGGTGTTATTTGCGACAAAATAATCGCAGAAATTCGCCCTGTCTTTGTCCACGATTCTCTCTGCCATTATCTCCTTGCATTCGTTGTATGCACGGGCTTCGAAAAAAAAGCATTGTCTACAAGATCTTAGATCCCCATTACACTTGGGGCAAGTATCCTTTCTGCCTATCTTGTCCACGACTTTAATTTTATGCCCGCAAAAAGCACATATCATTTTTTACCTCCTCATTATTAAACTTGAGTGCATGGAGCTGATAATATTGCTGAAATTAACGGAACCACCTTCATTAGCACAATCCTTTGACTTTACACATGGTTATAAGTACTATCTTCAAATGGATTCGGGCAAATCGGACTTTATACTACTGGACCATACAGCAGATCTGGGCATCATTGTGCGGGGCTCTGACACTAAAGATCTGTTTGAGAAGGCCGGTCTTGCCGTAATACATCTGATGATCGACTCCATTCCTGACAGAGAAACCAAAAGTATAAGAATCTCTTTAAACGGGAATGATCTGGCCGAATTGATGGTCAACTGGCTTGGAGAAATCCTATACCTATTTGAGGGAGAAAAAGAGATTGTGACCAGTATTGTCATTGACTCCATTTCCCCGACATATCTTGATGCAACCCTTAAGACTGTCTCCTTTGACCCGAAACTTCATGACATAATGTGTGAGATCAAGGCGGTAACCTACCATCAGTTAGAGGTCGCAAAAAGGGATGACCATTGGGAGGCAAAGGTCATTTTCGATCTGTAGCCTCTAACATTATAAACCAGTTTTTTATATTATGACAATAAAATTAGAAAGCCTCGACAATTACAGATGGCTGGTCCCCAAAACAGGCCGGATGCGTGTTCCCGGGATGATATTCTCAAATCTTAATCTTATTGGCCTTCTCCAGGATGACCAGAGTCTTATCCAGGTGGCAAATGTCGCCACTCTGCCTGGTATTGTGGGCCATTCCCTGGCCATGCCGGACATCCACTGGGGCTATGGATTCCCAATAGGCGGTGTGGCGGCTTTTGATCTTGATGAAGGGATCATCTCTCCGGGCGGAGTGGGTTATGACATTAACTGCGGATGCAGGCTTATGACCACAAGGCTCCGGGCCGATGAGATCCGGCCCATGATAAAGATTTTGGTCTCTGCCTTGTTCAAGGCCATCCCCTGCGGTGTCGGTTCTACCGGACATATTCATCTTTCCAAAAGCGAACAGGCAAAGGTGGCCGTTCAAGGCGCAGCCTGGGCTGTAAAGAATGGTCTCGGAGACGCTGAAGATCTGGTTAGGACCGAAGACCATGGGACAATGGACGGTGCAGACCCCTCGGTGGTCAGTGAAAGGGCCATCAAAAGGGGTGAAGACCAGCTTGGAACGCTTGGCTCAGGCAATCACTTTCTTGAGATTCAGGTTGTTGACAAGATATATGATCCGGAAAAGGCAAGGGCCTACGACCTTTACGAGGGCCAGGTTACTGTTTTTATTCACTCCGGCTCTCGGGGCTACGGCTATCAGATCTGTGACGACTATCTGAAGGAAATAAGCAGGTCAATCGCAAGCGGCAAGCAACCCTTTGATCTGCCGGACCGTCAATTGGCCTGCGCCGGACTAAAGTCAGACCTTGGCCGGCGTTATCTGGCGGCCATGGCATGCGCGGCCAATTATGCATGGGCCAACCGCCAGATACTGATGCACTGGGCGGAAGAGTCCCTGCTTGAGACCCTTTCCATAGGCCCAAATGAACTCGGGATGAAATTGCTATATGACGTGTGCCACAACATCGCCAAAAAAGAGCTGCATACCGTAGAAGGAGACCAGGTCATGCTCTGCGTTCATAGAAAGGGCGCAACCAGGGCTCTTCCTCCAGGCCATATATTGCTCCCTGAGATTTATAGGTCTGTCGGCCAGCCGGTCCTGATCCCTGGTGACATGGGCACTTATTCATATGTGCTTGCAGGCGCCGAGGGCGCGATGACACAAAGCTTTGGATCAAGCTGCCACGGCGCAGGCCGCGTCCTCAGCCGCACTCAGGCGACAAAAAAGGCAAAAGATCGCTCAATCGCAAGAGAACTGGAAGACAAAGGAATCTTTGTTCAGGCCAGGGGCAAAAAGACACTAAAGGAAGAGATGTCAGAGGCATATAAGGATGTATCCCAGGTCGTCGAGGCAGTCCACGGATCAGGTTTGGCCATAAAGGTCGCCCGACTAAGACCAATGGGTGTCATTAAAGGTTAGCAGTGCTGATGGAAACAACCATAAAGACAGCGTCACTGATCCTGGCCGCCGGCAGAGGCAGCCGCATGAAAGACTATGATGGGACCAAGACCCTTCTGCCCCTTTCACCAGGGTTATCCCCCTATGACGGAAAAAATCCGATCCTGCTGGAAATACTGAATAACCTTCCCCAGGGGCCAAAGGCAGTGGTTATCAACCACGGAAAAGATGATATAATTGAAGCCACTCGCGGACTGGACCTGACTTACTGCGAGCAGCCGGTCTTAAATGGTACGGGCGGAGCCCTCCTGGCCGCCAGGAAATTCCTGGAGCTTCATCAGTTTGATCTGCTTATCATCACAATGGGGGATGTGCCGCTGGTCAGGCGCTCAACATATGCTGGCATGCTGGAGAATCTCAAAATCAACCGCCTTGCAGTGCTTGGCTTTATGCCGGATGACAAAAAACAATACGGGGTGCTGGAGGTGGAAGGCGGCCAGGTGTGGAAAATAACCGAATGGAAGTACTGGCGGGAATATCCGGTCAATATGCAGGAGAGCCTCAGAATCTGCAATTCAGGGATTTATGCAGTCATTAGAGACGATCTTATCAGGTATCTCCCTGTACTTGCCTCAAGACCTCATATCGTGCAAAAACAGATCAACGGTGTGTTGACCGATGTGGAGGAATTTTTTATCACAGACATCGTGGAGTATATGTGCAATGACGGCCTTTCTGTAGGCTATGTGATCGGAGATGAAGACGAGGTCATGGGGGTGGACGATCTCCCGGCGCTTGAACGGGCTCAAGGACTCTTCATGAGAAGGGGAAACGACCTGAGATGAAGGGCTATTTGTTGAAATATTTCACTTTGCCAAGGGTTTTATCCTCAGCTTTGTCGTTGCTGTTTTTGCGGTGGCAATCTTTTCTGGGATGGTGCGCTTAAGTGCTGCTGTTGTGAGAAATAGCTATCCCCGGGCAGCCTCCTAGACGTTTAGCGTTATTATTTCAGGGATAAGCTCCTCAGCATTTACAATAACCCTGGCCATTGTCACAGGCAGAGAATATCTGCGTGGACCCGCGCTTCCAGGGTTGAGATAAAACACTGAATCTTTCTCCTTAAATTCCGGTTTGTGTGAGTGCCCAAAGATTATCATTTCAACTTTCGCTGCAGCCGGATCAAGATCAAGATGTTCAATATCGTGCAAGATATAGATAAAGTGGCCATGGATCTCGATGCCTGTTGTCAAAGGAAGCGCTTCAGTCCATTTTCCTTTGTCAGTATTGCCCTGCACGGCGTGAACAGGTGCTATCCGGCGGAGCTCTTCAAGTATGCTCAAGTCTCCTACGTCGCCCGCATGAATAATGATATCGCAATCAGAGACAGTTGATACCACCTCAGGGCGAAGAAGACCGTGGGTGTCCGATAAAATTCCTATTTTGGAAAGCATATATTATTAATGTCCGATCCCGGCGCTGGAGAAAGCAAGTGGATGTTTAGGCAAAAACACTATTACAAGGCATATAGTTAATCAATAAAAAAGGCGGAGGCAATTAAATCTCCGCCTTTAATATTCAATGTTTGGTTTGGGGTTATCTATGCATTCATAAACTTCCTCTTGTAATTTCGATTATGGCAATTCCACTCCCATAGAGGAAAGGATAGCGGATTCCAAGTCATTTATTGCGTCTTCAAGATAAGTCTTTATGGAAGCATCATCAAAGGTAAGTCCCTTTTTAATCGCCTTGGATTTCATCTTAATAAAGCTATCAGAGAATGCCTTGTCCGCCTTGGCTTTTGCTGTGCCAAGCCTGGTGTCCCTGTCTGCGGATTTATCCTTGATGTATGCGCTATCCGCTTTAAGTAAGCTGCTGCATCTTTTTCCCGCGGCTTTAAGGAGGTCGTTGCCTAGGTTGATATAGTCCTTTAATTTGGTGGGGTCCTCGTTTTCCAGAACTATATGGTAGTAGATTTCATCATAAATACTTTTAAATGCATCATCAATCGTTGATCCAATTTCTTCCACTGAGCCGGCATCGCAATTTATTCCTTTATTAACAGCCTTGGCCTGTGCCTTACCCCAACCGGTTCCAAACGTTAGCATTGCCTTGTAAGTAAAATCCTCAACCGGATACTTATCTTTTATGTCCTTTATTTCCTTTGCCCAGCAGTTGGTCAGGGCGTTGCACAGTGCGCTGGCGGCCTTGAGTTTCTGGCTTACGCATGCAGGATCGGAGGGAACAGGCGCCTCTGTATTACCTAATGCCCTGTATTCATTCCATATCTGGACGTCTGCGAAGGTGGCGCCGGCCACGCTGCCGTAAGTGTCATACCCCCGCTCGTGGTTGTCCCCAAAACCGAAGTTGGTGCCGCTGGGGGGGTATTCCATCCCCCAGGGAAAATCATTTCCTGCACTCCAATTTCGGGCAGAAACCAGAATGCCATCAACCCAGATCTCGAAGTCATTGTCCGGGCCGCCCCAGGCATAACCCACGTTGTACCAGCGGTCAAACTGCAATCGGTTGGTATTGTCATAAGGATAATCCCATACACCATTATACCATGCGCTCCACGTCAGCATTACCACGTCATCCATTTTAGAGGCGTGGCTGCTGAACGTGCCCTGCCCGTTATGAAAAGCGGTGAAGCCGTAATTATCCCCGAACAGCCATCCGGGACAAAACTCTACGCTGTCGAATTTGACCCGGAAGGAAAAGGTGCCATGGTTTCTGAAATTATTTAGCTGAGTTGTATCGGTGATCTGCCAGTTAATCAGGGCGTTCGATCTGGAATCATCCTCAGTACTGGTAAAGGTTGTGCCTTGGTCGGAGTTGACAATCCCCAAGACATGGGGGGATGCGCCATGGCCGTAGGTGCCGTCCATAGTATCAATGGCCGCGCCGCCACCGTAGTCCCCGTTAAGCATTGAGGCGCTGTAAAGCAGGTCGGCGTCAGCAGTCCCGGTCAGGCCGGCCAAGAGTGTGACAATGGCACAAATCCTAAATAGTTCTTTCATCTTATCCTCCTCGAAATTACTGTAATAAAAATCTGGTGACACGATTTGTCTGGCTTTTGTTTAGCAATAATTATACCGAACATGACGATAACAATAGATGCCAAGTTTAGATGTATTTTCAATCAGTTGACTGGATTAAAAGAATCGTGTCGGCGGGTGTGTAAATTAATACCAACATTTATATATAATTTTTTTCTATCTATTGGTAAATATTTATACTGCATTGTAGAAAATATAAAAGATGATTTTGGAGCAGATTTTGAAGATATCATGGGAACATATGTTTGCCGGATAAGAAATGGATAATTTCAGCTGGTTATATATCCTTGTTGATCGCAAAGTTGATGAGTTTGTAAAAAGTCGATTTTCGACTTTTTACGAAACCATTAAAGTTGAAAGTCTGAATATCAATGTTATTTTTTAATTGTAAAGCCTAGTAAAGGAGGTATTGAACATGAATATCGAAATCTCCACGGAAGAAAAGAAATTTATGGGTAACATCCTTTCTAAAGAACTGGAGGATACCCGGGTGGAAGTCCACCGTACCAAAAATCATGACTATAAGATGATACTGAAAGGGGAAGAGAATATGCTTCGGAATTTGTTGGATCGTTTAAAAACAACCGAAGCACAAAACTGAGTGGATACAGACCACCTGAAAGAGATAATTTTGTTCTGGTGATTAATTCATTGTCAGACCTGAAGTTATGACGTGAAAACGGTTTGGGAATTAAGTTCAGTATAGAAATGCGCTGACTATTCTGATTTACTCTGAACAGTAACATGCTGTACATGCTGTAAACGAATGTTCCAGGTCCTTTCATCACAGGGAGGTTTCATATCCGCTCCTGTGCAGTGGATAGCCCGAAGCAGAATTCACGCCTTTACGAGAAAATTCATAATGTCTGTTGGTACAGGGTTAAGGCTGTTTTACTCAGTAGGCAGTCAATTTTATCTTAGATATCAAATAGTTGTTTTGAAAGCTCAGGGGAGTGAACTTTTTTAAAAGGGCATTCGTCTGGGAGAGGGTATTTTTCGTCCAACTTTTTGGGGCCACCTCACTCCTCACACTGTCAAAAACCCGCCGTATCAATGTATTATTTGACGGATGCATAACGTTGCATTTGTGTAATAATTACACCCTTATCCTTACTTCAGTGAAGCCTCCTCAACGACAGCGTTAATAACTGGCTGGAAATACAAAATATCATAGATTTCCCATCTGTCGTTTTTTTCTGGCATAATTCTTGATTAAGAATAACAAAAAAATTTGAAAACAATTCGTGTTGCAATTTTTCTAACTGCTCATGAGTCAGGATCCATAATAGCATCCTGGTTCCAGAGTAGTTACAGCCCTTTTTTCAGATATCCCTCTAAGGTGCAGGAGGCAGTTTATGGCTGAGTTAGACAAGGTGCTCAAGGCGGCGGTCAACGCCAATGCCTCTGATGTCCATGTGGC
>DIKH01000279.1 GCA_002424495.1 Desulfobacteraceae bacterium UBA5623
CAATAAATGTTGTTTATTTCTATCCCTGCCTTTTGCAAATATCCCTCACCATTTTCCTTTGATATCTCTTTTAATGCGCCTGTGGGGCAAAATCTGTAACATATACCGCAAAGATTGCACTCATTCAAATCGATTTGCACACCACCTAAATATTTAGTTTTGAAATTTTCAGTGGCAGCCTTTTCGCTTGATAAAAAAATAAGTGCAGAAATAAAAATATTTTTTCTAAAAGGGAGCTTTTTATCTTTGTGAAGTACAAAACTTCTATTATAAATTTTCTGATTTTCATCACTCATATAGCTATACATTTGTCCGATTGACCTTTTTGACTTATTTTTAAAATAAGAGAACAGCTCTCTGCGAGACAAATTAACATCATCTTTATTATCAGTCTGTTTTAAGTCAGCTTTGATTTTTGAACTTTCATCAATTAATTTTATATTGCACTCCACATTAAGTTCTCTTTGAATTGAAATAAATTTTTCTATCTCCGCGCTTAAAGTTTTGTTCCCACATTTTATTGTGCAATTTTCACAATCAGAAAGTTTTATGTAAATATTTTTTGCACCCTGTGATGCAGCCCAGATAAAAGTGGAGTCATCTACCCACCCTCCGCAGGGGATAGTGACTCCTGATCTATTTTTACTTGTTACTTTTTCACAGCTAACTACCAAAAAACCGTTGCTTTTTGAAAAAGTGGCAATCTCATTATAAATTTTACTGTCTAAGTAGTATTTTAATGAAAAAACCCCCGCTTTGCACTCTTTTGCACATATTCCACACTCAAGACAACTCTCCCAGTTTATAGTGATCCCCTTTTTATCTATGCTGATAGCCTGAGATGGACACTGTTTGGTGCAAATATCACATACGACTTTATGGTTGCTGATAAATCTTACGCATTTGTGGCTATCTATATTAACCAGCTTGCTAAAACCATCCAAAACGTTGTAAATTTTTCTAACTTTTCCAAACATAAAAACTCCTGATTAGGTCCAATTCTCAGCTTGGCGAAGCCAAGCCTCGGGCCGCTTGCCGATTGAGACACAGGCGAACACCAGTCTTGGCAGCATGCTGCGCAGATCGAACCGCCGGTTGAACCGGTACTGAAACTCGGCCAGATAGCGATGCGCATATTTTGTCGGGTTCATCCGCAGAATCTATGGGTAGATTTCAGGCCATGGGTGCCTGATCAGCTACCGGGCTAGAGAAAAAAAGAGCATCCCGTCTTCAATTCCGGCATTATGGGTTTCGACCAAGAAATCCAGTGCTGGAAAGGAAAACGGGATGCTGCTCAAGTCTATACTGAATCGGATTCAATTTCACCATGGTTTTGTGTTCGGCTCCATCCGCCTGGTTGAGAAGGCCGCGCGATTGCTCCTTGAAATCGAAATCCGACCTCGCAAGGGCAGTCGTCCTCTTTGTTCGGTTTGCGGCAATCCCGGCCCCGGCTACGACACCTTGAAGGTCAGGCGTTTTGAGTTTGTTCCGTTGTGGGGCATCCCCGTCTTCTTCCTGTACGCCATGCGGCGAGTGGATTGCCCTCGATGCGGTATCAAGGTGGAACGGGTTCCCTGGGCTGAAGGGAAGAATCATCTGACTACCACCTACGCCTGATTTCTTGCCAAATGGGCAAGGCGTCTGTCGTGGAAAGAGACGGCCGATGTCTTCCAGACCAAATGGGACAACGTTTTCCGCTCTGTAAAAATGGCCGTTGCCTGGGGGCTGGCCAACCGCAACCTGGACAACATAACCGCCATCGGCATCGACGAAATCTGCTGGAAGAAGAAAGGCTCCAAGTTTCTGACTCTGGTCTACCAGATCGACAACGGTTGCAAACGGCTGCTCTTTGTCGGTAAAGATCGCACCAAGAAAACTCTGCTGAGCTTCTTCGAGGAGTTTGGCCCCGAACGTTCGGCCTTGCTGCGCTTCGTCTGCATCGACATGTGGAAACCGTACCTGCTGGTTGTGGCCGAGAAGGCGGGCCAGGCGCTCAATATTCTGGATCGTTTTCACATCATGAGCCATATGAACACGGCCATTGATAAAGTCCGGACGACAGAGGTCAAGACACTCAAGGCCAAAGGCGAGAAAGCCGTGCTCACCGGCAGTCGTTGGTGCCTGCTCAAGCGCCCCGAGAACTGTACGGAGAGCCAGGCCACCAAACTTAAAGAGCTTGTCGCCCTCAACCTGAAGACTGTCCGGGCCTACCTCCTCAAGGAGGATTTCCAGAGATTCTGGGACTACAAAAGCGTCTGGTGGGCGACCAAATTCCTGGATGACTGGTGCAAGCGAACCATGCGCTCACGGATCGAACCGATGAAGAAGATCGCCCGGATGTTGCGCTCTCATCGGAGCCTGATTCTCAACTATTTCCGGGCCAAAGAGCAGATCGCCTTGGGTGCCGTGGAAGGTCTCAACAACAAGGCCAAAGTGACCACGAAAAAAGCCTACGGTTTCAAAAGCTTTGAAGTCATAAAACTGGCCTTATATCAAACACTTGGTGACTTACATGAACCGGTGGTTACCCATAGATTCTGCGGATGAACCAATATTTGGCGTGGTAGTCGGTGAG
>DIKH01000289.1 GCA_002424495.1 Desulfobacteraceae bacterium UBA5623
TGATTATAGTCATCACCATGGTCATTTACAAGTTTATTTCACATTCACGCTGCAATTTAACACGTTAAGGAATCGGGTCAGAAAGAAAAGGGAGACGGGGTCAAAAGGGAGACGGGGTCAGGCTTGACAAATGGGTATTCTAGCAGGAGGATTGGGGTCAGGCTTGACTAATGGGCATTTCCTTTTCACTCTCATTCTTTCAATAAATTCAATTCCATGCGCCATAGCCAGGGATCCCTATGTAGCGTATGGCAACCACCACCCTGAAAATTAAACAATTTTCAAATTATTACAATTTTCAGACTGTACATATATTCCCCAGCGCAACCGTTATTTCAACTTAATGATCTGATTCAAACATTCACATACATTGGCAAAAGGTCCATTTTGACATTTTTTGAGTAAATGTGGCCTTGCGTTGCGTGCGCGCCAGTCAAAAGATTTTGGCTGGTGACAGAGCACGTAGCTGATTTTTCCCTCTTTTTTCAGAATTTTAGCCTGTCCGATGGCAACAGCAAAGGGGTTGTCGGCATTATATTCGGCTGTGGTCATGGGCAGCCCTATAACGAGAGATGTTTTATCATTGAAGTTTCGTGGAGAAAGTACCAGAAAAGGATGGATATCCCGCATCTCTTGTCCTGTCTGAGGATTGCAATCAATCCAGATGATATCCTGTCGATCCGGCGTCCATGAACCGGATTTGGCACTTTCTTTTAATATTACCATCACCATCGTTCAGCCCCAAGAGACTGACTTGGTTGCATGAACTCTCCCCCATGTTTTTCCGGATCAAATTTAGCCAGTCGTTGTTCCAGGGTAAGAGCGGTTTCTTCTGCTGGTCGAATCACAACAGCTCCATTTTCTACAGTAATACGCACGCGTTGATCGACATGCAAATGTGCGGCGCGAGACACCGCCACGGGCAGACGAACTCCCAGGTTGTTTCCCCATTGTTTAATATCCAGCACGGCTTCAGTCATGATAATCTCCTGTCTTTTTTAAGCATAGTTTTTTTGTGCCTATTGTTTAAACATAAGTCTAAACAATAGGCCTCGAGTTGTCAAGAGAAGGAGTTGAGCATTAGGACGGGGTGGGGTCAGGCTTGACTTTTTGACATTCTCCACTTACCAAGTTTGCAGAGGGCAGGTCTTGAAAAACGGAGGGCTAATTGTCTAACCCCGATAAACTTCGCGGCGATGTCCGATACCGATAACCAGCACAACCAGTATCTCATCTTGTACTTCGTATGCCACTCGATAATTGCCAATCCGAATGCGGCGTAATCCGGAAAACTCACATTTCAGCACACCCCCTGCAGCGGGATTGGTTTTAAGCAGGTCAATGGCGGAAATAATGCGAAGTCGATCTTCCCGCCCCACCTTCCCAAGTGCTTTTGCCGCGCTTTGCTTAATGGTGACTGAGTAGGTCAGGCTTGACCGTCTCCCAATCCAATGTCACATCGGCAGGATCACGCTGTACCTCTGTCGCGCGGGCAACATCCTTAAAATCATCCAGGTAGTATTCCACAGCCTGTCGAACAACCTCGGCACGGGTCCGACGCAACTGGGCTGCCGCTTTATCCAACGAAGCAACCAACTCATCAGGTAATCTTACAGTAATTTGACTCATTTTCAGCTCCTTAATATATTGTTGAATCTCTAAAGATGTCATTGAATGTCACATTGTTTAAAATATACCATCATAATCTGGTAATCAAGGGAACAGATGGCCTGAGGCTCAGGCTTGATAAAATGGGCATTTCATTCACTCTGATCCTGTTGTTTCATGACCAGGTCATGACCAAAATCAGCAAGACCTTTCTTGCATTATTTCTAACACACGTTCGTCGAGGCAGATATGCAGAAAGGTATTCATCGGTGAATACGTGCTGGTAGAAGGAACTGTAATGGCCAATGGTATGGCTTGCATCTATGTGCGTTTCAGCGGCAGAGGGCAACAGCGGTGAGAATGCCATAGAGGCCAAGCCAGCCGAGGATGAAGGTGAGGATTTGGGGAGAGTAGCTGTTTTTTGGCTGCAGGAAGAACAGGGCCAGGAGCAGGGTAGTGGGGAAGATGACCCCGGCCAGAAGGGCAGGGAAAAATCTGAGCAGTTCCTGGAGGCCGAGAAAAAACCAGGGGCCATTGATATGCAAAAGGCCAAGGGCTTCCGGTTCAAAGGGGGCGGAGAGCAGCAGGCAGAAAAGAAGGAGAGCGGCAGTCAGCAGAGGATGCTGGCGGAAGGAGGTCCGGTATTTTCGCAGATGCTCCCAGGCAAGGACTCCCCATACGAGACCGAAGCCGATGACATGATTGACATAGACCCGCTTCATACCGTCATCGCTGATGGAAAAGAGGAGATCATTCAAGGCGCTGCCCACTCCGGGAATGGCGGTAATGATATTTTCGGCAATCAGGCCGGCGGAGGAGCCGGTGCTGTCTCCCCGCAGGACGTAGCCGCTGAAGAGCAGAAGCAGTCCAACTGGCAGGGTGGCGGTCAGCCTGATCCATTGGGACCGGCTATAGGTGTCGCAATGTTTGAAGATGGCCCAGAGATGGACGATGGAGAGCAGGAAGAAGAGTTGGCTGGAATAGAAATGGAGCGAACGGAAATAGTCGCCAAAAGGGACAAGCACATCAAGAGAGCTGGCGGAGTAGAGCGGGGTGGCCGGGTCATACTGGAAGGCCACAACCACGCCTGAGAGCACCGAGATAAAAAGAGAGATCAGGCTCCATTCTCCCCATTTGACCTCCGTTATTTTCTCTTTTAATAGGCTGTTCATATGGGCTCAGTAAGGATCAGAGGGTGACGATGTAGCCGCCTGAATTGTCAAGCTTCTCAACCTTGTAACGGGGGAGAGGCCTTTTGGCCGGCCCTTGAATGACCTCGCCCTGAGGGGTGAAACGGGACTGGTGACAGGGGCATTCGAGGTACCCTTCATTTGCCCGATGATTGATCTTGCAGCCGAGGTGGGTGCATTTTCTCGAAACGGCCCAGGGGCCCTGTTCGCTTTCAAAGAGGATAAAATCAGGCCCCAGGAAAAAGCCGTCAGGGTTAAGGGTCTTCTTGATCTCAACGAGGCGTGGTTGCGTTGGAACCTTGAATCCGAGAAAACGCAGAATCGGGTAGCTGATGGCAAGGAGGCCGAGGAGAAGAAAGAAACGTCGCCTGCTTGGAAACAAG
>DIKH01000268.1 GCA_002424495.1 Desulfobacteraceae bacterium UBA5623
TTTGACCAGGTAAAGAACAAACTAGCCGAAAAAAAAGCATGGGCAACATCGGATATAGCAAAGGAAATGCAGGCCCAGTTCGTATGTATCGCGCATAACTTAATGCTAATTCTTGAAGGGTGCATTGAAAAAGAAGGGATTTGCAATGAGATCGAAAATAATCGACGCAACAAGAGGCTTATTAAAGTTCTCGCCAATAGTAAAGCTGGTATCAAAACACTGCCAGACTTCCTTATACAGCCTAAAAGGGCTACACAGAGGTCTGTAAAATTTATTCGTTGGTTGCGTAACCACTTATTCATGAACACTTCATGGCGAGAGGCTCTGGGGCCTTTGCAGCGAATTTACGCAACCTTTTGAATCAAAATCTTGGACACCGTTGCCCACAACATGCCCCACAAGTTCAATCCCTTTCAGGGATTTCAGTTGTTGCGCCTAGGAGCCTGGTAATCACGCGGCGACCAGTTATATGGGTTTCAATCCCTTTCAGGGATTTCAGTTGTTGCGCCTGCCTCAATGCCTTGCTGCTGCGATTCAATCCGGTTCGCGTTTCAATCCCTTTCAGGGATTTCAGTTGTTGCGCCGATTCTGCATGCACTTGCAAGAGTATTCGGCGGAATCGTTTCAATCCCTTTCAGGGATTTCAGTTGTTGCGCCTAATGGCAGCCTCGTACATATTTTTCGCGTGATTCTCTCGTTTCAATCCCTTTCAGGGATTTCAGTTGTTGCGCCGATACATGTCTCACGATACACTTTTGAACGCTAAAGTAGTTTCAATCCCTTTCAGGGATTTCAGTTGTTGCGCCCTAACGAATTGCTTGACGGAATTGCTCAAGTGGCTATCGTTTCAATCCCTTTCAGGGATTTCAGTTGTTGCGCCAGCCCTTTCAAAAAGCCTCGTTATCGGCCATATCCAGAATGCTTCTGCGAGATACTGCACATTAAATATGATATCCATGTCTCCAGTAGCATATGCCTTCATAACAGCATACCTAACTTGTCTGAAAATACAAGGGAAATCAAGTTGCGAGATCATGCTGGGTTTTTTGTTCTCCAACACATCCCGCACGCTAAACGATAATAACACCTTCGACCTCCAGGTGGAGTTTAAATCCCAAAGACTCGACATTCTTCAACTGCCTTTCCGTCACAGGCACAATAACAACCTGATCTTCTTCCTCATCAATCACGGCTTTATGGCGTTCCTTCATACGTTCCTTCTGACTGTCTGACAAAAAGCAATGAAAAAAGCTATATTGAATTCGCGATCCGAACTCCTTCAACACCTTGGCTACCTTTGCAAGTCTTCTTTCATCGGAAATGTCATAGCCAACCAGAAAATTATTCTTCATCTTATCCGGAATCCTTCGTATGTTTCCACTTCGCCCAAAAGATATTTACCCAAAAGTCTGAACTGTAGCTCTATTGTCCTCTCATAGCTCAGCCTGTAATGAAACCTTGGGTGTGTAACAAGGTCTTTTTTCCGGAGTTCATATTGGGCCAGAAATTTCTTCCTTCCCTTCTCTGAGAGATAACATACATCCTGATATTGGTAGAAGTCCTTTTCCTTAAAAACGCCGTTATTGACTGCTGTGAGCACAACCGAATCCACAATGGGCTGACGGAAAAATTCCATGACATCAAGGGCCAATGACGGCCTTCCGTATTTCATGGTGTGATAGAACCCGCAATAGGGATCAAGACCCACACGGATTCCGGCCCCCGTGCAGTCTTTGGCAAGGAGGCTGAGCCGAAACTGAGCAGCGCATTTACCGGATCTTTGGGCGGTCTTCTGTTTCTGTCCTTGAAAAAGAAAAATGTCCTTCTGTCTTGCTTGACATATCTTTGAAACCCGCTGAAATAGGCGCGGCCTGCTATGCCCTCGTAGCCCCTGAGTTTATCCGCATCCTCCGCTTCGTCGGCCATTCTTCTGAATGCCTTCATTGCCCTCAGGTTCGCTTCATCCGTCTCTGCTCTTTCCTCGCCAAGGTAGCGCATCATAATGGTCCTCATGTTGGCGATCTTTGCCTTCACAACCTCTTTGGAAAGACCGAGGCACTTATGGGAATCAAAATGGGCCTTCCACTGTGCCTCCCTCAAAAGCCCATGGTAATGGAGCATGGGTGTCGCCATGCCGAGGTACCGGCCATGCAGGTTCATATAATGAACCGGTATTTCCCTGTGCAAACAGGCATGAACCACCTGGCTTGTAGCATGAACCGGCCCGCACAGCACGACCTCTCTCAGTTTCTCAAGTGATGCCTGACCGATTTCAACACCTCCCGGCCCTGTTATCTTAATGCTCTCGCCTGAAAGGCCAAGATAAGCGCCTATGGTGTCCACATAAAGCACATCACCTTCGAGACCGGAAGGCAGAATCCGGCGGGCATTGGTCTTTCTGCCTTCCAGCACCTCTTCTTCTTCCGGCAGACAAATGGCATTTAGGGAACATCCAAAGCACTTGTTACGGTTCCCGGCCAGTTCGGGAATTTCATCAACCGCTGCCACTTCCCTGCACTGTGCGATTACCTTTTTTGTCTCCTCGACGAGTTCTCTGCTAAATAAAACCTCGACCCTCGCCCTGGATGCAATATAGTAAAGAGATCCTTTTTCCGGAAACGGCAGGCCGTTTTCCTGCATAAGAAGGCCCTGAGCGCAGAGTTGTATCCTGTCATTCAGCCAGGGCTCCATGCTTTTTGGCTTTTTCGCCTTCTTATATTCCACGGGGTATGCGGGCAGACCTTCTTTTTCCTCAACAAGATCAAGTTTGCCGATAATACCAAGACCTACAGAGGAAAATGACACAGACCTCCTGTGAATCACATCTTCCTTAATGCCGGGTCTTGCCTCCTTTCCCCGCATGTCAACAACATGATGTCTGCTCCTCCCCTCAATGGTATGGGCATTGTCCTCAAACATTCCACGCACATATTCAAGGTAAAACCGCCTCGGGCAATAGACAAAGGCATTAAGAAATGAAACCGGTATCAGTTCCTGAACTTCCATCATGCTTTCTCAATAACCCTGCACATGCCCATCCCCTGGGTGGTCTTGACGCCAATGCCGGAGAAAAAGGCGAAGTTTAGCAATAGCCACAGTTCCGTAACCAGTTCTTTATCGGACTTGGCTGAGATCTGCCACTGGGTCTTTCCTAGAAATGAGGAAATAGAGCCTTGGTTCTTCCTGTTATAGATGGAACGTATCTCATAACGTTTCAATTGAAGAATCTCTGACAATTCCTCAGAGCTTGAATTAATTTTAGATCTAAGCTGGTCGGGCAACTGTCTGTAAACTGAATTCACTATAAACTGCGGAACCGGGAGAGGAAGATGTGAGTCGCCTGTTTTAAATGCCGTGGGCGAAAAGTGCTCCAACCAAAATGGGTTTGTGAAAGTACTGCTTATT
The DNA here is from genome assembly GCA_002424495.1 of Desulfobacteraceae bacterium UBA5623. Taxonomy (GTDB): domain Bacteria; phylum Desulfobacterota; class DSM-4660; order Desulfatiglandales; family Desulfatiglandaceae; genus UBA5623. The sequence continues at coordinate 3,406 of DIKH01000268.1, forward strand.
ATTTTAACAAATGCATTCCAGTCAATCCTGGCTGCCCAAGGGGATTCGTTAGGGTCGGTACTGGTCCTGATCAGTGAAAACACGCAGTCGCCTATATACACTATTGGATTTGCTGTGAAATACCGAAAAACGGCCTCACATATCTCATCAACCCAAGAGGCGATTCTGAACCAATAACCATTTTTTCCCTTATACACATAGCTCAGGCTGAAAGGTCTGGATGAAGCAGAGCCATGCAGTCTTTCCGACAATTTTGAATCATACCGTTCAAGAGCTTTGAAAAATAAGCCATGTATATGTTTTCCACTGATATCATGTGGGCTTCCACTAATATGTTTCAGAAATATGACCTGTGATGTAATCATTATCTGACCCTGAAATATAATTCCTCACTAATCGAAATGGCATCTTTTCCCACCACCACGTGATATTCAACCTCTCTGCCGCTTTGGTTTTTTGCCTTTAGTGTAGCGGTTGATATATCGTAATCTGCGAGCATATTCAGAAGTGCATACCTGTTTTCAATGGGAGTAATAAAAAAAAGCTCGGAGATATCCTTGAGCAAGGGCTTTATCTCCAAAGGGACTGCAAGGCTTCCTTTCTTTTTGTTTACAAAATCCAAGGAAAGACCATGCAGCGCTATAGTCCTCCAAAAAAATGGAAGCACTTCGGGATGATCAGATTCGCCTTCTTTTTTTTCCGGTGGTTCTGGCAGGGTATCTTGACAGAAATAAACAGGGGTGTAAGGATATTGAAGAAAATCTAAAATTTCAAAAAAGAATGTGCGTGGGGGCAGTCGGACGCCCCATCTTTGTTGCGCCGCCTTTCTGTCCCGAACAACGTCGAATTCGTAATGTGCAAGAAGTGAAACCAGATCAATCTGCTTTATCAAAGCTGGAGAATGAAGACCTTCCCGATCATATACCCAAACCCTATTGGCTTGTTTCCCTCCCCTGAAGTCGAACAAATATTCCATTCTAAGGATCTGTTCCCTGTGATAATTGCAGATTTTCCCTTTGGAGTCTGGCTGTCTCAAAAGCGTGTTGATCAGTTCTTCTTTTTGTTCATTGGTGCAAGACAGGTATTGATTCAGTTGGCCACGCTTATAAAAATGATCCTTCGCCCATGCAGACAACAATACCGTGTGCTTGTCCCCCAGTTGTTTCAAGGTGCCAAATGAAGGTAATTCCCTTATTTTTTTCGGAGTTGGGGTTTCATGCTTTTTTTCAAGTTCCAAAAGACTTCCCATAAGCCAGTGTCTTTTTCGGAACGATTGCCATGAAGGCGATGTACCTGTTGGGTCCATGCATTTTTTGAGACTTTCAAAAACGCCATCAACAACTTCATCATTTACGCCTTTGACCATCCGCTCTACCTCTAACAACTGCCTGGTGGCGGTGTATAACCCTTCTCTGGTCAATGCAGCAGCACAAAGCCTTCTGTCTCTGAGTCCTAGAAGCCCTTTCAGTTCGGTCCTTGTCACCTCCTTGCCATCAAGGTTTTTGACATCACGATATTTGGCTGAATCAGAAAGGAGCATAACAGCCTCACTTGGCTTCTCAGTTATTTGCTTTCCCAGTACCCTGCCTGCCCTTCCGAGTCGTTGCCAGAAAGCGCTTTTGTCTTTAGCCCTTGCAACTACAAAATCAATTTCCTGGCGGTTTTTAACCTTGGGCTTTGGAAAGTTGAATCCCAGGTCAACAGTCGGAGTTGCGAGTATTATGGGCTGCTGTGATTCCAATTTGCGATCCCTGTTGCTTATAGGGCCTGTTATTCGTCCCACAGGAATTTTCATATCCAACAACCTTCGGTACAACATGTTAATCTCTCTTAGGCTATCAGATATGATAACGCCGTCGTTCCCCTCTTTATAACGACTTGCCGCAAATGCAGTGTAATCGGACAAATCCTCTGATGTAAGCGTAAGTTCTACGGGGGCAAGGACTGGAATTGTTTTCGCAAATTCATCTTGACCTAACCCTACTATGGCCGGAGCAAGATCGAGCCTTATAAAGAACTCCTGCACCATCTCATCGGGCGTAGCAGTCAAAAGCAAAAGCTTAAGGCCGTCTTGAAATTGCCCGAAATGTTTCCAAAATGCCACGCAAAGAAAGAAAAGAACGAGCTGCTGAGCGTCGTAATAGTGAAATTCATCAACAACCACAAAACGAAAGCTGTTAATGAAATCTACAAGCAGATTGCGAGTGTCCTTTTCCCTTCCCTTTATTATGGCATACCATACCTGATCGGGATTAATGATCAGGAATATTGGCCCATAACGGCCATCTACGCCCAATTCGTCTAAAAATGCCCTGGGATTAAAAATGAGTTGATGCAAGACATCGCCCGCCCTGTAAATCCCTGGACATTTTTTGAGCAGCGAATACAGAACCGATCCGTCTACGGCCACAACCTTGTGAGGAAGACCATTAGTTTTAACAAAGGCCTTTGCGTCCTCAAGATGCTGACCCACTAAAGCATTAGTGGGCGCTATAAAAAGAACAGAACAATCAGCAGCATGTTTTTTTATTGCTAAATGCGCCGCCTTTGTCTTACCTGCACCGGTAGGCGCACAGTTCATCACGACCTGAGAACCTCTAAAGGCTTCAGAGGTCTCTTTCTGATGCAGAAGTAATCCATCCTGCGCCACCGCAATTCGTTCCTGTTTAAGGCGAAGCCTCAACGCGTTCATTCCATTCCCCCAAAAAACATATCTGCGGGAAGGAGCGGTTTTCCACTTTTATCCACCCACCAACGGCCCTCGATATCAGCGTTTTTTACAAGGGGTGTCGGATGGATGTTAATCGTGTCTCCAAACAGGATATGGGATTCTTTTGGTAAGTCTATGGGATTAACAAGGCCGAAGGTCTGTCTCGTAGTTATCTTTTTTGAAAGCTCCTCTGGAAATGACCTTACCCTGGCCTTGCTCATAAACTTTCCCAGCCTTATATAGGAAGGTACAAAAGGCTCTTCTTGAAAAAGGATGTATGCGCTAAAGCGGCTCCCGGTCCCTAGCATCTTCAAAATTCCGGTCTGCGGTCTGTTGGTTGGTCTAACCCTACACTCGTTCCCCTCACCTTTGAGAAATCCTTCTTTATAGAAGCATCTGTCCGAAAGCTCTACTACGGCGTTGTTACTCATGGCCCCGAAATAACTCTCACTCTGACAGTTGAACCTTTCCACTTTGAACCTTGATTGGTCAGTAGGCCACGCCGGTGTAATGTAAAGCCCGTTCTTATTGAGAGACGGAAAATCCTCAATATAACCCACATTGGTTCTGTTGTATGGACTTTTGACGAGCCCCAAAGCATATGAGAGGGCGTAGTTCCCAATCAAGGCCTCGGTAAAATATAATTCATGGAGTTCGTGGCTTGCAAAAAAAGTTGACTCCATGAGTTCGATTTCAAGTCGCATTGCCGAAGTCATTTGGTGCCTCCTACTCATTGGCAGGGTAATTATTCGTGATTTCCTTAAGCATCTTTTCTAATTCATCATCATTGGAATATATCCTCTTTACTTCATTTGTAAGGCCTTTCAATTCTTCTTCTTTCAACTGGTAATATTTCCCACAGACATTCCCAAGAAGAGGAGTTATGGCGCCCAGCGCCGCTGTAATGACTGAATCGTCCGCTAAAGGATGATCTTTTCCAAGTTGACTACCCGTTTCAGTTACCCATTCCAATGTGCTGAAGAGTTCAGCATCAGATCCAATTGCCGCCACTATCTCGTTTGAAACACTCCCGATCCTGCTTGTTATAGCGCCATACCTCTTGGATCTCATGATGTTTCCCAGAACGTATATCATTTCCTTCTCTGTAACATCCCTTAAAACTTCTATATCAAGAAAATGCGCCCCTGGGACAATATATTCGTCCTGGCCAATTGAGTGTGAGGCCTCTCCCGTTTCAGGATTTCTCATAGTATTGTTCTCAAATAGGGCATTAAAGGTTTTTTTCTGTGAAATTTCTTCAAAGGGAAGAATACTGAAGGCATCATCTGACATGACTCTACTTTTCTGCGCGCCTCCTGTGCCTACGGCAAAACCGTAAAGCATGCAGTCAATACACCTCTCGCATGGGTTGTTTGTGTTTAACATGCAAGTGGCATCACCGTTTCTGGAAAGTAAGCCAAATTTCCGCAGAATCTGTCTTCCTTCCCTACGCTCCACTGCTACCTGTTTTCTTTTGCTGATCACAGCCTTGGTCACGGTTTTCCCGTCCGGTCCACTTATAATTTCCTTATTGCATCCTTCACTGCTTCCTTCTGTGCGGAATATGGCCTCGGATCTGGTTGTTCGCATCAGGAAAAGCGAAATGTACCGGCTCTTGGGCAGATTTTCATATTTTCCGGCCAAGTAAGGGTTAAGTGCTTGCCATGCAGTCATTTTCTATTCTCCTTTCATATCTTCATTGTTCTTTTTCATATCGCGCAGGATCGTGAGATAGCCCAAAAAAGCGGCCCTTATCCTCTTTTGGTCTCTCATTATCCTGGCCCTTTCAGCGTTATACCTTGTAGAAAATAGTTCGTCAAAAAACACATCTACAAACTGTGCAGCAGCCTCTTGGCGGGCTTTCCCAAGGGATTTATAAATAGAGATACGTTCCAGTCCCCTGCAAACATCATGAAGTATGACCATCTTAAGATCTTCCAAAGTCTCCGGGTCCCTATGACCCGAAAGACCATCAAAGGCCAGATCCAAAGGTTTGGCCTGCGAAGCCTCACTCCATGAACCGCCATGAAAGTGATTATTGATCGCAATCTCTGCAAGTTTCTTTACTGGCATCAGTAGATCCTCCCTAATAAAAAGTTTAAGATGAGGCCAAGCCTCAGACCATGGTTTCTTGTCGCTTCTAAAATTCTTTGTGTATTGGGTCTTTAGAAAATGCAGAAGTGAAAGGCCTGTCTCATCGAACAGGGTGCGGGCAAGCTTTACTATGTCATCATCTTCCCAGGAGTTATATGAAGACCTCAGCGCATAAAGAGAAAGGAGCTTTTCCCATAATTTATTGTAGCCTGTTGCATCCATATCGTTTGCAGGTATCAACGCCATGAAAGAAAGCGGAACATGATCAATAAATATTTTCTTGAAATCTCTAGCCGTAAGAGGTGGGACAGATGATTTACTCAGAATACCTCTCAAATTAAAAGTCCTGGTCAGGAATAGGAGATGAGAAAGGTTGAATAAAAACTGGGTTGACTGGTTTGTCTTTTCCCCAGTCGGTGGATTAACGGAAATGGTGATCTGGCCGCCGATGGTTTCAGGGAACTTAGGAACAAGGATGCCCCACTTTTTGGTAAGCACTCCCTGAAGCAAAATTGGTTCACCTATAATAGAATTTTGCATTATCTTACCGGGCTGAATAAAAAGACTTCTTGTATCTGTTCGTCTTAAGTAGTCAATTCCATCCTTTAGTCCTTTTAAAAATATACCGGGTTCAGCATGTGAGGTAAATTCCCCTCCATCTGAGAACAAATGGAGATAGTAGTGGTTATCATATAATTCACAGGCCAGTTTTTCCGACATAAAAGATTCTTCGCAGATTCGGCAGACATTTCTCTTTGGTTCTCCTCCCCCACCTTTAAGCCGATTTGAAAAGAACTGGGTTTTAATTCCCTGCTTTGGCACTTTATCTGCCATCCATGATTCACCTTTGCCGTTTCCGCAGTGGCAGCACTGACTATGATTATGTCTTATATACTCTTTCAGGTTCCTGCTTGTTACGCGAAATCCTGATTGGGGATGAATGAGGTTTGTGCTTATATACTCGTGGATTTCCTGATCCAATTCGGTTTTGCTTCCAGCCCCAAGGTTTTTTTCAAGAAACTGAACATATTTTTCTTTTACCTGATCAATTTCAATGCCATTTTCATAAAGAAGAGCACCTATTCTATATCCCCTGTCGCTTTGTGGATCAAAAAATTTCAAATGGAAACACTGATCACTACTTAATCCAGAAACCTTGGCCGCATCATCCCAAGCCTGATCGGAATCAAACTCAAAATGATTGGTGAGCAAATAAGCGAATGAACCAGCCAAGTAGCCAAGATGCAAGGCTCTCATGTCAGAGCTAAACAATTCTTTTGGTATATTTTCCCATAGAGGAGACAGTCTATACTTATTCTGCATTTCACAATCTTGAACAGTCAACAAATACTCAGAAAGGACTTTATTAATAGCAGACCTCTTTTTGCCATTTATTCCTGATGGGACTTGTCCTTGCTCTACTACCTTTTCAAACTCCAAGCCCTCTTTCTCCAATCTCTTCTGCAAGGATCTCCTTTTTTCTTCATATTTCTTAAGTATCTTGGCAGATGTTAACCAGCTCTCATATTCCTTCAAGCGCTTGGCGGGTGATTCCTTATCGAGTTTTTCAAATTTGTCAGTGAATTTTTTAGTCCCTTCCTGAGAGATAAAATCCATTAGTAACCCAATAATACGTGCGGGAGGAATTCCCAATTCAAAGGGATTAGTGGCAAATTTTGCCCCCACTCCTTTTGCATTCTTCAGGAGTTTTAAAGGATCTTCCAACCTTATGCTTTTGAGTTTATCCTGAAATTTTTCTGTAACCTCTTCGTTGCTTATAAAAATACTCTTTCCTTTTGGGGTCAGATACCACACGCCTTCCGGGTAATAAAGCAAAGGGATTGCCCCATTTTCCTGGTAGAGACCTATTACAGTGTTATGGACCAGATTTGTAAATATACCACGGTTATCAGAAAAATAGTGCCAGGTGTATTCATACTGTATGATTTCGACAACACCGTTCAAGAGGCGTAGGGCCTTGTCTTTGGCATCTCTCTCGTGAAATAAATGGCTCATGTCCAAGGTGTCAGCAGCTTTTAAAAGATACTTTAACTTCTTGACAGAGTCGCTTTTATCCGTAGCAAACAGAGCCGCACCGTCTACATGACTAAAAACACTATGTGCGCGGATTATTTCCACTATCATTTCACATGTGAGTTCGTATTCTTCTTCGGCATCGTCAGTAAGCTTTTTCAGCAGTTTCTTTATGTTTTCTTCCGTTGCAATAGTACTATATGGTTTACCTTCATATTCGGGGAATTTGTTCAAGTCGTGAACAAGTGCCGCAGCAGTGAGATTCATCATGTGCATATCGCTGAGCCCCGTTATCTGACCTAATTGGTAAGAAAAACAGACTACGTTTTGGATATGGGCCTTCAGACTTTGTCTGGATTTCGCGCCGGACTGAATTACGTCAGGGATGAGATGCAATCCTTTGTTCAAAACAAGTTCAAGGAACCCAGGTGCTAATCTATTACCCTCTGAAACGATGCTCAGCTTAAGCTCCTCAAAATCTTTCATATATAACTCCAAAAACGATGTTTTATTTAGGCTTTTTTATACTCACTGAACAACCCTCGTCTATAAGACGAGGGGTTCTAAAACCAGTTGATTAAAATCAACTTTTTTGTCATGCCGGACTTGATCCGGCATCCAGAGACCTAAATAGTCCTATCTCCTGGATTCCGGCCTTCGCCGGAATGACGAGGCGCAGATTGTGGTTCATTGGCCGGGATGAAAAGTCGCTCTGCGACAATCTAAAACTTGCTTCGCCTAAAGGCGAGGGATTTCAACCATCCCTGAAAGGGACATTAAATTTTATACCATCTACATTAGCCCGCTTTTGCTTTGCCAAGGGAAAATTTTCCAATCAGGCAATACTTACTTGTCGTCTGGTTCCTTAATTATTTCCCAGGCCCCTTTCTTTGTAACGCCGGTATGACGTATTAACCCTTATTGTTTCTTGGGTAGTTTCTTGGGTAATTTCTAGGGCAGTTTCTTGGGTAGCCCGTTAATTTGTCATCATATCACCATGTCTTGGAAAAATCGCCCTGACATACGCATCTTCAAGTTCAAAAATCACATCCGGCGCACCGGCCTCACGCAGAGCAATCAGTATCCGCACAATGCTGTCCCCATCCCATTCCTCCATCTAAAAAGTATGTTTGCCTCTGCCACTCAAACAGCCTCCACTTGTGGTCAGGACAAAAAGATAAAGTAAATCTGATTAGGTCTGGCATGCCGCACGGTTGGCATTCAAATAAATCCCAGACACTTTCCGACTGCATCCTGTAACTCCTTGACCTTGCAAGGTATTGAAAATAAGAAATTAATGCCCGTCAGTTTGAGCCTTTTCGCATAGGAAGTTTCACGTGGATAGCCGTACAACGCTATCACCGGCACATGATAAGTCCCCCGAAGACAAGAAACAAAATGCAATGAACTTTCACCGTCAAATCTTCCAGGAAATATTTTAGAATCGTAGAGTATATTATTCAGAACGATAATAAAAAGATCAACAAGACCTTGCTTTGCAAATCCAAGAAGTTCTGCGTCGCTTAGCGCAGGAGGTGTCATAACCTCGACATCATATCTTTTTCTGATTAACTCACATATAAGACGTGACAATTCTGACTCACCACCAGTGCATACAAGCACATGCGCCATCCCAGTTGAAGACATTTTTCTCAAACCCGTTCTTTTTTTGTCCAGTAGCTTATAAAGATGCCTCAGCCGCTTTTTGTACGCCAGAGCTTTAATCGTCTCCAATCGTTCTCTTTTGGATCCCTCAGTCATTCATAAATTCCATCATAAATTTATAACCTATGCCCACCTCCTGTTGCATTTCATCGGTAATAACAATAGGTCACCGAGTAATTGCAACTGGTATTTTTCGTTGACGGATTTGCTACGTCGTCACTTTATACCTGATAGCCATTTTTTCTGTTGCTCTCTTTGCCTCTTCCCTCAACCACGCTGGCTCCAGAATCTCCGCATCCGCCCCCCACTGAAACGCCCACCACATGACTTCTCTTGGCTCTGCAACATCTACACGGAACAATATGGAGCCATTTTTTTCCCTGTTGATTACCTGGCTGTGATGCCAGAGGGATTCCTGTATATAGGATCTCACCCCGGCGGAAAAACGGACAACGACCCGTTCGGTGGTCTCTCCCGGAAAGACCGAAAAGGCGTTCCGATGTCTTTCACCAAAGTCATAATCGTCTTTTACTGCAAAATGGACCGGCGTAAAGGCCACATGTTGGATGCGATTGAGCCTGTACATACGTATGCCCTTCTCGTTCACACAATATCCCTCAACATAAAGGGCGCGTCTTTGAAAAAACAGGTGGTAGGGATCAAATTCCACGTCATTAGACTCTGTCCCATCAGGCCTCCGGTATGCAAGGGCCACCCTGCGGTTTTCAGTGACCGCTGTTTGCAGCCTCTCCATGATCACGCGCCTGCAACCAAACCCCTCCTTCAATACCAGGTCATCAAAAAGGGAAAGGGAGTTTTCCCTTACTGGAAGGGGCAGGTCTGCGGCAAGTTTTCTTGCGGCATTGAGTCCCTCGTAGCTCATGAGATAGTCCCCTGTCGCCGAAAGCTGGCGTACCGCCATAATGAGAGATATACGTTCGCTTATGGAAAGGTTTTCAACAGGAAGATACGCATCCTTTGTAATAACAAACCTTCGTCTGTTCCTGTCGTAAGAAAATTCAAAACCCAGTCTTTCCAGTGCGGTCTTGTCCTTGTAAAACTGCGCCCTGCTTATCCCAAGGTATGCTGCAAGATCTTCGATTGAGCGATAGGGAGAGAGCTTAATCTCTTGTATAATCTTTATTAGGCGGTGCGTGCGTTTTAATTGATCATTTTTCATAAGACCAATATGATCTGAGAGGCGATCAAAATCAATCCGTATTTTTTCATCAGTCTACCTACGGGTAGACGGAGGGTCATGAAAAATCATACAGATTAAAAAGGTCACGATTTAAGGCAGGGTGAAGTCAGCTCCGGCCCTTGTTCTCTTTAGCGTGCAGCCGTTTGATCAATAGATATACCAAAATACCTATGCCAATGGTTATAAGGCCGACGGCTGAGACAAGGGGCTTGATCATGATGGAGTAATAGATTATCCAGAGGTTGCCTGCGATGAAGACCAACGGTGTCACTGGATATCCCCATGTCCTGTAATCCGCAACCGGGGCATTATTTCGTTTCCTTATCAGGAGCAGGCCGCATACCGTTAACGCAGCAAAAAGCGACAGGGTAAATCCGATATAAATTAAAAGCTTATCAAAAGAAGCGCTCAATACCATGGCAATTGCCAATAGCCCCTGCAATATGATCGAGTAGACAGGGGTCTGGTGCCTTCCCTTGAGCCTTGCAAGACCATCCACAAAGGCTCCATCCCTTGCCATGGCATAATAGACCCTGGGTCCTGCCAGGATCATGGCGCTTATCACCGAAAGAAGGCCTATGGCGATTGGTGCGGAAAATCCCACGATCAAGAAAATCCGTCCGGGAAGAAACGCCATCGGTCTCCCAAAGGCCTCTCTCAGGTAAACATATTCGCCGCTGGCCAGCGGGACAACTGGAAACATCCAATAATCCCCCGAACCCTTACATCCTAGGCCCCTTATGTATATTATGAGGCATGGAACAAACTATAGTTTTTCAATACGAACCGCACATGCCTTGTATTCAGCGGTTAGTGTAAACGGATCAAATGCAGCATTGGTCAGAAAATTTGCATTCGCTTCCCTGAAATGAAATGCCATCCAAACAAGCCCCCTTGGAACTTCAGGGGTCACTCTAGCCTTTACCATTACCTCGCCACGTCTGGAAGAAACCTTGATTTTTTCACCGTCCAGGATATTTAATGCGGTTGCATCTTCCCTGGATATATCTGCTGTCTCTTCTCCCAGAAGATCATTCAATCCTTCACACCGCCCTGTCTGTGTCCTTGTATGGTAGTGATAAAGCCGTCTTCCCGTACTCAGCACAAGCGGATATTGTTCATCCGGAACTTCTGCTGGCGGCGTCCATTCCACAGGGATAAATGCACCCTTACCTCGAGTAAATTGTCCTTCTTTATGAAGATATGCTGTTCCCGGATGTTCCTCTGTCGGGCAGGGCCACTGAAGACCGTCACCTTCAATCCGGTGATATTTGATGCCGGCCAGTGCAGGCGCTAACATTGATATCTCGTTATTCCAGATCTCTTTTGCACTATTTGATGACCAAGTCTGGCCCATACGTCTTGCAATTTCTTTGAATATCCACCAGTTTGGTTTTGCCTCTCCTGGCGGTGGGCTCGCTGTTCTCACCCGGCTGACCCGCCGTTCACTGCTTGTAAAAGTGCCGTCATTCTCGCTCCAGGCGGCCGCGGGCAGCACGACATGGGCGAATTTTGTGGTCTCGTTCAGGAAGATATCCTGGCACACCAGAAATTCGGCGCAGGACAATTCGTGCTCTACCTTGTGAATGTCCGGTTCAGTACTGGCCAGATTTTCACCAAAAATATAGAATCCTTTTATCTTCCCTGAAACCAGACCGTCCATCATCTGGGGCATCATCAAACCATTTTGAGAAGGCAGGTCAGACACATTCCAGAAGGCCTCAAATTTTTTCCTGGCCTTTTCATCCACCACAGCCTGATATCCGGGGAAGACATTGGGAAGTGCGCCCATATCACAGGCGCCCTGCACATTATTCTGGCCTCTCAAGGGATTAACCCCGCCGCATTCCACACCCATATTTCCCAAAAGCATCTGAAGATTGGCCGTAGACACCACATTATTCCGTCCGCATGTATGTTCGGTGATACCCAGAGTATAACACAACATGACCGGTTTGACGGAGGCAAGCAAACGGGCCGTGTCAACGATCAACTGGGGAGTAATGCCTGCTATATCTGCCGCCCGCTCTGGCGGATATTCGCTCACTTTCTGTTTCAGCGAGTTAAATTCCTCGGTGTTGAATTCAACAAATTTTCGATCATACAGATTTTCTTTTATCAATACATTCATCAAACCATTTAAGAAGGCGATATCGCTCCCCACTCGGATAGGCACATGAAGATCCGCATAATCAACAAGCCTGTGCGCCCGTGGATCCACCACAATTAATTTGGCGCCTTTAAGGACCGCATTCTTCAAAAATGTGGCCGCCACTGGATGGGCTTCCGTCATGTTTGAGCCGATTACAAAAAACATCTTGGCCCTTGAAAATTCGCCGAATGAATTGGTCATGGCCCCAGAACCAAATGATGCCGCCAGCCCGGCGACTGTAGGGGCGTGTCAGGTACGGGCGCAGTGATCAATATTGTTGGTCTTGAAAACCGCGCGAAAAAGCTTTTGCATCTGATAGGAATCTTCACTGATGCTTCTGGCGCAACTGACGCCTGCCAGGGCATCCGGGCCGTCAGAGGCGATAATCTGTTTAAACCGCTTCACCACGAGGTCAAGGGCTTCATCCCAGGAGGCTTCCCTGAAATGATCATTTTCACGGATCAGGGGGGTTTTCAATCGTTCGTCCGAGTAGATAAAATCATATCCGAAACGGCCTTTAACGCACAGCCGGCCCTCATTGGGTTTACCATTTTCAACACCCGTAACTTTAACAATCTTTTCGCCTTTGACGTGCAACAACTGCTGACATCCCACGCCGCAATATGGACAGGTGGTGCGGATTTTCCTAACTTCCCAGGGTCTCCACTGATACGCTGCTTTTTTTTCAACAAGCGCGCCTACTGGGCATGCCTGGATGCATTCACCGCAAAACACACAATCCGAATCCGCGAGTGAAGTATTATTTTTTGTGACAATTTTTTCCCGGCCATCCTGTTCGCCAAAATTGATCGCCCGGTTGACCTGCACTTCGTTGCAGGCGCTGACGCAGCGGCCGCAGAGAATACATCTTGAAAAATCCCTTATGATCAAAGGATTCACGATTTCTTTTTGAAAAGGCTGTTTCCTGTCAGACGGTTTTTTCTGTGTCACCTGATAATGGTACAAGAGATCCTGTAACTTGCAATCCCCCCATACTGGACACAGATCATCAGTTTTATCATATTGCTGCACGGCCATCTGGAATACGGTCCAGTTCGAATTTCCGGCACTCGATGCCGCGCAATTGTGATTGCCTGAGGCGATCAGATCCTCAAGCGTTTTTTTCCGGTCCGCCACAACCTTTATGGATTCGGTTTTAATCACCATGTTCGCATTACATGGCGTGTTACAGGCGGTTTTAAGCTCTCTTTCCCCTTCGATTTCCACCACGCAAATCTTACATTTCCCATGGGGTGTGGTTCCCTTTAAATGACAGAGCGTAGGGATTGAAATATCATAGCGGGATGCAGCCTCAAGAATGGTCTCCCCGGCAGCGAATGGAATTTCCCTGCCATTTACCATCATTTTCTTATCCGACATTTTTCACCATCTCCTTAAAAAGCAATTACATCGCTAACCCGATTTCTTTTTCTGAATCCGAGGACTTTTGAGTTTTTATATTCATAATTATTGAAAACTATCTAAAATATTTACTTTAAATATCTATAAGATACCCCTTATGACTTATTCGGGAAAATGCAATACCAAACAATTTTCCTTATGTCAAGATTGTCATAACGGGTAATAAAAAAACTCATCGGCCTTCAAAAAAGCCTGTGAGTGGAAACTAAGTGAGGCAGGGTTGTTTTTTCCAATTCGGCCCCCGCCATCAAAAGGCCAGCTGCAATGCCTCATTGATTCCGGGGAATATCCTTCCTCAGAAGCGTTCTTTTCTCTCTTTGTCATGCAACCGGTTGATGACAAGGTATATAACAACCCCTGCTACAATGGTTATCAGGCCAAAGGCAGAGATCATGGGTTTGCTCCTGATGGAATAATAAATGACCCAGAGATTGCCGGCAATAAAAACCAACGGCGTTAAAGGATATCCCCATGTCCTGTATGCCGGAATCGAGACATGGTTTCGTTTCCGTATCAGGATCAGGCTGCAGACCGTTAACACAGCGAAAAGTGACAGAGTAAATCCGATATAAATCAGAAGCTTATCAAACGAAGCAGTCATTACCATAGCAATAGCTATAAGCCCTTGCAAGATAATAGAATAGGCCGGGGTCTGGTATCTTCCCTTAAGTCTTGCCAAACAATTTACAAAGACACCATCCCTGGCCATTGCGTAATAGACCCTCGGGCCTACCAGGACCATGGCGCTGATCACCGAAAGCAGGCCGACTGAGATAGCCCCTGATACCCAGTGGCTTATGTTTTCGCCGAACAGGGTTACCGCGGCCATTGCCCCGATCTCCAATACCCCGCTCATCTGGTCTAGCGGCAGGGCGTAGATATAAGTGAGGTTCAGGAGCAGATAGAGCGCCATCACCACAATGGTCCCTGTCAGGAGCGCAAAAGGGATGTTTCGGCCCGGATTTTTGATCTCACTGCCAATATATGCTGCCGCATTCCAGCCGCTGTAAGCAAAAGAGACAAAAATCAGGGAAACCGCAAAGGGACCGGAAAAGACCGAACCGGCCTGAAAATCCTTGAACAGAGGAGGCATAGTTCCTTTTCCCAGCACAAAGCCCGCAACCACAAAACCCGTGATCACAGTGAGCTTAAAGATGGTCAGGACGTTTTGGACCCTGCTTCCAAACCACAGACTGTAGGAATGGACCAGGGAAAAGACGATAATAACCACTGAGGCGACAACGCTGACAGGAGAAACGCTTAAGCCCAGGGCATTTAAAACCGCCTGATTCATGTCCATCGGCGTAAGGCCGGGGAAGGCGCGAAAAAAATAGGTTGCAAAGGCAATGGAGGCAGCGGCAATAGGGGCGGAAAAACCCACAATCAATGAGACCCATCCTGAAAGAAAAGCCATGGCCTTGCCAAAGCCCTCCCGCAAATACACGTATTCGCCGCCGGCAAGGGGAAACATCGCCCCGAGCTCACCATAGCAGAGCGCGCCTGAAAGGGCAAAGATACCTCCTGTGATCCAGCACAGGAGCATGACCCCAGGATCACCCAGCTCCTGAATGATAAACCCTGAGGTGGTGAATATCCCTGTGCCCATCATGTTGGCCACAACCAGTATGGTTGCGGAGAAGAAACCGATCTGCCGTCTAAGCCCGTTTCCTGGAGTCTGATTTTCCATTTTCCTCGGTAACTCTGTTCGTGTTTCTGTTCATGTTAACGAAATACCATAAAATCAGCAAGGATAAGGCCATCCTCTTAGGAGGCTATGCCTGAAAGCAGGGCCTTGTTTTCAGTCAGACAGTAGCTGTTTAACGATTAAGTTATCAAGTTATTTTAAGTAATGATAGGATATTAAAGGTATTTAAATTCCATTTTATAATTATTTGAATTTTGCTTGACAAATTACAACTAAAATGTTTTTTTCCGCAACGTTTGAAAGTCAGCAGCGCATATGCGCTTTTTAAATAGAGGTCGCTATGTCTTTGAAGACATAGCGAAATTCTGATTGTAGTTTTCAGGTTTCACATAATTATGAAAATAACTCTTGACACGGTCCGTTATTTTTTTACATATATATCGGCTTCCAGCAAAAGATATACTGCTTTTAGTTTTTATATAGCACGTTACATATGTTCGTTAAGATGAATTTGAATTCTTCGCTCAACCGACGTTCCGGCCAAGGCGATTGGGGTTAACGTTATGAAGTCCGCTTTGCCAGTCGTCTTCTGGATTACATTCCTCTTCTACTCTCTTACGTTTATATTTACCCTGCTCAGAAAAAAAAAGGCCGAGGCCATCTCATCCGCTGCCGGGCTGATCAGCAACATTTCCGGCCTGATCATGCTGGTTTTGCTCTCCGGCCATGCACCGGTATTCCGGCTTTTTGAATCGTTTATGCTTGGGGCGTTTTTTCTTGCAATTATGGGCGTTTTATTCACCAGCCAGGAGAAAAAACTCCCTGATGTCAGGTTCTGGGTATGGCTTGAGATGATGCTTCTCATGGGTATCACAGCCCTTGCCAATAAAGAACCCGCACCTTTTGCCTATGATTATAATGACCTTTACATCGTCTTTTTTCACTTCCTCCGCATTGCGGTCGTCGCCATAACGCTCTTTTCATCGGCCCTCTACATCCAGTCGAGATTCGATAATAAAAGGGGTGATTCCATTGCCGTCTATCGCGCCCACCAGGGCAGGAATTTCCTTATCCTGGGCGCGTTGCTCTTTCTTACTGCGGAGTATGTCGGCATCCGCTGGTGCCTGAGGGGATGGGGAGATTTCTGGCAGTGGGGCCCGGGCTTTTTCCAGTCCACCATCATCGTGCTTCTGTTCATGCTGGCAGTTCATGTGCCTGGCTCCAACCATGGCCAGGGCAAATGGCGGCCCAGACTTGGCATCATTTGCGGTTTTTTGATATTGGGCCTCATCGCGTACCGGAGCACCCTATGAGCAGAGTCACAGAGCACCTTTCATCCCTCAGTTTCGCCACATGGACCCTTGTCGCCCTTTTCTTTTGGTTTGTCTTTGGAACGGTCCTTTGCGCCAATCAGGATTTTCTTACCTCATTCAGGGAAATGAACAGCGCCCTGACCAGGGACTGGCTCCTCGATCAAGGGCAGGGGTCAACATTTTTAAAGGCCTGGTTCGTGGGTCTTTGCCTTATCATGATTGTCATGGGGGTGAACCTGGTCTTCTGTTCATCGAACCGGATACTCAAGATAATGCGCCATCGCTTCAGCGGTGCGAAACTCTTCATGCTTATAGTCCACGTGATCTTCGGCCTGGTGGCCCTGGGACATCTGGGAGGTTTTATGCTGGGGTATAAGTATGATGATGTAGGGCTTAAAAAAGGGGGGATATTTTCTTTTGAAGATGATCTTCAACTGGAGGTGATGGACGTTCATTTTGTAGATGACATGCAGGTGTTGAAAAAGTCCCGTCGGGACATCATGAAAGACGAATTCCATCATAAGGACAATTTCGTCGAGGTGGCGCTTCAAAAGGCAGGACAGGTCCTGGTGCAGGACCGCATATATCTTTTGGAACCGATACATCACAAAGATATACAGATTACGCTAAAGCGGTTCCTGCCTCCTGATGCAGATGCCGCCTCACCAACAAACGGGATGCCTGGCGTTATGGTGGCTATTGCCTGCAACCCCGTTCTAAAGGCGTTTCTTCTTATCTATCCGCTGATGATTCTGGGGATAGGGGTCCATATGGTCATGACGTGGCAAAGACCGGAGAAGGAGAATTCTAATGGAAGAGAGATTTGATGAGGTATTTTTCGTTCAAAAGGAGGAAATAAAAAATGAGATTAAAATTCAAAACAAGGGTAATGTGTTCTTTATTAATTCTGTTGTGGTCTTGTTTTGCCGGGCTTGGCTGGGCTGAAGAGGAATCCACCAATGCCACGCATGAAAGCGGCGTCTTCGACCTTGGCGAGGTAGTGGTTACAGGAAATGCAGAGACAATTTCCCAGGTGACCACGGTGGAAACTATTGATAGGGAGCAACTGGATCTGACAAATTCCACCGATGTTTCCACTGCGCTCGAAACACTTCCCGGTGTCCATGTTTCAACGGGTCAGAGAAACGAGGCATATCTAAATGTCCGCGGCTTCAATCAGAGATATGTGCCGGTATTCTATGACGGCATCCCGTGGTATATCCCTAATGACGGATACGTGGATTCAAGCGAGATCCCTACGGGAAACCTCTCTCAGATTACCCTTACCAAAGGCGCCTCCTCCGTACTATACGGCCCCAATACCATGGGCGGCGTGATCAATATCATTTCCATGAAGCCTCAAAAGGCCTTTGAGGGCTCTTACGGTGCAGAGGTAAACAGAAACGGCTATCTAGGGAACCTGAATCTGGGTTCAAAGCTGGACCGTTTTTATATTATGGGTGGTGTTTCGGGCCTTGATTATAGTGACTACAGGATGTCAACTGATTACTCACCTAAACCTCCAAACTCATCTGGTTGGTATGAAGATGGTTATAAAAGGGATAATTCAGACATGGAACGTCTTTCAGAGACATTGAAAGCGGGTTTTGTACCTGCTGAGGGCCATGAGTATGCAATAGGTTTCCACCACGTAAGGAGCGACGAAAAAGGTTGGCCGACTAATGTATATCCAAGTGAAAGATCTATGTATAGAAGATTTGCCGACTGGGAAAAAAAGACCTATTACTTTATCGGAGACAGCCGGCTGACAGATCGGTTGTCGGCCAAGACACGCTTGTATCACGATCAGTACTTTAACGTGCTTGACGCCTATGATGACGCCACCTTCACCACGCAAAACAGGCGATCTTCCTTTCACAGCACCTATGATGATCATACTGATGGGGGATCGTTAGTCCTTAGGTCGGAATATATAGAGAAAAATACCACCAGCCTTTCATTCCATTGCAGGAAAGATACGCATAAAGAACAGGATGATTTTGGGGAGTCATGGGAACGATATGAAGCCGAGATGTTTTCTTACGGACTTGAAAATGACACAAAACTTACTGAAAATTTTGGGTTTGTCTTAGGGGCAAGCTACGATGTTCAAGACCCGGAATATGCAGACGGAGGGGAACTGAGGTCCAATGATGAGGCCTGGAATCTTTTAGGAGGCGCATATTATATATTTGAAGATGCCACTAAGGTGCATGTTTCTGTCGCCAGAAAATCCCGTTTCCCGACACTGAGTGAGTTGTATTCGTCATATCTTGGCGATAATTATCCCAATCCGAATCTGAGAAAGGAACGATCCACAAACTATGAAGCTGGTGTTCAAAAACCATTGCCGTGGGAAAGCATTGCCGGTCTTACGCTCTTTTATTCCGACTTCGAAGATAAGATTGAGGAAACTACTATAACAGTGGGAGAAGATGATTTTGATTACAACACCAACATAGGAGAAGTACGATATAGGGGATTTGAGATTAGCGCAAGGACACAAGGCTTGCCTCTTAATACCTTGGAGGCGCATTACACATACCTGGACGCGGAAAACAGATGGGATGAAAGAACCAGTCCCCACCTCGAAGAGACACCAAAGTACCAGCTCTATATAAGCGATTTGGTTAAGGTGACGGAATGGTTTTCCTTATACGCCAAAGCCCAGTACAA
This sequence comes from Desulfobacteraceae bacterium UBA5623, assembly GCA_002424495.1. Lineage (GTDB taxonomy): Bacteria > Desulfobacterota > DSM-4660 > Desulfatiglandales > Desulfatiglandaceae > UBA5623. The sequence goes on from DIKH01000268.1 coordinate 22,318, forward strand.
CAAGAGACAATGGGAGGAAAAGAATAACGGAGATTGGATTGAGCTTGATGACTATTGGCTGGTTGACTTAAAGGCCATGGTGGACCTCTATAATGTGGCTACCTTGGAAGTCGGCATTAGAAACATATTTGATGAGAACTATGAGACCAGTTACGGTTTCCCAAGAGAGGGACGCGAGGCCTTCTGCGGCGTTCGGGGTTCATTTTAAGGAATATAACCTTATTGCAAGGAATGATGATATGAAAATTAAGTCCGTTTTTCTGGCCTCTATAATGAGTTGTCTTTTTGCCTCCAGTGCCCTGTTTGCAGCATCATCTTCGCTGGGCATTGTAGGCCTTGTCAAGCAACCCTTGAATCTGTCTCTTGAAGATCTTACGGGTTTTGACACCATTAATGTTCAGCTGAATGAGGTTATGCAGGACGGCGGTTTCCGGGGCGTCTTTAATTACAAGGGCGTCCCGCTTAAAACCCTCCTTGAACTGGCCAGCGTTGAAAAAGAGGAAAGCGCCTTTGGGAAAAAAGTGGATCTGGCCATCCTGGTTCGGGGTGAAAACGGCAAGGAGGTGGCACTTTCCTGGGGAGAGGTCTTTTACAGGAATCCTGATAGGATTGTCATAGCCACATCAGCTCGGCCGATCATGCCTAAACACTCCTGCACAGGTTGTCACAGCCCGGAAGAATACCAGCCCCGGATGGATCAGCTGAAGAGAAATATTATTTTTCCAAAGCTGGTTATCAACAGCGACACTTTTGCCGACCGTTGTCTGGACGGCATTACCTCCATTGAGGTAGTGGACATAAGGCCAAGAATGCCGTCACAGAAGTCTGAAAAGCTTTATTCTCCGGAGTTTTCCATAAGCGGCCCGGACATCAGGACAAAAACCTTTAAAAAGCTATCCGGATTTCCAAAGATCCAGATGACTGTCAAACACATTGGAGAGGGAAAGGGCTTTCACGGGATAGAAAAGTTTCAAGGAATTTATCTAAAGGCATTGCTGGAAACAGTAGATACAAAACCCGACCTGAGCCAGGTGTTTCTTGCATCCGCCCCGGACGGCTATCGAACGCTTTTTTCCTATGGTGAAATATATCTTGACCCGGCAGGTGAACGACTGCTCATAGCAGATAAAATTAATAATGAGGATTTTGAAAACGGCGGAAGATTCATGCTGGTCCCGCCGGACGATCTTATGTCCGACCGGGATGTCAAGGCCCTTCAAAAAATAGAAATAATCTCTTTACGACAGCAGCCCAAGCTTTATGTCATAGGCATGGGCTGTGGGGACACCAACCTGATTACGCTTGAGGCGATTTCATATATGTCAAAGGCGGACGTTTTTGTGGCGCCGGAGGACATCAGCAAGCGTTTTCAAAAATACATGGGCGGAAAACCTGTCCTTTTCGATATCTATGAGTTTGCCCCGCCTAAGGTCAGGAAGGCCAACAAGGATTTATCCGAGGAGCAGATTCAAAAGATCCTGGAGGAGAAACATAAAACTGCAGCATCGGCAATCCAGGCCGAACTTAACAAGAACAGGACTGTGGCCATACTGGATTATGGGGACCCCACTATCTGGAGCGGCTGGAGCTGGGCCAGGGATTATTTTAAGGCTGAACAGATTGAAGTAGTCCCAGGACTGAGCTCTTTCAATGTCTCCAATGCGATGATCAGCGATAACATCGGATGTAACGGAAACATAGTCCTTGCAACCCCTCGGGGCCTAAAAGGAAACCCTGACCTGATAAAGGCCATGGCAGGCAAGGGGGAGACACTGGCGATTTTTATGGGGCTCAAGGACTTGCCGGAGCTTGTCTCGAAATTCAAGCAGCATTACAAGACCGATACCCCTGCACGTCTTGTCTATAAATCAGGATATTCCGGAAGCGAAGATCTGTTACATACAACCCTGGATAGTCTGGAGCAGGCTGCGGCGCAACACCATGAAAAGTTCCTTGGTCTGATCTATCTGGGTCCTTGCCTTAAGTCCAAAAATGATGAGTGTTGTGAGAAGCAACCGTCGGCCGACGCCGCCAAGTTGCCGTGACATCTAAGCTTGTTCGGTGGTTATTGGGGTATTAATGATATTTTCCGGAAGACTGGGATGTGGGAGTTGAAACGATAAAGAAATCGGGCCCCAATTGGATGCTGCATATTTTGCTGTGCATATCCTTTGGGGTCCATTTGATTATCATTATCAATATATCAGGATTGTATTGTTTTGATGCGCTGAGCTATATCGAACTGGAGCTGAAAGATATCAGCAAGCCATGGACTAGAGAGATACTAAGACCGCCGCAGCGTGTAAAATCTCCTCCAAAAGCTGAAAATCCCCGTGTGCTAAAACTGACCAACCTACAGCCGCCCCACCAGCCCCCACAAAAAATCGAGAGTCCTGATGAACCTGATAACGAGATCGGGGAGAATATTCCCTCTCCGGATGTGGGC
>DIKH01000448.1 GCA_002424495.1 Desulfobacteraceae bacterium UBA5623
ATTTTCTAACCGGAAATTACTGATAATAATCAGATCATAAAAGCTTTCTTCCACCGCAGCAATGGCTGTTTCACCATCATCAGCCTCCCGGATATCATAACCTTCTTCTGAAAGAACAGCATCAAGCATTTGTCTGTGGGAAAGTTCATCATCAACAACCAATATCTTTTTTTTCATTGCCCCCCCTGTATTTTTTCCATGCCAAGGGCTGTGACCAAAACAGAAAGGAACCCGGTTTCCTGACTTAAGACTTTTGAAAATTAATTTTGTCTACATCAATCGGAATGCTGATGTTAAACCGACACCCGTGGTTTTTGCCGGGAAGTGGACTTTCTAACATTATTTCGCCGCCATGATTTTCCACAATCTTGTGGACAATGGATAAGCCCAATCCAGTGCCCTTTTTTTTGGTTGTAAAAAAGGGATCAAAAATTTTTTCTCTCTGCTCAGGCGGGATGCCGGGGCCGTCGCTTTTGACCCAGATATTCAGCCGTGTGCCATGTGCATGCAGGTCCGCGCCCACTTCAATGTCCCCGCCGGACTCAACTGCTTGTATTGCATTCAGTATGAGGTTGAGCAGGGCCTGTGTCATCTGGTTCTCATCCAAGGGAAGCTTTCCCAGATCAGGAGATATGTCTTGGTGTATTTCGATACCTCGATTCCTGGCATCTGCGTGCACCAGTCGTAATATATGCTCAACAAGTTCATTTATATCCACAGGGGCCAATTGAGGCTCCAAAGGTCGTGCAAAAATGAGCAGGTCAGTGACGACCCTATCAATCCTATCCAATTCCTTTACCATGGTTTCGGCATATTTCCGTTCCTGAGGTCTATCTTTCAGCGCATGACTCAAAAACTGAGCAAAGCCCCTGACAGAACCAAGGGGATTCCGGACCTCATGGGCAACCCCGGCCGCCAGTTTTCCGATTACAGCCAGATTTTCCGAGCGTTTTACCTTCGACTCCAATCGTTTTATTTCCCTCAGATCCCGAAGCACGATCACCGCTGCTTTACACTTATTATTTTCATCCTTGATCGGTGATACACTCAGCGCCAAGGGCACCTCTTCACCTGACTTTTTACGGTGATGAATCTCCTTCTCCAGCACTGAGCTGCATTGGGAAAGGGTTTCACTAATGCCGCTTGCCTCAAAGTCAATGAATTTTTTCAGGTCCGTCCCCCTGATCTCAGGTTCTTTGAGGCCAAGCAGCTCCAGGGCCAAGAGGTTGTAAGAAACCACCTCCCCCTCCTGATTAACGCTCAGCAGGCCATTGGCCATGCTGGCCACTACTTGTCTGGTGTAATCTTGTGTCTCTTTAAGCGTCCCTTGCGCCAGGTAGTAGTTCTGAATGACAAATACAAAAAAAAGAACCCCGGAGCCCAGGGCCACAACAATGCCGGCCATAATCAAAGCATGATGAAAATCCGTATGACGCGCCTCTTCAAAGGCCGCCATCTTCAAAGCTAGGACTATAATATTATTGCACTTAAAACGGGCATTAGATAAGTGAAAAGGCAAAAAACATTTTGCCAGTTCATACGCCTTGGAACCGTCTGAAAGCTCCCTGACCCGGCTCTGCACCTGACCCTCGTCTATGAACAATGGTGCCTGATCAGCGGGTCTGCCTTGCTTAGGAGCATCTGAATGGCTGATAATGACACCCTGTTCATCCAACATGTAAATGTAAGCGATTTCCTCATCCTTTTCTGTTTCACGAATTAGTCTTTCAATAACTTCATGACCGTTTTGTATTTTGGAATGATTTATCCCAACTCTTACGCCCGCCTCCATTGTTCGTATCAGCGCCAGCCCTTGACGATGAATAAATTCCAAGGCCCTCGCTTTATCACGGTTCAAATTACGGTACGTGGAAATGCTGATAAGCACGAGCAGGATAAGCACCACAGCAACAATGGAAAAAGCGGGCACATAGAGCTTTTTCAATTGAAGTTTTTTCATATATAACCTAAAGCCTTCCTCTTTCAGTCTATCCACTTGAATAATTACCATTTTACCACAAGTTATACGTGGGAAGCACCAATTTATTTAGCTGTAAATACCTATTCAATCGCGGATCTTGGGATGGGAGTCTTTGTTGACAGGGGAGGGAAAAGCTGCTACCCCTCCAGATAGCCGCAAAAGGAGCATTAGGGTTAGTAAGGGGATAGGCTATGAGGGACTTTCAAGTGAAAAAGATGTTTGAATCCATAGCCTTCTCTTATGACTTCCAAAATAGCTTCCTTTCCCTGGGCAGAGACATACAGTGGCGGCGAGCTCTGGCAAAATCCATACACTTCAAAAGCGGTTCGTTGGTGCTCGACCTGGCTACCGGCACCGCTGAAGTGGCGGTTGAGATTTGCAGGCGCCACGCTCAAGCCCGGGTCATGGGGCTGGATTTTTCTCCCGGGATGCTGGCAATCGGTCAAAAAAAGATCAGGGCAAGGGGTCTGGAAAGCCGGGTCCGGCTGCTCGTCGGGGACGGCCGTGGAATACCATTTCGAAGCGGCTCTTTTGACGTTATTACGATGGCCTTTGGGATTCGAAATATTAAAGAGAGGGACATTGTCTTAAGCGAGGCTGGACGCGTGCTCAAAAAAAAGGGGGAGTTTTTCATTATGGAATTCGGCCGTCCTGAGCGCTCCTTGCCGGGCTGTCTCTACGGCATTTATTTCAACCGTATTCTGGCGCCCTTGGGAAACAGGCTTTCGCAAACCGACTATGCGTATTCGTATCTCGTACGCTCCATTTGTGAGTTTCCCAGCGATGCAGAATTCCTTGATGAGATCGCTGCAGCCGGTTTCAATCATACAGAGGTGAAAAAGCTCACTTTCGGCATTGCCAAGATTTACAGCGGGATAAAGGATTCTTCGTAGAAAATCATGAAAGTCAACTGGCCCGAACGAATCTGGGTGAACAGTCCGGTACGCAACCTTGTACAGCTTAAAGAGGTTTCCTGGTTCAGACAAAACCGCCCGCTTAGGCCGGGCGGTTTGTGTTTGGAGATCGGCTGCGGACGGGGCGAAGGTGCAAAACTGATATACAGAAACTTCTCTCCCCGTAGGTTGGATGCCATTGATATTGACCTATCCATGATCAATCTGGCCTGCCGAAGACGTCCCAAAAATCAGGATCATCTTTTTTTTTCGGTGGCGGATGCGCTATGCCTTCCCTATGGTGATGGCCTCTTCGATGCCGTATTCAATTTCGGCATCATACATCATCTCGAAGACTGGATGCAGGGCATAAGAGAAAGTGCCCGTGTGCTCGTAAAGGGCGGCGTTTTCTACTTTGAAGAAATCTATCCCCCCCTATATGCCAATCGCCTTTTCCGGCGACTCCTGGCACACCCTAGGGAAAACCGCTTTTATGGACCTGATTTTCATAGAGCCCTGGCATTGGCCGGGATGAAGATCATTTCACCCTATCATGAAAGCCGTTTTGGCATCCTGGGCATTGCCGAAAAGGAATAAGGGAGGCTTCTTTGAGCATGGAGACTTTACCTGTTTACAAAGGGGTGAGCGGCTTTTTTCGATGGAAACTGTTTTTTGGCCTTTCCAGGACCCCGCATGCCCTGCTGGACATGGCCACCCCGGGGCTTGCAGCAATCCTGTGGTTAGGGGAGTTTCCTCCGATCCGAATCATTGTATTGGGGATTATTACGGTTTTTGCGGGCTATACGGCGGTCTATGCCCTCAATGATGTGATTGATCTGCGTACGGACAGAGAAAAGCTCCGAAGAGGGGGTTTTCAGGACTCGGAAAATTATCTGGATGCGGCTATCGTGAGGCACCCCATTGCCCAGGGTCTGTTGAGCCTGAGATCTGGGCTTCTATGGGTGGCGGCCTGGGCTTTCTTGTCTCTGGTCGGGGCCTATTTGTTGAATCCCATCTGCATTCTTATATTCATTGCCGGGGCATTTCTTGAGATCATCTACTGTATAATGTGGAGGATCAGTCCCTTTCGCACCATCGTGAGCGGCGCCGTAAAAACCTGCGGCGCCGTGGCTGCTGTCTTTGCTGTAGATCCAAGTCCTTCTTTTTCCCTCTTGGCGATTCTTTTTATATGGCTTTTTTTATGGGAGATAGGCGGCCAAAACATTCCCAACGATTGGGCGGAGATCGAAGAAGACACAAGCGTCCAGGCCAAAACAGTCCTTGTACAATTCGGACCTCACTGGGCCTCTGCGATTATTTTCGCATGTCTTGTTCTCACCATCGGTATGAACCTCGTCCTCTTTGTCGCGGCAAGGTACGATTTTTCGATGCCGTATCTGACGGCATCGTTTGTGATAGGCCTCTATTTGTTACTCGTGCCGGGCTACCGGCTTGTCCGCACCAGGCAGCGCATTGATGCATTGGTCCTGTTCAACAGGGCGAGCTATTACCCTTTGGCATTGCTCGTTCTGGTAACCATTGATAAGCTGAACTGATAATCAGCAGCTATTCTCCGGCAACAGGTTTTTCAATTGGAAAAGTGAGCCCTGCGCCAAACCACCCGATCACCGTCACCACGACAAACATGGCAAGGAGGAGCAATGAGTAGACCATGCCCCGCCATCCTGGAGATTGAACAAGGGTCGGATTCATAAACCGCCAGAAGAAGAGGACGCACTCGAGGGCTAAGAGGAGAAATGAAAGGCGTTGTTTGATCCTCACCGGCCGGATGGATTTCGCCCCGTAGTTCAGCCACCACGTGTAGAATCCGGTAAGTATGGCGACGGGTGTGAAAAAAACCGCGGCTCCCAGGCAATGAAACGCTGTGTTGTCGAAACTCGTTATTCCTGTTGCAAAATAAAGAAGATTGAACACAAGGGCCGCAAAGGTAAAGGCAATGGGGAAATGAATGGTCATAGGGTGCGGGTGCCTCCTGAAAAAGGGCGCCCTGTTAAGAAGCCAGGAAAGAGCAAAAGGCAGATCCATTTCATTCCCTTCGTTTTTTTTCACGGTTCCTACTTGCGGATATCTTTCAAGGACGCTCGGCTCATGGGGAGCAGCCTGAATGTCCGTGGCCAGGTCTTTACCTGCATGATGCCGGTTCATGTGCAGGCCGCCCTTCCAGAGTTTACTGCCGCTCACATCGTAGACACTGCCCTTGTAAACGACATAAGCAGGTCTGTTCTCCTTGCCGTCAAACCGCTCTAATTCCTCCGGATCGAATTCCTTCATCCGACTGACCTCCATGAGAGTCTAATTAGTGTCCATCTTCGTGCACTCTATACGATTTCAAAGCTCAAAAGTAATGTTTTCTGAAGTCAACCGGGCAGTGCAGTATCTCTGTCCACCCTGTTCAAATAAAAATGAATACCACCAGTGAACTGG
>DIKH01000360.1 GCA_002424495.1 Desulfobacteraceae bacterium UBA5623
CCAGCCAGATAAAGATAAAAAGATATGGCGCCCTCCATCATTTCCATGCCGGTCTCAAAGACCCTCCCGGCCATATATCGCTCGAATTCTTTTGTGATGTCGTCTTTGAATTCCTCCAGGATGGATAAGAATAGTTTTTCCTTGTTATCAAAATGGTAAAAGATCGTTCCCTGGGCAACGCCGGTTATTTTTGAAAGATCCGCCATGGAGGTTTCCCTGAAACCCCTTTGGGAAAAGAGCCTTGTTGCAACATCCAGGATGTCTTTTTTCTTGGACATAGCCCAATAATCCACACGATAAAATTAACTGAGCGTTCAGTCAGTTTGCAATATATAATCACGCATAAAACATGTCAAGAAAAATTTTTCAAAAAAATTTATGGTTTTATAAAAACAGGGAATACAGAAGGGTTTGGAAAAAATTGCTGCTCTTGGACAGCCTCCTGGAGCTATCCTCTGTATCCATCAGGGACGTGAATCCCGTCTACATAGACGCGATTGTGTTGATCAAGCGCAAAACGACCTCTGGCGATCATTTCAATGGTCTTGGGAAATATCTTCCAGTCTCCATCCTCCTTAAGACGGCTCTGGTGTTCATCCACAATATTTTGGAGTCTCTCTCTGTCATCCAATAATGTTTCATGCGGTCCGGGAAGCTTTACCGTAATAGGGTCTGACACCATTAATAGTGGGCCTGTGTCCACTCCTTCACCGGTCCAGAGAGTGGAGGCCCTCAGTGTCTTTTCTCCGGCAAGTATAGCGTCACGGACTGCGTTATCACCTACGTAGACCCTCCTGCCCCCTGATAATACAATCGAAAGGTCCGCAGGATGGACATTAACGCACCTGTTTAATGTGATATAGCTCATGTATCCGCCAAGGGCGATCACATCAATTTCAAAGGCTGCAACTAATCTTCTTGCAATGCCATCATACTTTCTTCTGGCCTCCAAACCCTCCGGGGTCATGCAGGAGCGGCTTAATGCACTTTGCAGATGAAAGGCTCGTATATCATAGCTAAAATAAGGGATGGCATTATCCAGTGCGATCTTCTCCCCTGAGCACACTCCATCAGAGCGATCACTGAATATAAAGATCACCTCAAAAGGAGATGTTCCCTCCTGGGACTGCAAGGTCTTTTGATGTTCAATCAGTTTCATAATATTCGTGCCGGAGCCCGACATGAAAGCCGCCACACGCATCGGTCTTCCGCTATTGCCAGGATCAAAAATGGGTGTAATTGGCATTTTATTCCCCCTGCAAGAATTTCAGGGTTCCAGTGTTTGTGAAGTAAGGACCTTACCACTGGAATCCTTGGCCCCTTGAATCCTCGAACCCTTAAACCATCAAGCCATCCGTCGGCCTTAGTAGTCTAATCCTAATGCTTTTTGTCCTACAGAATCAAGATCCAAAGTGAATTCCTGCCAGGTCAACTATTTTTGGTTTTGACCTTTGCACCCATTTTATTTTATAAAGATCGTTTTATTCATCTGATCTTTTGCCCTGCGGCAGACGGGGCTGGGGTGTAGGGCAAGTAAAGCCAATATAACAGCATCAAGAGGAGCGACAAATGGCATATGATTCAAGCAAGGATCAGGTACTTCACACCTGGGAAAATGACAAGACCGGACTGAATATCTCTATATGTCGTTACGGTGATGGTGAGGCCAAGCTTCAGATTGGCCCAAGGTCATATACCAAGAAAGACGGGTCAAAATCGGCAACAAAGGCCGGCAGGCTTCCAATTGACGATGTCAACTGGCTGAGCGAAGTCATTGAGCAGGTGATAGAGAAAATGAACGGATATTTTCTGGAAGAAGGGGCCTGATAACATAGGATTTTGAATTAAGACCGGATTATTCATTGAACACATAATTAGATTCAAACACCAGGAGGACAGTGCATGACAGAACAAAAAAGATTGGATCCAGAAGTGTTATCCATGGTCCTTGATACGATTGAGAAACTTGAAAAGGACAGAATCACCTTGGAGGCAAAATTGGAAATGGACCGGGCCGGCGATTTTCCTGAGGAACTCATCCGTTTCATGCTCGGGCCTGAGTTTGCACTTCACCTGATATTTATCCCTGAGGAATATGGCGGACTCGGGGCAGGCACATCTGATATAGCCATTGTCTCAGAACGGATGGCGAAGATGGACCTGGCCATTGCCACTGCCTTCCTGGCCATATGCCTGGGAATGGACCCTATCAGGGTGGGATCAACGCCTGAACAGAAGCAAAAATATATTACCAGGATCGCTGAGGAAGGTCTTGTGGTTGCTTATGGTGTCACAGAGCCTGAGGCTGGCAGCAATGTCCAGGCCCTCAAGACAAAGGCGGCGCGTGTCCTGGACGATAATGGCAATATCAAAGGCTATAAAATAAACGGCCAAAAGCAGTTCATTACAAACGGCGGTGTTGCAGACCTGTATACAATCCTTGCAGATGCCCCTGATGGCCCGTCATTTTTTATAGTAGAGGCCGGTTCTGAAGGGCTAACCCCTGGTAAGCACGAGGACAAACACGGGATACGAGCCTCTGACACCTGCTCGCTTTCCCTTGAAGACCTCTATGTCCCGGCCGCGAATCTGGTCGGAGGGGTTGAGGGTCAGGGACTCAAGCAGGCAAACGAGGTATTCGGATACACCAGGCTGATGGTTGCTACCTTCGGTCTCGGTGGCGGTATGGCCGCCCTTGAACGGGCGGTAAGATACTCCAAAGAAAGAGTGCAGTTCGGTACGACGCTTGCCGAAAAACAGGGCTATACCCACAAGCTCCTTGTGCCGCATGCGGTTCAACTGGAGGCCGCACGCGCCTTTATTGAAGAGACAGGGCGCAGGCTTGATACAGATGAAGAAGACTTGCAGGTGGAGGGCTCCATTGCCAAGTTATTTGCAACCGAGGCAGGGGATGCCATGGCCAATGATGCTATCCAGGCCTTTGGAGGATATGGTTACACCCGTGAATACGAGGTGGAAAAAATTAAGAGGGATGTTAAAATCCTCACTATCTACGAGGGCACGAGTGAGATCCAGCAGAGCATTATCTCCACTTTTCGTCTAAGAAGCACGGTCCGCTCTAAAGGCGGATATTACTCTGATATGGCCGACCGGCTTGAAAAACTGCCGGCGGACTGCGGAAGCAACCTTGCCGGGGCTCTGAGGGCTATCAATCATCTGATCTCAGGCGCAAGAAACAACAAACTGACCAAGTCCCAGCATGTGATGTTCAGGCTGGCCGAAATTATGACCTGGTGCGAGGTGGCAAACGCCCTGTGCCACAAGGCAGCCTCATACAACGGCGATCAGATGCGTTCAGCAGACTATATAAAGGCATGCGCAAGGCTTTTTGCAAGAGAGGCAATCGAAAAGGTTTACACAAATGGCATCAAGATCGCCCAGGGTTGTGGCGCAGATATTGATGAGGCGGTTCAAGAATTGAATTCCCTCAATGTAGGCGTGGCCATGAAGGGATTCCTTAATGACATGGATCTGGTCGCAGCGGAGCTGGTGGCGTAATTGAGTGGATGCATGACTTGGTGCGGCTGTGTCAGGTAGAAGATATCCCAGACGACCTGGTGGCAGGCCGCAATCCAGGGCCAGAAAAGGTGCAAGGACCGGTTCAGATCCGCTCCACCCCAGACTAGACCCAGGGCTCAGGCCGGTCTTTGACATGATTGGGGTGCCTGAACCCGGGCCGTTTGTGCCCGATCCATTCCAACTGACGGCGCTTGAGCTTATAATAGATTATGATGTGCTCGTAAGCGCGCCGACCGGTTCAGGGAAAACCTGGATCGCTACACAGACCATCCATTCATATCTCGCAAAGGGTCAGAGGGTGTGGTATGCCTCTCCCCTCAAGGCGCTGTCAAACTCCATCTATAATCAATTCTGTCATGAATTCGGTCCCAATGTCTGTGGCATTTTAACCGGGGACCGGAAAGAAAATCCGGATGCCCCGATTATTGTAGGCACTACGGAGATATTGAGAAATCAGCTATATGACGCCATGCACCATGCGGTCAGCATCAGAACAGACCTGGTAATACTGGACGAGGCGCATTACCTAAGTGACCCTGAAAGAGGCGTTGTCTGGGAAGAAGTCCTGATATATCTGCCTTCAAGGGTAAGGCTATTGCTCTTATCCGCAACCATTACAAATGCTGATGAGGTGTGCGAATGGCTGATGACAATCCGCAGGGCGCTCAACCGGGTGGTGCTTGCCGAGGGCCGGCCGGTGCCCCTTGAGATGCTCTTTTTCTTTCCGGACGGACTTATTGCCCCCCTAGGAGGAAAGAGGGGGCTCAGTTCAAAGGTGAAAAAATTTCTCTCTGCCGGCGAAGGAAAAAAGTTTGGCAGGCCCGAGAAGATTGATTTCGGAGAGATAATAAAATGCCTGAGAAAGTTTAACCTGCTGCCGGCAATATTTTTCTTGAAATCAAGGGCCGATTGTGACCGCGCACTAAAGACATGCAATTCCGTACATGGTCCGAATGATCTCTTGGCTGAAGACCTAAAGACCTTCGTGAAAGATTATCCTCACCTTGTGGGACATCGTCAGATAAGGCCTCTTGTTGAAAGCAGGGTTGCATCGCATCACGGCGGACAGCTCCCGTACTGGAAGGTATTGGTGGAAAAGACGATGAACAGGGGTTACCTGGATGCTATCTTTTCAACATCAACAGTGGCGGCCGGTGTCAATTTTCCCGCAAGGACAGTAGTGCTTGTACAAAGCGACAGGTTTAATGGACGCGAATTCGCCAACCTTACCGCGACAGAGCTTCACCAGATGATCGGCCGGGCAGGCAGACGTGGAAAGGACTATATAGGTTTTGCCCTTGTTGTACCTGGGTCATACCAGGATCCGGGGCTGATATACGAATTGAAGGATTCCCCGCCGGAACCGATTCTTAGCCAGATACACATAAATTTTTCCATGACTTTGAACCTCCTCTTGTCACATACACCAGTCGAGGTAAAAGGGCTTGTCGAACGTTCTTTTGCCTCGTTTCAGAAAAAAGAATCGGAGATATTGTATAGGAGGCGCTATGCGAGAATGCTGAAGGATCTAAAAAAAGCCCTTCCCAGGGCAAAGTGCGATATCCTGGACCCCTATGAGGTTCTGGAGAACATTGAGAAGCTTTCTGAATTAAGAAAGAAAACAGTACAATATGAAAATGTCTTTAATGATGCCCCGTGTCAGGCATGTGGTCATCTCAATACATGTCAGGGCAAAGCCAGAAAGTCCCTTCGCAAGCAGCTTCGGGAGATCTGCTCCATGTCAGACCAAATGACCGGAACAGATGGGGGGCTGTGGCTGAGTTTCAAACGGCATCTGAGGTTTTTAAAAGAAACCGGCTTTGTGGATGATCTTGACCGTCTGACCTCTGATGGTTTCTGGGCGTCCAAATTGAGGGTGGACCAGCCGCTGCTGATAGCAGAGGCCATCAGAAAAGGGGCCTTTGACCATGTCTTGCCCGAGGAAATGGCAGGGGGGCTTGCCCCTTTTGTATGGGACAGGACCCAGGATGTGGACCTTCGCTCAAGGGGTGGGCTGGACATGACGGAACTTGAAAATGTCTTTGACAGGGTCAATGATCAAATCAAGGGGATAAGGAAACTCAAAAAAAGGCGTGGGTTCAGCAGTCCCCTGATCCTCTTCTGGCCTGCTGCTGCCCTTTTTATGTGGGCAAAAGGGGTGTCATGGGAGCAGATTCTGGACGCTATTTCAGTTGATGAGGGAGACTTGGCGTCACTGGTCTTGAGGACCGCTGATCATCTGCGGCAGGTAGTCAATCTTAAGGAGACTCACCCGCGCCTTGCCGCAGTGGCTGAAGAGGCCATTCAACTGATATTGAGGGAGCCGGTGTATCTGGAATAAAATAAGGTGGTATCTATTAGCCGTTAACTTTTGGCTTAATGACTATAATGTGTTATTATGCCAAGGCTGGTGTTTTAATAAAATGAGGAAATGACCTTTCCTATGCCTTCTATATCAATACATCAATACCCGATACAGTCCGTTATGGAAGACGAAACTCTGGAATGGTACAAGATGACTCCGGCCGAACGTTTTAAGGAGTCACAGAACCTGTGGGATTTATTTGTGATTCTCGGAGGGAGTTATGACCCCGAGCCCGATACCCAAAGTCCTTTCCACATTTTTACGACATAATGTAAAGGCTCTATTGATCGGAGGCCAAGCCTGTATCCTTTATGGGGCGGCAGAGTTCAGCCGTGATATAGATATGGCTGTTTTGATTTCTTCTGAGAATTTTGAAGACATCAGAAAGGCATTAAAAGAGCTTGAAGCTGAAAGGATTTTTTACCCTGATTTATCCGAGGATGTTATGCAAAGAGGACACGCATGCCATTTCAGATGTCAAAGAAAAGACGTGAAAGGTCTGAGGATAGATATTATTGGGGTAATGCGGGGAGTCGCCGATTTCCCTGAGCTTTGGGAACGCAGGCAGGAAATAGAACTTCCTGGAACTGGAAAAATCGCCATGATCGGACTTTACGACCTCGTTAAGGCCAAAAAGACACAACGGGATAAAGACTGGCCCATGATAAGAAGGCTTGTTGAGGCGGATATTTATAATGCGCCTGATGCGCCGCCGGAAGACAGAATATGTTTCTGGTTTGCGGAATGCAGGACTCCGGAACTGCTGACGATGTTGGCGGCGAGCTACCCTGAGATCGCAACACGTATGAGCGCGGACAGGCCGCTTCTGCATGCCGCTTTACAAGGTAACCAAGATGAATTGCGGCGTTTTTTAAGGGAAGAAGAGGATCGAGAAAGAGAAGCTGACAGACAGTATTGGAAGCCTTTACGGGATGAACTTGAGGTATGGCGGCAAGGAAAACAGTAAAAAAGCCCTTTGATATCCCTCAACCTTCAGTCTTCAGCCTAATCACCTTTTTCATGTGAAAATTTCTATCCACAAGTGGAAATAGTTTTTCCATTAAAGTGGTATTTTATTACACGTTCCCCTTTGTTGCTGTTTTTGTAGTCATTCAATTTATTGATATGTAAAGAATAAACCTAAAAACGGCAGTTG
>DIKH01000226.1 GCA_002424495.1 Desulfobacteraceae bacterium UBA5623
AGTCTGGTTCTCCAGCGCGGTCAGATTCAGCAGACTATATATTATACGGTAACATTTGGAGCCGTTATTCTTGTAGCTTACGTCTGGCTATAAATCACTGATTTCGAGGACCACCGGGAATGGATCAACTACTTATAAATCCAGATTATCCACATATTCTGAGCAGCCTTATTTTCTTGCCTCTGGCGGGCGCCTTGTTAATGCTCTTTATACAAAATGAGTTCTTCGCCCGTTTCTGGGCGCTGGGTATCACAACTCTTACGGCCATACTGTCTATTCAGCTGGTCAGTGCCTTTGACACAACGACATCAAAATTTCAATTCGTCGAACAGTACAACTGGGTTGAGTCACTCAACATACAGTACGTTATAGGGGTGGATGGGATCTCCATCCTGCTTGTGATGCTGACTACTCTGATCATGCCCCTCTGTGTTCTGGCCTCATGGAGCTATATCAAGACGCGCGTGCAACCTTTCATAATCTGCCTGCTGATCATGGAGACTGCCATGCTGGGAGTCTTTATGGCCCTGGATTTCGTCCTCTTTTATATCCTCTGGGAGGCCATGCTGATTCCCATGTACCTGCTCATCGGTATCTGGGGTGGACCACGGAAGATTTACGCATCGATAAAATTCTTCCTCTACACCCTGGCCGGTTCCATCATGCTACTGGTTGGCATTATCTGGCTTTACAAAACAAATAACTACTCCTTTTTTATCCCGGACATGATGTGGCAGGATTATTCCCTGACCGCCCAGATCTACCTCTTTCTTGCCTTTTTTCTGGCATTTGCCATCAAGGTACCCATGTTTCCCTTCCATACATGGTTACCAGCAGCGCATGTTGAGGCGCCAACGGCCGGTTCTGTTATCCTGGCCTCAGTTCTCTTGAAGATGGGTACCTATGGTTTTCTTCGCTTTGCCTTGCCCATAACACCGGAGGCGACGACCCTGCTCATGCCCTACGTGCTCTGGTTGTCGATTGCCGGCATCATCTACGGAGGTTTTACCGCCTTAGCCCAACAGGACATGAAGAAGCTTATAGCCTACTCCTCTGTTGGTCATATGGGATTTATCACCCTTGGCATCTTTGTCTTGAATATTGAAGGCTTAGAAGGTGCTATCCTGCAGATGGTTAACCACGGTATTACCACCGGCGCTCTCTTCCTCTGCGTGGGGATGATCTATGAAAGGACTCACAGCCGTGAACTTCGTTCTGCCACTGGTGTTGGCAAGTACATGCCAATCTATGTCACCTTCCTTACCTTTTTCGCCCTCTCTTCTTTTGGTTTTCCCGGAACCAACAGTTTTGTCGGTGAATTTATGATCCTGGCCGGCACCTTCAAACACAATATACCCCTTGCCCTGGCTGCTATTCCCGGTGCTGTTCTTGCCGCAGCCTACATGCTGCGCATGCTGCAGAAGATTGTCTGGGGCGGGACTGATAATCCTGATCAATCCTGGTTGAAGGATCTGAATCTGCGCGAAATTATAATTTTGTGCCCTTTTCTTTTCTTTGTCTTCTGGATCGGCTTGGGACCACAACCTTTTATTGATCTTATGCACATCAGTGTAGCCAACCTTCTTGATCAGTTTCATGCGCATCAGGGCCAGGCCGTTGCTGCTGCAGAATTAATTCTTCATTAATCGAATCTAATAAATAACGACCTAGGGTAACCACATGCAATTTCTACCTGAGTTAACACTGTTGGGAGCAGGTCTTGTCATTTTCCTGCTCAGTCTTGGCAAAATTGACACCAACAAAATAAAAACGTTTGCCATTGGTTTAGGAATAGCTGTATTTGCAGCAACGCTTTTAAGTTTTGGACAGGAAGGAACCCTCTTTTTTGATTCCTACAAAGTTGACCTCTACTCCCAGGTCTTTAAGACATTGATCGCCGGCGCCATGCTTGTTGTCCTTATTCTGGGACGAAAGCTGAAAGATATCAAACAATCTGCCCAGCCCGAGTACTATCTTTTTCTCTTTATAAGCGTCCTCGGCCTGATGATGCTGGTCTCAAGCATTGAGCTTCTGGCTATTTTTGTAGCCCTTGAGCTCTCCTCTTTTGCTGTCTATATCATGGTTCCCATGCGTGACGACACTGGAAACTACCGTTTTCAGATGGAAGCCGGGATCAAATATCTTCTTTTCGGTGTCACCGCCACCGGCTTCATGCTCTTTGGCATGAGTTATATGTTTGGCCTGACTGGATCCACTCAGCTGCCAGTAATAATGGAAAAACTTTCACAGATGTATGATCAACCTGTAGCTATCATTGCTATCATGATGGTACTGGCAGGATTTTTCTACAAACTTGCCATTTTCCCGTTTCATTTCTGGGTACCGGATGTCTATGAGGGTGCATCCAATGAGACGACTGCCTTTATTGCCTCAGTTCCGAAATTAGCTGCCGTTGCCTTACTGATCAGGATTATAAGTATGGTGAACGGTGAAGGACAGGTCATTCTCAACATTCTGATGGTATGTGCTGTTCTATCAATGTTTTACGGCAATCTATCGGCCCTGGTTCAGACCGATATCAAGCGTATGCTTGGATTTTCAGGTATAGCCCACGCAGGCTTTATTCTTCTTGGACTCTTAACCTTCCAACTCAGTGGTTACGCCAACGCCCTTTACTATATCATTGGCTATGTGGTCATGAATCTGGCCTGTTTTCTGGTTATCTGTTCGGTTTCCAGCAATGGGGAGAATGTCCAGATCAATGATCTGAGTGGGTTGCATAAACGTTCGCCTTTGCTGGCGCTTACCTTAGCTGTAGCCCTTTTTGCACTCGCCGGGATTCCTCCCTTTGTTGGTTTTATGGGTAAATTCATGCTCCTCGCCGGTGCCCTGAAAGAGGGATATCTCATCCTGGTCATCCTTGCGGCCATCAATACGGCAATTGCAATTTTTTATTATCTTTCTGTGATTCGCGTTGCTTTCTGCAGTGATCCTGAGAATAATGGACAAATCAGCAATAGTCTCTTTACCAATGCTACTTCCATTGTTCTGCTGCTCATTATAGTGATCATGGGTGTTGCCCCCCAACCATTTATTAATTTTACCACATCCGCTGTCCAGTCAATTATGTAATTGACTGAAGGGAACATGCGATGGTTTTATTCTCACTATCAAGCTAGGAAGGTACGAGCAATGAAGAGTCCTTTATAGAGAAGGAGTAAGGCGCGAGGAACTCACAGAGCGAAGCAGCAAAGGGAACAACAAGGGAATGGTAAAACCTTGTTGCTAGTCTGAAGATAAAAAAAAAGTTCCTGTTCATTATCATGAACAGGAACTTTTTTTTAAAGCAATTTTTAACTATCGATTATTTTTTACCTTTTGCTGATGCTCTCTTCGCAGCCTTCAAAGG
>DIKH01000282.1 GCA_002424495.1 Desulfobacteraceae bacterium UBA5623
AGACGTCCTAAGAAAGCTTCCCTTTTGTCCCATTCATTCCTCCTTTCTTTATGGCCCTGTTATCTTCCTCAATCTCTACTCTCCTTACTCCTTTACTGCATATCCTTCCTTTACTGCCTTTTTTATCTGTTCTTTGATCCATTCTACGGCGGCTTCACCGTTGTAGAGATTTTTCAGTTCGTCTTCAAGCATTGAAGGTTGGACCGCAATTATCCAGCCGGACTCATAAGGACTCTGGTTAATCAACGTTGGCTTGCTATTAAGAAGGTCATTCACCGCCACTATCGTGCCACTAATTGGAGAATACAACTCACCGATCCATTTGGCCGATTGCATCTTCCCAAAGGGTTCGTTTTGTTTCACCTCATCCCCTTCAAATGGTAAATCGACATAAACGATGTCGCCTGCTGATTTCTGAGCATAATCAGTCGCTCCGACTCTGACTTTTTTGTATTCCACCCTGACCCAGGTATGCTCCTTATGATAATGCAACTCATCTGGCATCTCATATCCATCAATCTTTGCCATTCCTTTCACCCTTTCGCAAAACGAAGTATCTTTAACTAATATCAACAAACGATCAGTGTGATCGCTTTATATCCCCATGGCCTCAGCTACTAATGCCGGAAGATTTATGTATTCCAATTTAGCCTTCGATATTCTTCCCGCAAGTTCCAGTTGTTCGACACACATGGGGCAGGCCGAGGTAAGGATCTCGGCGCCGGTTAATACAGCCTCTTCAATTCTGTCATTGGTAATTGCCAGGGCTAAATCAGGATTCAATGCCCTCACTGTCCCTATCCCGCTTCCACAACACCAGGAAGCCTCTCTAATTCTTTCCATCTCCTTGAGGGTAATCCCGGGGATACTCTGGATCACTTTCCTGGGTGCGTCAAATATCCTTGCATGCCTTCCCAAATGACAGGGGTCATGGTACGTCACAGTTTTATTGATTGTTTTAGCAAATTCTATCGCCTTCTTGTCCACCAGATCTGCCAGGTACTCACTTATGTGAATGACCTCGAAGGGAAGTTCCTCTTCTATAATTTCGGGGTAGATTTCCTTGATGGTATCTAAGCAACCGGAACATGCGGTTATCACTGTCTTAGCCCCGGCTTTGGTCAATGCTTCCATGTTATGCAAGGCCATATCTCTTGCCACTTTGGTGTTGCCGCCCCAGTACTGCATAACCCCGCAGCACCATTCCTTATCAGATAGATATGCAGGTGCAGCTCCTGTAGCCTTGAGAATCTTGATTGTCGTCTCTGACTCTTTAAGATCTCTATAGACGGCATAGCAACCGGAAAAGTAGAAAGTATCGCCCTTTTCTGGAAGTTCAAACTTTTTAGCCAGCTTCTTTTTCTCCTCCAGGCTTCCCCCAAAGGCGTTCTTGGTCTTCGATACGGTAGAGTGAATTTCCTGCATGATCTTAGGTTCCAGCCCCCGTCCAATGGCATCCTCCCTCATTTCCCGCACTATCCTTGCCGTATCAATCAAGGGCTTCATATTTCTCAGATCTATTGACCCGCATTGCTCCCGACAGTTCTCACAGCCAAGACAAGTGTAAAGCACATCAACCAGCTCAGGAGAATAATCAAGGGTACCTTCCAAGATACCCGATGCAATCGCAAGCCTTCCCCTGCTAAAATAATGGTCAAATCCTCCTGTATGCTCCCTGACGGGGCAGACATAATGGACCTTTTCGGTGTATTTTGCTCGACAGATGCCACACCTTGCACATCTATAAACGTTATATCGATACTTTTCTAACATATCTTCCTTCTCCTTTCTTTTAGTGCCTTGTCAACTTTCAGTGTCGGATAGAGTTGACGTGACCCCCGTTTCCAAAACCGGGTTATAATCTCCATTGTCCAGGATTCATGATGTTATTTGGGTCAAGTGTCCGCTTCAAGGTACGCACATAATTATAAAAAGTAGGTGACCAATTTGAAGCCATGGACTCGACTGGATGGCGTTGGTGAACTCCAGGGAACGCCCCCTCGTTTGCAACTAAATGATTGTATACGTCAGCCAACTCCAAGAACTTCTTTCTTGCATCCGGCGAGTTATCCATCCAGAAAACATCTGTCGAGGAATAATAGTAATTGTGCTGTACCGGAAATAAAAGATCCACCCTGGTGACACCGTATTTCTCAAGGCCGTGCTCCTTTATGTGTCCATCTATAATCTCTCGAAATTTCATAAACAACCTGGGAGCCTCTTGTGTAGAAACCACTGATTCAAGAAAATTCCAACTGCCTAGCGAGGCAAACCTGCCCATTTCAGCAAGCATGGCCCCATCGTTCGCGGCCGCCGCTAGTCCGTTCAGAACTTCTGTTCCAGGTCGGCCCCCAGCTGCTTTACAGACCTCAGCACATGCCTTGACCTTAGCTGCTATTTCCTCTTCCGTATATCCTTTGAGAGCATTCAATAGAACCCAGCTTGTCGATGGCTGTCCCGTCATTGCCGTTGCACCTTTGGGATCAACTCCGATCATCATGGTATAAGGATATGGCTCTATTCTCTGTAATGTAGAAAGGGCACGCCACAGATCGTCAAATGTGTCGAAAAGATAGCTTCTGGAATTAAAAATTTTTTCGTGAGGGTAGATTAAAAGGGTTGCTTCAGTCTTAATGCCGAATATCCCAGCATCAGCGAGGAACATACCCGTCATATCAGGTGATCCGCATTCGCGTGTGTAGGTGGTTTTTTGATGTACATTTGTTCCCGGACCTCCCCCGGTTTGAATCACGTCTCCGGTAGGAAGAACTACCTTCAGACCGACCACATCATGATGATTGGCCCCCTGTGTGCACAGCCGATGCCCTGCACCTGCACCATAAACACCGGCTAATAGGCCACCGAGCGTATCCGCATAATAGGGCATAAATGCGAGATTCGCGAAATAACCCTTTTCGATTAATTTGGTTCCCAGCTCACTCGTAGTGATGCCGCCTTCAGCGGTCACCGTCATATTCTCCTCATTGATCTCAATTATCTTGTCCATCCGTGTCAAATCAATAACCAGGCTCCTTCCAGGGATACCGGCTGGAAGACCAAAAAGAGAGGCACCTCCACCCCGTGGAATTACCGGAGTATTAGTTAGATTTGCCAGTCTGACGATTTCCGATACTTCCTCAGTACTGCCGGGTCGCACGATTATCCCTGGAATTTTCTCAGGCATAACACTCGTATCACGGGAAACTGCCCACAAAGCAAAATCGGCATCTGTGGTATATTTAGAACCAACAATCGCTGCCAATTCACCGTACAATGCATGATGTTCTTTGACTCGTGTTGTACTCACTTTTTTACTCCTTTCTATTTTTTATCCTTTTGGTATTATGCATTACTACTTACGAGTAAGGTTCCATCCCTGTTTAAAGCCGATAATGAAAATATTTCAGCTTTAAAAAATCTATTATTCCCCTTCAAGCCCACATGCATATCTCTCCCTCCTTTGAGAAACTTTCATTGGCATAGAGGAGCTATTCCTTGCATCTCCTAAGCTGCAAACTTAGCTCTTGACTGCTTGGCTGACTTTACCATCTCGGCAAATGATTCCAGCCGCGTTCTTGCCTGTTCGTGATTGTAGTAGCGATTATCGTATATGTCGTAGTCCAGTACGGCCAGAGGAACATCGGGCCCCAGTTCCTTCCTAACAAACTCCTTCACCATTATCATGTCGCTGCCAATGATGCGGCACGCATAGTGTGCCAACAGAAGTATGCCGTCGATCTCTAACTGTTTGTAGTTCTGTACAATGCTGTCACCCCTCGTGTGGACGTACAGAAGCGGGACAGAAAGCCACATGCTGGCAAATAGCATCGGGGCCGGCAATGCCATGAACGCCATACTTTGCTCAACATTGACCACCTGTGTTGAGTACACCTCGTTACAGCACACATTAATGCCGGCATCCTCCAGCACCTTTCCGTATTCGGGGTCTACGAAGGGCAGCATTGGCGCATAAATGATCTTTGGAGCGCCTTTCTCTGTAATGCCTTCTCCGCGATCAACCATACCCTTGAGCTCATCGTACAGCACCTGTAGTGCTTCCATTCTTTCCTCAAAGCCCGGTTTACCCGGAGAAAATACGTGAAAGATCCACAATAGGTTCCAAGCCTGAACTCTCAAAACTTGTGGGTCTGACATTACCCGGAGGTCCTCAATCTCTTTTATCTTGGCTTGCTCCACCAGGTAGTAATTCATTAAGTTCTGTTTGACCATCTCGTCGGTGATTTCGGCGCCTGCCACTTTTGACATCTCCTGTTGCAGCAGTTCATAGGCTCCGGCCAAATAGGCCACCTGTCTCTCGCCACCTGGTGGTTCAAAGAGATATTCATCCTGACACCTGTTGATATAAAATACCCGCTCCCCGAACACGTGCTCTATTAACTCACCGGTCTTGGGGGCCTCGTCACAGTAAATTCCTTGCATTATGGTTAAATCACCCGGTGGAATGGCCCCGAGAGCCCGACCGCCTGCGACTGTAAAATTACATGCGCAGTGAGCCACTCCCTGCGTAAAGAAATTTTCCTCAGCCCACGTCCACATGTGATCGAGTTTGCCAAATACCCCACCCAGAATATTAAAAAAATTCAATCCTGGAGAGCCGACAACAATATTGGAATCTACAAAGTGAACTGCTCCTAAATATGCGCTGTTCATACCTTGAGGCAGCTCATTCCACATGGTTTTTTTACCCTCCTCTTTGGCCAAAACTATATCAACAGTCCACTTCATCAACGCGCCGATGTGCATTCGCATGCCCCGAAGCTCACCACACTGATAATAATTTATAAGCCTGTCTTTACCCCGCTTGGCGTCTTCCTCGTTTAAGCCGGTTTTCTCAAAAAACCTTTTGACTCTGGGCATTTCTTTCTGAATCTCTTTTTCTGTGTAATCACAAATTTCCATGAATTCTTTGTATGAATTTCTCACGACCAAAACCTCCCTTAGTCTGTTAACGAATGGTATTGATTTGTTCCGTGGAAAGAAAACTTATCCCCCCAAAACCTATCGCCCCCCTTTCAATGATTCATCTCAATGATTCATCTCAATGATTCAACAAAGGCCTCAACTCTCGTCTTCATGGGAACGATATCCTCAATGTCATATTCTGATTCAAGTTTGAGCATTGGGATGGGCCGATCCATCTTCTTGAGCCTCTCAGGCAGGAAATGCGATTCCATATCCCACGTCTCGCACAGCCTCAACTGATACCACACAACGCCATCCACGGAGAAATCTCTCGCCAGTTTCTCGATGAAATCAAAATGTCTTACCATTGACGGCCTGTTGAAAGCACAGTTTGGCCGCTTCGTAATGTATCGATCTGCTATCGCATCCATTGGATCTCCATTGGCTGCCACATTCTCCCAATAGAAAAGGACCCCCTCTGCGATGTCTTCAATAACCACTGCTGCTTCTGATTGTTCGATAAGGTTCAGTACCTTATAATCTCCCATAGCAATGTTTGGTCCGGTTAAAAGAATCCTTGGACCTTTTCTTTTTGGCCCCTCCTTCTGGGAAATATCGTGGTAGAGCGAATCCAGCAGGTCTACCATCAACTTGGGGTCAAGTAGATGGGCTGCATGGTTCAGCCGAATAAAATCTTTCGAACTAATCGGTGGCCGGGGTGATTTCCGCAGCTCACTTATCTTCTTCAAACCATCTCTCAATCTCCGGTAAGTATCTACTGCCTCGCCCAGAGTAGCGTCGGTAATCTTATTGCCTGTATGTCCCTCCAAGAACTCCTTGAAAAGGTTTAACCCTCCTTTAAAGTACTCTAAACCACGCTTTCCATCATACGCTTGAGGAATCCCTAGCTTGAAAACCGTCTTGTCTGTATAAAACTCATAGAGCTCCGCTGTTCTCCTCAAGTGCTGACAGGTGATGGGAACAGCCAGTAAATCAAATAGCTCAAAATACTTCTGTTCTTTCAATACATGGTATCCGTACATAGCCCTTGAGAATGGGCACATATATCGCCAAACTGCGTGTGCAGACGCATCAACCGCTTCAGGATCTCCGCCATGGACAAGACCTAACGGAACCCCTCCAGCCGCATAAATCAGCTCTGTAGGTAAGTAGTCACCTATAAAATGGGCCACGACTTTTTTCCCTTCGGCCTTCAACCTTGCCAGTTCCTCAGGCCGATTTCGCAAATGCTCCACTACTCTTTGCATGCCTTCCATCAATAAACCTCCTTGACCTCTTTTTTCTTCTTGACTTATATTCAATTATGTAGAAAATATGATGCATAGAATAACACAATACTAGAAAGCTAGATATGTAGTTACCATTCTATGACATGGTTTTTTGTAAAGTCAAGAAAAAAATGCGGGTTTGCAGAAATTGGCGTTTAAAAAATTAAAATGTTTAGGAGTTTAAAGTGCTTACAGAAAATATTTTATTATACTTCAAGGTCTACCTCAAAATAAAACATAGTATCATTAGTGGTGAATTTGAAAAAGGCGCCAAAATTGGAACCATATGGGATTTGTCAAGCA
>DIKH01000329.1:0-1783 GCA_002424495.1 Desulfobacteraceae bacterium UBA5623
ATACTCCCAGGACGGCCAGGATCGCGTAAAGGGGCAATACCAGCGCTGGTTTATTGAAAAAGCCGGGACCGCCTTCCAGGTCCCCTTTGGC
Organism: Desulfobacteraceae bacterium UBA5623; assembly: GCA_002424495.1. GTDB lineage: Bacteria > Desulfobacterota > DSM-4660 > Desulfatiglandales > Desulfatiglandaceae > UBA5623. The sequence goes on from DIKH01000329.1 coordinate 92, forward strand.
CCAAACCACAACCCTGGCAATAAGCATGCGCAGGGCCTGGAGACTCAATAAAAAGCTGCCGGTCAAGACTCCTAATTCCACCAAGTACATGGGAACATGCAAAATGGTGGTCGCTGCTTCCTTGTTTATAAACGCCTCCAGAGTCATCTTCCAGCTATATTTCAGTAGAATGAAAGAGTAGATGAAACACAGGGCGAAGGCGAACGTCTCCAGGGGGACCCTGGTTCGGGCGCTCATTTTGCCGACCAAAAGATCCACATTGATGTGGCTGCCCTCTTTCAAGCCGTAAGCCGCCGACAGGAAGCCAAACAAGATCAAGATGTAGATGGTGATGTCAAATACCCAGATCGTGGGCTCGTGAAAGAAGCTCCGCATAATCACTTCATAAGTGATGAATAAAGACGCCAAAAGCATGGAGTACCCGGCGACGGACCCGGCAATGGTGGAAAGGAAATCTATGCCAAACCCCAATCGGCCCCAGATAGACGGATGGGATTGAACTAAGCTGGCTGTCTTTCCTTCTAGATTATACAAAATCATCCTCTCCCTTTTCCAAGTCTATCTCCAAATGACCCATTTTTAAGCGGAATTTCATACAGAAGAGCCGGTAGAGTCCAGCCCTTCTGTTCTTTGAATAGCTCTCGCTCCGTATGGATAAGAGAAAACGTTATACAGACACCTTCAAGGCTCAAGTAGAGCAGAGCGTCTGGCACTGGTAAAGCCACGACCTTGCCCGACCGCACCGAAAGTCGAGCTTATAATTTTGGTTTTGGAACTAATTGTATTCATAGAAGCCCTTACCTGATTTTTTACCCAATCGTCCGGCTTGAACCATCTGAACAAGCAAAGGGCATGGGAAGTAACGAGAATCCCCGTAAGCTTCGAATAAAACCTTAAAAATTGACAGCAAAGAATCTAGACCGACAAAATCAATCCATTCGAAAGGACCCATCGGATGATTAAAGGCCAGCTTTGCGCATTTGTCTATGTCTTCAACTGTCCCCCGTCCTTCATATACGCTATATAATGCTTCATTTATAAAGGGCATAATAAGTCTGGTGGAAAGAAAACCCGGGTAATCTTTGGCTTTTATTATAACTTTCCCGAAATCGTCAGCCAGCTTTTCAATAATTTGTATAGTTTCTTTTGACGTCACATTGCCTTCGATAATTTCTACCAACTTCATCACCGGAACGGGGTTCATAAAATGCATCCCCACAACTTTGTCCGCGCGTTTTGTAGCCGCTCCCAGCTTTGTGATCGGAAGCGATGAAGTATTTGATGCCAGAATTGTATGCGAAGGACAAATTTCATCCAGTTCTCCGAATACTTTTTTCTTTAATTCTTCATTTTCGGGAATTGCCTCAATAACTATATCCGCATTTTTACCATCCTCAAGATTCATGGTAAAAAACAGTCTACTGATAATCAGGTCTTTATCATTCCCGCTTATTTTATTCTTTTCAACTTGCCGATTAAGATTCTTTTCGATAGTTTTGCGTCCTCTTTCCAGATATTCATGGCTAGCGTCGCATACAATAGTTTTAAATCCAGCTTGTACACTAACCTGAGCAATTCCTGCTCCCATTTGGCCTGCTCCAACTACCATTATTGTTTTCATTGCTCCCCCTCCTAATTATTTGACGATCCCCTGCGATATCGTGAGCTTTTTAGCCAGACAAATGTCCTAAA
>DIKH01000329.1:1822-5439 GCA_002424495.1 Desulfobacteraceae bacterium UBA5623
AACGTCAAAGTCATCATTTGACCCAATATATAGTATCAATGAAATGTGATAAATCTATATATTGTAGAAAAATTAGACTTTGACGGGACCCTGAATCATAATTACCTTCCCTGAAAAACCGGTTTTCTTTTTTCAAAGAAAGCGCTTATTGCTTCCTTAAAATCATCAGTAGTCGTTAATAATCCTAACGTTTTAGACTCCATTAATAATGCTCCCTCAAGATCCATGTCTACGCTGCTTTGCACCAAAACCTTTATTTGTTCTATTGCCTTAGCGGGCTTTTCGCACAACTTTTGACTTATTTCTTTAGCCTTCGACATTACCTTTTCTCTGGAAACAGCAATATTAACTAAACCTATTTTTTCAGCCTCCCTGCCCGTGATTTGTTCCCCAAGCAGGAGTAGTTCCTTTGCTTTCAGGATTCCGACCAGGCGAGCCAGCTTTACCGTTCCCCCACCGGCAGGAAGAGCGCAAAGACTAATTTCCGGCACCCCCAGGCGGGCGTCTTCGGCCGCAATCCGAAAATCACAAGCCAGCGCTAATTCTAGCCCGCCACCTAAAGCGTAACCTTCAATTGCCGCGATAACAGGTTTTTTCAGCAGCTCAATGCGCGAGAAAGTTTTATGGAATCGTCTGCTGAACTCATAAGCAGAAAAGGCATTGCTCAATTGTTTGAGCTGATTTATATCCGCCCCTGCCGAAAAGAATTTTTGATTCCCCATAATGATAACTACGCGAATGTTATCGTTAGTTTCTACATAGTCCAACACATCTTCAATTTCTTGAAGAACCTCAAAACTTAAGGCGTTCATGTACTTCGGCCGGTTAATTTGAACAGTTAAAACTCTTTCTTCCTCAAGGACCGTTAAATTTTGATAAGTCATCTACAATCCCCCTGAAATTTAATCTCTGGGGCCCAAAACAACTATCCCGGCCTGAAACCCTCCTGTTGGATTTCCCCCCTGACAGTGAGCCAAACCCAACTGCGGGTTTTTTACCTGCCTCGGCCCTGCTTTCCCCTGCATCTGCTTGTATATTTCGCTGATCATGCGCAACCCGCTGGCACCTACCGGGTGTCCGAAAGATTTTAAGCCACCATCGGTATTTACCGGTAGTTCTCCTTCCAGCGTAAAGAAACCCTCATCCACATCCTCCTTTGCCTTCCCCCGCGGGCTAAATCCTAAAGATTCATAGATAATCAATTCACTGATCGTAAAACAATCGTGAACGCTGGCCACACTAATTTCCTGGCGGGGGTTTTTTATTCCCAGTTGACTATAAACCTGCCCGGCGGCGATTTCCGTTTCTTCCCAAAAGGTATAGTCAAATTCTTCGGCACTTTTTGTCTTTCCTGAATAAAGATCTCTGTGCCCTACAGATAATCCGAGTGCCTTAACCAAAACGTAATCGTCACGAAAGCTTTTGGCCAGGTCAGCCCGACAGATAATCGCGGCTGCTGCTCCATCAGTCGTCGGGCAGCAATCAAACAAACCCAGGGGCGATCCGATAATCGGGGCGTTGAGAACCTGCTCAATGGTAATTTCCCGTTGAAAGTGTGCCTTTGGCGAAAAGGTTCCGTTATGATGATTTTTAACGGCTATCTTGGCCAGCGTCCTTTTCCCCTCTTCGCTACTGATCCCATACTTCTGAAAATAACTTTGGGCGGCCATGCCGTACGCAGATGGGGCCTGGACATAGCCGTATACCGGGTGAAATCCGTACGGAAAGGTAAGCGCTCCCGTCCCCGTGTCCTTGCATTTTTCCACACCGGCAACCAAAACAATATCATACATCCCGGAAGCCACCCCAAAACAGGCGCACCTGAAAGCGTCGATAGGAGAAGCACAATTATTTTCCACTCTGGTCACTGGCGCCCCGTTCCACTGCAACGGCTCAGTTAAAACTGAGCCACTGTAGCCTCCCAGGATTGTCCCCACCCAGCCGGCCTGAATGTCTTTTAGTTCCACATTTGCATCCTCGAGGGCTTCGTAAACAGCGTCAATCAGCATATCACCGGTACCTTGACTCCAGTTTTCGCCAAATTTTGAGCAACCTGTACCGATTATTGCCACTTTATCTTTTATACTCATCTTCTCGCCTCCTTACCTTGGTAATCTGCCTTTCCAGAAATATACCGGAACATCTCCCTGGCGAATAAACTTTCGAAAGGTCATTTCTAAGACAGCACCTTGCGGAACATCTTCAAAAGTTGCTTCCGCAACCTGGATTCTCGTCCTGCCCCCCTCCGGAAAGTCCACAATCGCCCACAAGGGTTCGGTTTCTGCCCCGTAACCTAACGTATCAACGCTTGCCAAAAAAACTGTTGCTTTTTGATCGGCAAGCCTTACGGTTTCGTATTCATCTTTACTGTGGCATTTTGAACACAAACGCTGAACCGGATATTGAACATCTCCACACTTCTTGCACCTGCTCCCGCGAAATCTTAAAAGAGATTCTTGTTCCCTCCACGTTACAGTCGCTGGGGGATGGATCGACGGCTGGCGCGTCGGTTCCTTTGGTATCAGGTTGCGGATATTGAGGTACTGGTAATAGTTCACCAACATCTTTTTCGTAGTCAACTGCTTTTTTACGCTCAGGGATTTATTTACTTTTTTAATTTGCTCGGTCACCCTCAAAATATAAACATCACAGCCGTTTCCGTAACTGGCCAGTAAAATCCTGTCGTTCGGTTTTGCTTCCTCCAGGGCCGCCGCTAGTTGTAAAAATGGGGCTGCCGTTCCGGAATGACCCATTTTTTTAAATAAAGGATCCTGAAGCTGGGTTCTGGGGTCAAATTTCAACCGGCGGGCAATGTCAGCATGCGCCCGCTCAGTAGGAGCACTGTAAACGACTTTACTAAAATCTTTAGGCGTTAAGTTATATTTTGTCAATACTGCGCCAATCGCTTCCGACATAACTCGTTGGAATCCCTCGGTCAGGATGAAACGCTCCTCCCAGGAATGAACAAAATCGTCTTCTTGACGGCGCCACAGATCAGTAAACTCATCGGCCACCGTATAAAAACCCTCAATTTCGGCAATTACATCACTATTCCCTACAAGCAAGGCAGCCGCTCCATCGCCAAAGTTTTGCTCCCAGTTAGATTGTGGATAGCCCAGGCGGGAATCAGAAGCTATTACCAAAACCTCTTTCGCCGTGCCCGCGTTGACGGCATCCATGGCGCATTTCAGAGCCAGGGTGCCTGACCGCAAGGTACCAGTACAATCCATGGTGACTACTTCCCGGGGCAAATCCACAGCCGTGGCAATTGTCACAGCCGCTTGCTTTTCTCGAAAAGGGCTGGTGGTAGTAGCAAAAAACAGCCCATCGACCTTCGGATAAGCAAACTCACTATAATTAGTCAAGCAATTTCGCCCAGCCTCTACGGCCATAGTAAGGCTATCTTCATCAAAATTCGCCACAGCTTTCTCGCCGGGCTGTGCAAAACCGCCGGTTGCGACGGCTATTTCCGCACGGCTTAACCTATAGAATGGCACATAAGCACCATATGCGCATATCCCCGCCATAAAAATAAATCCCTCCTTATTTTCTCCCGTAAATCATGTTATAGCTACTTCCTCTCATGATCTCGCCCAGCACTTGCTTATGCGTTTCCC
>DIKH01000006.1 GCA_002424495.1 Desulfobacteraceae bacterium UBA5623
GCCTTACGGCTTGAAAAAATGCACTTCGTGCAAAATTTGAGCTTGACACAGGCACTTTAGTGAAGCGAAGCGCTAATTGGGCGAAAGGGGACGTTTTGCAAAGGTCTCAAGATATGATGAGATCCCATAGGCACTGGAAAGTTTTGGAGTAATTTTTTATACCCAGCGCCTTACCAGCTTTGATCCTTTAACTTTTTGCAAGTCTGGATGTAACTTCGGTGGCTTGTGCGATGATCTGAATAAAAAGTTCCTTTATTGTGGGTATATTATGGATTAAACCAACCCCTTGCCCGCAGGATACAATTCCTTTATTAATATCTCCACTATTATACATCTGTTGAGCGTTTTCACCGGAAACAACGCCAAGAATCTCAGCCATGGTTGCCCCTTTTGTCTCAAGGTCTGCACATTTTTGAGCAGCGGGATTGGACCAAACCCGGTGCGTGGCATTAATAGACCGCATAACAAGCATGGTATCCATTTCAGTTGCATTAAGAAGTGCCTGTTTAAGGTTTTCATGAATAAGGCATTCTTTAGTGGCCATAAGGCGGGTGCCTATAATCACCCCTTCCGCCCCCAGTGAAAGCACCGCTAAGAAACCACGGCCATCGGAAATGCCGCCTCCGCCAATCACCGGTATCTGTAAAGCATCCACAACAGACGGAACAAGAACAAGTGTGCCAATATCGAGCCTTCCTGTAGCCCCGCCATTTTCGTATCCGACAACAGTGACGATGTCGGCACCAACCTCTTGGACTTTAAGTGCATAGCGAACCCCAACACACTTATGCATCCAGATCATCCCCGCATCTTTAAAACCTTTAGACAACTCAACTGGAGCCGAATGTCCGGATGTTTCGATAATCTTTACTTTTTGGTCTGCCAATACCTTTACATACTCTTTGTTATCTACAGGTCGCTTCATAGGAAAAAGGTTAATGTTAACCGCAAACGGTTTGTCGGTCAGTTCTCTGACCCGATTGATTGCGCAAGCGAGTTGCTCTTTGGTGGTGTACATTGCAGAGGCAAGTATTCCAAGACCTCCGGCCTCGGAAATAGATGCAACTAATTCAGGCGTAGTAATGTACATCATCGTACCACCAATTATCGGGTACTTTATTTTCAGCATTTCCGTAATCTTTGTCTTAAACATCACCTTCCTCCTTAATGTCTGGTTCCTTGTATTCAGTGACCATATTTAAAAAAGGCCATACGCTATTGATATTGATTGAACCTAAAAGGGCATAACTGAAAAAGAAACCATGGTTAGGTATTCAATACTTGTTTCAAATAACCTCTTCTTCTCTCATAGCTTTTATTTCGTCTTGGGAATAGCCACAAATTTCTGAAAGTATTTCGTCTGTATGTTCACCCAGTTTAGGAGCAGCAGATATTGTCCTTATATCACACTCACTGAAATGAGCCGGGAATCCAGGAATTTTTATCTTTCCAGCGACAGGATGCTCAAAATCAACGATATAATTATTCTCAATGATCTGAGAATCATTTTTCAGCTCACTGAGCCTGTTGATTGCACAGCCAAAAAGATCGTATTTTGAAAAAATTTTCAGCCATTCATCACAGCATTTCGTTTTAAAGATCTTGTCAAAAATTGAAACAAGAAGTTCAGCATTCTCAAGTCTTTTATCATCCGTAGCAAATCGCTCATCATTCAACAGCTCCGGATGTTCCAAGGCTTCGCACAAAGGTTCCCAATGTCTTTCAGGAGGCGTCAGTGTCATCATCAACCATCTGCTGTCCTTACATTGGTAGTGATTTCTCATTGGATGTTCAATGGTTCGTTTATGTCGCGGCACTTCCCTTCCTGTAACAAGTTCGATAAGAATATTCAAATACAGCATATTCATTGACGAACCCAATATAGAGACACTTATTTCCTGCCCCATACCACCAAAACGTTCCCTGGCCAAAAGGGCTGCAAGAACCTGATGGCTGGCATTAAAGGCCGTTGCCTGATCAACCAGACCAAACTGACAGCCAATCGGCGGCATACCTTCTTCACCCATTGAATACATTAGGCCGGATCTTGCCTGGCCCTGATAGTCAAACCCTCCCTGATCCCGCTGAGGACCCTTGTCACCATATGCTGAAACCGATGCATAAATAAGCTTTGGGTTGATCTTGCGGAAATCATTATAAGAAATTTTCATTTTCTTAACTGCAGGCCGTCGCATATTGGTTACAAAAACGTCTGCACTCATTACAAGCTTTTGAACAATTTCTTGCCCTTTGTCCGTCATCAGATCCACTGTAATACTCTTTTTATTCCTGTTTGAGCCCTCAAAAAATATATTTCTTCCTCCAGGAAGTTCAAAAGGAATACTTCCGATACGCATCAATCCTCTGAGCGGATCTCCAATTCCGGGTGCTTCTATTTTTATCACTTCCGCACCCATATCTCCCATGATCGCTGAAGCGCCAGGCCCCGCATGGAATATGGCACATTCAACAACCCTAATCCCATCTAATGGTCTATTCATAAAAACCTCTTTTATAAAAAATGATATCCTTACGCCCCATTAAACTTAAATTCGCCTTTGCCAAGGATATCGTGCAGATGCAAAATCCCTTCAAGCTTTCCACTGGAATTTGTCACGGGAAGAACGGTAATCAGATACCTTTCCATAATATTTAATGCATCATATGCCAAAGAATCAAAATGTACGGTTCGAGGATCTTTTGTCATGATATCTTTTGCTGCAAGTTGATTCATGTTTTTCTTCCCGACAAGAAGACGTCTTAAATCACCGTCTGTAATTATTCCTGACAAAATATTGTCTTTTTTTATCACAAGTACGGCCCCCAACTTGAACCGATCGATAACTTTGACAGCTTCATACATTGACACATCATCTAAAACCATAGGGACAGCCTCGCCTTTGAGCATAATATTTTCTACTTTGCTCGAAAGCCTCTGCCCAAGCTTCCCTCCGGGATGAAACTTTTGAAAATCAACGGATGTAAATTTTTTTTTATTTATCAAAACAACAGACAGTGCATCACCCATGGCAAGAAGAGCTGTTGTGCTGGCTGTGGGAGCAAGACCTAAAGGGCAGGCCTCTTTTTCTACACCCACATCAATAACAAGGTCGCTGTGTTTTGCCAGAGAAGATGCTTTGTTACCTGTCATGGCAATAACAAAACATCCCTCTTTACGTATGATAGGAACCAGCATATTCAATTCCTCTGTTTCACCGCTATTGGACAGAG
>DIKH01000159.1:0-1610 GCA_002424495.1 Desulfobacteraceae bacterium UBA5623
CTGTCCATGGGCTTGTCCGATGTCATATCGTCCATGACGCTTTCAATCGCCTTGATCTGATCCGGGGTCTCTTCATGTTCAAATGTGGCCTCAAATTCCCTGAAGTAGTTGTCGGGAAAGGAAAAGGTATTACCCTTTCGATGGCTTCTCAAGGCGTATAGTTCCACGAGTTGCCTTGCAATCCTCTTGACGGAGTTTTTCGCCTTTTCCTTTGCAACATCAAAAGAGCGTCCGCCCAGTTGGTCAAGCTTAGGGCTTCTTTCATCCGCCCCTGCATATTTTTGGACTATATTGATTCTGTCGGCAGGGATGTAAAGCCTTGCATTATCGGCATATTCGATGACGACAAAGTCATTGGCCTTACCCCTTATTTCCATATTTAACAGGCCTTCGTACCTGCCAATGCCATGTTCTTCATGCACGACAAAGTCTCCTGCCTTAAGCTGGCTGAAACTGGACCAGTTAATGCCGTCCCTCTTTGTCTTTTCTCGTTTTGCCGTGCCCTTTTTGGGGCCGAAGATCTCGTCCTCGCTTATTACGTGCAGGCCGATGTCAGGCCATGTAAAGCCCTTTGACAGCCTGCCGATGCAGACAGTCAGCCCAGGGCCTACAGGCGTTTCTGCCCAGCACTGTACTACCTGGCCGACCTGGACATCGTAGTTTTTCAGTATCTTTATTACGCGGTCCGCCTGCTGCTCGGTGCGACTGACAAGGACAACCCTGGCCTTGGTCTCAAGCCATTTGGAGATCTTTTCCGCCAAAGGGGCCAAGGAGACCCTGCCCTTGCCGGTAAACCAGAGGCTTAGATCATCATCCAGAAAAAAATTTCCCTTGATGTGGATCTTGTTCTGTTGGGCGTCATCAGCGGACAGATCAATCTCGCTTAATTCAAGCCTGTGCCAGAGTTCAAGGCTCTCAGCTAGTTCTTCATAGGGCGCAAGGCTGTCTTCAATGTGGGGGAAAGGGATGCCCCTTTCTGCCGCCTCTTTTTGGTATCTCTCGACATCTTTTTGAAACCTCTCAGCCACCCTCTTTGACACGGCGCCTGCACGTTGTATGTCAATGACAGTAATAAGACCGTTCGAGGGGAGATACTTAAAGATCGTGTCAAGACCTTTATAGAAATGGGAGATCCATGCCTCTTGGCCTGGAAAGCCCATGCCGTCTTTCTGGGTCTTGGGGAGCCTGCCCATGGACCTGGCCCTTTTAACAGCAGACTCATCCATTATTATCTCGCTTGCCGGCAAAAGGACCATCTCATCCATATGTCCCTGTGACCTTTGGCTCAAGGGATCAAATTGACGGATAGATTCCAGGCGGTCTCCCCAGAATTCAAGCCGGACAGGCATGGGATAAACAGGAGAATAGATATCAATGACCCCACCCCTAACCGAGTAGTCTCCGAGCTCCTCTGCTATTGATACACGTTGGTAGCCGTTGATCTCAAGTGTCCTCATGAGTCGCTCCCTGTCCACTTCTTCCCCTGTCTCAAGGTATTCGAGGGACTTAACCAGGGCCTCTTTCGGCAGTATCCTGTATAAGACCGCTTCAAGGGATGTGACTACAACAGTATCCGCCTCTGTCATTAGGGCATACAGGGACTTGAGGCG
>DIKH01000159.1:1635-2634 GCA_002424495.1 Desulfobacteraceae bacterium UBA5623
GGGGGAAATTCATAGAGACGCATTTTCCCTGATTGAGTCAGGTTGTCTTCAGCAGACAGAAAAAAGGACAGTTCGTGATAAAACCTTTGCGCCTCTTTTTTTTCCGGTAGGATGACAAGGCTTGGCCTTTTGAGTTCAGAAACAAGCTGCGAAAAAAAGTAGGACTCAAGAGATCCTGAAAGCCCTGTGATGCTGACAGCCTTTACACCACTATTGATCCAGCCCCTTAGTGCGGCGAGGTTGTCAGGCCCATTCATATGACGCACGCTTCCTGTGTCGTCAGCGTCATAAGATCCGTATCAAGACAGGCCAACATGCCTATGGGCAGGGCAATGTTTTTTTCCCCATGGCCCAAGGGAAAATCTGCAACCAGTGGGATTTTAAGGGCTGATGCGATACCGGTAAGGAGGGTATTAATTTGTGAGACATCCGGGCATCCCTCAAACCCGCCCGCAATGATGCCTGAAATCCCATCCAACACCCGGGAAAGCGACAGATGGGTCAGCATCCTGTCCAGTCTGTAGAGAGGCTCCCCCGTGTCTTCAATGAATAAGATGCATCCATCAAGAGACGGCATAAACCTGGAGCCCAAGAGATGACAGAGAAGGCTTAGATTGCCGCCTATCAAGGGACCTGTCGCCCTGCCAGGCGCCAGTATTGAACATCCGGAAAGATCCATGTTGACCGGCCCGTCAGAGGTCAATAGCCTGATGAGACTCTGCCAGTTTCCCTGATCTGACAAGCCAAGGGTACGAACCATGGGGCCATGAAATACGATCATCCCGGTCTTGACGTGCACCGCCATCAAAAGGGCGGTAATGTCACTATAGCCCACCAGGATCTTTGGATTTTTAACGATCAGATCATAACGGATCCTGTCAAGTATCCTCATGCTCCCGTATCCGCCCCTGCCGCAGAAAACCGCCTTTATTTCATCATCTTCAAGCATTGCGTTAAGATCGGACAACCTGTCTTCATCCGTGCCGGCCAGGTATCCGG
>DIKH01000159.1:2648-2798 GCA_002424495.1 Desulfobacteraceae bacterium UBA5623
GACTGTTCCAGGATGTCTAAACCTTGCTTCAGGTCAGATTCCTCAACAGGGCCGGCAGGGGAGATCACTCCTATGTGATCGCCCCTTGCCAGCCTCGGTGGTTTTATTACATAGAAGTCTTTTTTGTACATGATGGGCTTTTCAGGACTT
>DIKH01000159.1:2846-3606 GCA_002424495.1 Desulfobacteraceae bacterium UBA5623
CTATCAAAAATTATCATCAATCCCTCAATGGTCAAAGACTCTTCAACATGGTCAATCGTCTCGGATACATCACAGATAAGAGGCGCAAGCCCGCCTGTAGCAACGACTGTGAGCTTTTCCCCCGACTCTTTTTTCATCCTTTTTACGATCCCGTCCACCAGTCCGGCGTAACCGAATACAATACCAACATTCATGCTGTTGCCGGTATCCCTTGCAATAGCACTCTTTGGCCGTGAAAATATCTCCACCCTCGGTAGTTTTGAGGCCTTCTGAAACAATGCCTCGCAGGAGAGTACCATACCTGGCGAGATGGCTCCGCCGATATAAGAGCCATCCTTCGATACGTAGTCAAATGTAGTAGCCGTGCCGAAATCAACCACGATCAGGCCGGTGTGGTATTTTTCGTAAGCGGCTATTGCATTGACTATACGGTCAGCCCCAACCTCTTTGGGGTTATCATAGAGCACCGGCATGCCTATTTTGATGTCCGGGCCGACAACCAGGGGTTTTGCGTCAAAATAGCCTTGGGAAAACTTCGCAAATGTGTCCAGGAGCGGGGGAACGACACAGGAGATTATTACATCTGTAATCCTTGCAGGTTTTATATTCCCGGACCTGAAAAGGGCGTTTAACATTATCGCGAGTTCATCAGTGGTTATGTCCCGTTCAGTCCTGATACGCCATGACTTTAGGATCTTTCCCTTGTCCGCCACACCCAGGACAATGTTCGTATTGCCTATATCAATACAAAAAAGCATTC
>DIKH01000159.1:3618-16422 GCA_002424495.1 Desulfobacteraceae bacterium UBA5623
GCATCTATTACCCTGACCGTCTCCACGGCCTTTTTTACATTGTGCGCCCTGACAATATGCGCCCCATTAATCACGGCGTAGGCGATTGCCGCCATGGTTCCGGTGTCCCTTTGGGTTGGCCCGGCATCCAGGATGTGACCTATGAAGGCCTTATTGGAGGGGCCCAATAAAACAGGCCTGTTCAGTCCCAGGAATTGGTTGAGCCCCCTTATGATTTGAATATTGTGATCAAATGTCTTTCCAAACCCTATGCCTGGGTCTATGATAATCAGGTCCTGTCTTACGCCGGCCTTAACAGCAGCCTTTATCGCGTGATTAAAAAAGTCTGAAATCTCCTCTATGACATCAGCATAGGAGGGATCTTCCTGCATATTTTCCGGGGTGCCTTTCATGTGCATCAGCACAAGGGGGACATCTTCACTGGCTACAATCGAGGCCATATCCGGATCAAATCTCAGCGCGCTTATATCATTAACAATTGATGCCCCGGCCCTGAGACCCTCTTTTGCAACTCCTGCCTTATAGGTGTCAATGCTTATGGGGATTGAAACTTCCTTTGAAAGGGCTTCTATGACTGGAATTACACGATCCAGTTCCTCATCAACAGATATCTTTCTGGAAAAGGGCCTTGTGGACTCACCACCTATATCAATAATATCTGCCCCGTCACCTGCCATTTTAATGCCGTGTCCCACGGCCCTGTCCACTTCCAGGTAGCGGCCTCCATCTGAAAAGGAATCCGGTGTAACATTCAAGATCCCCATCACATGGGTCCTTTTTCCCAGATTAAGGGTATGACCCGGCCAGCTCAACGTAAAATGCATCTTTCAATTCTCTTGGGAAGAGGCCCCCTTAACCATCTCCTGCCCTGGAGGGGTGTTTTTATTCTTTTCTATCCCCGCCATTATTTCGTCAATATCAGAACCGGTCAGAGTTTCTCTTTCAAGCAGCGCATTGGCCAGGTTGTGCAGTGTCTCAATATTGTCGTTAATCAACTGACAAGTCCTGTTGTAAGAGCCTGTCACTATGTTTCTGACCTCCATATCAATCTTTTCAGCTGTCTGTTCACTGTAATCCCTGTGCTGAGCAATCTCTCTGCCCAGGAAAATCTGCTCGTCCGACTTTCCAAAGCTCAAAGGGCCAAGCTCATCACTCATACCGTAGTCGCAGACCATCTTTCTGGCTATAGTCGATGCCCTCTCAATATCGTTTCCAGAGCCTGTTGTCTGAGTATGCAGGACAATCTCCTCTGCGGCCCTTCCACCCATCAATATGGCAATGGTATTTAGCAGATAGTCCTTGGGATGTGTGTGTTTTTCATCCATAGGAAGCTGCTGGGTCAGGCCCAAGGCCCTTCCTCTGGGGATAATGGTCACCTTGTGTATTGGATCGGTCTTTGGGAGCAGCCTGGCGGCCAGGGCATGACCTGATTCATGATAGGCGGTAAGCCTTTTTTCATCATCACTGATGATCATGGTCCTTCGCTCCGCACCCATCATCACCTTGTCCTTTGCCTCTTCAAACTCCTCCATCTCGATTCTATCTTTTCCGCGTCTTGCGGCAAGCAGCGCCGCCTCATTTGCCATGTTTTCAAGGTCAGCGCCTGTAAAGCCTGGTGTTCCTCTTGCAAGGACAGTGACGTCCACATTATCCGAGACCAGTCTCTGTTTGATATGGACCTTTAATATCCCCTCCCTGCCTTTTAAATCCGGGACCGGCACCACCACCTGGCGGTCAAATCGTCCGGGCCTGAGAAGCGCCGGGTCGAGCACGTCGGGCCTGTTCGTGGCGGCAATCAATATCACCCCCTCATTTGATTCAAACCCGTCCATCTCTACAAGGAGCTGGTTGAGGGTCTGTTCCCTCTCATCATGGCCTCCCCCAAGGCCAGCACCGCGATGACGTCCCACAGCGTCAATCTCATCTATAAATATAATACAGGGGGCGTTTTTGATGCCCTGGGCGAACAGGTCTCTGACCCTTGATGCCCCTACACCCACGAACATCTCGACAAAATCAGAGCCGCTGATGCTGAAAAACGGTACATCGGCCTCACCTGATATGGCCCTGGCAAGGAGAGTCTTGCCTGTACCGGGAGAGCCGACCAGGAGGACCCCTTTTGGTATCCTTCCGCCAAGTCTGGTGAATTTCTTGGGGTCACGGAGAAAGTCAATTATCTCTTCCAGCTCTTCTTTTGCCTCGTCAACACCTGCCACATCAGCAAAGGTGACCTTTTGCTGGGAATCGCTCATCAGTCTGGCCCTGCTCTTGCCGAACGACAGCGCCTTGCCGCCCCCCACCTGCATCTGGCGCATGAAAAACACCCATACGCCGATCAAGAGGAGCATGGGAATCCAGCCCACGAACACCTGGAACCATGACGAATCATCTTCGGGTTTTGCTGTGATTTTAACTCCTTTGCTTCTCAAGAGTTGTATCAGCTCAGGGTCTTTTGGGCTATAGGTCTTAAAAAGCCCATTGGCTGACATACCTGTAATATTGTCCCCCTGAATTGTTACATGGATTATGCTTTCTGCCTCCACCATGCTGAGAAAATCGCTATAGCTGATGACAGAGGCGCCCCTGTCGGGTTGCCTGAAGATATGGATGAGCATGACCATCATCAGGGTGATCACAAGCCAGAGGGCAAGGTTTTTATAGAATTGATTCAATATGTTCCTCCGTAAACTTAATTAAGGGCGCGTACAGGAAAAAGTTTGGCCTCTTGGCGTCCCATATCCTGGCCGGATCTGAACTGAATGCGGGTGCCAATTAAGCCAAATTATTTTTGCGTACGCCCTAAGGAATTTTCAACTGTAAAAATTTGATTTATTATTATAATGATATTTTACTAGAATTCCATAAAAAAATCGGTTGTTGGTCTACAAGCTCAATATTGCTTTCAATTTCAACGAGGCATGTGATGATTCAGGCAGATATCTTTTCAGAGGAGGACCTAAGACAAATAAGGGGGCATGGCCTTGAGCTCAAAGAGGTGTTAAGGCAGCTTGAGGTGTTCACGCAGACTCCATTCATGGAACTTATCCGGCCGTGCAAGCTGGGCGATGGGATCAGACTTATTGAACATGATAAGGAGCAGGAACTGATTGAAATATATGATAACAAAGTCAGTAGATGTCATTTTGTCAAATTTGTCCCTGCATCAGGGGCGGCATCGAGGATGTTCAAGGTCCTTCAAAACGGGCTGAATAAAGAGGAGGAAATCCTGCTTGACTCTGTTGAAAAGGAGGCGCTTGCCGGGCAAAATGATAAAAAGGCACTCTTGAAGTTCATTACCGGTCTCAATGCCTTTGCATTTTTTGAAGACTTAAAATCTGTGATGGCGGAAAATGGTATCCAGATTCATTCGCTAATAAAGGAGGGCAGATTCAGAGATATTATCCATTTCCTGGTGGGTAAGCCAGGCCTTGATTACAACAACCTCCCAAAGGGTCTGCTCAGGTTCCACTGGTATCGTGAAGGGGCGCGGACCGCATTTGAAGAGCACCTGGCCGAGGCGGTTTCATATGTAGCTGATCAGGAAAACCGCTGCCGTTTACACTTTACTGTCTCCACCGAGCACAGGGAAGGATTCATATCCCTTCTTGAAAAGGTAAGGGCACATTACGAGCAACGATACCAGGTCTTTTTTGATGTGACCTTTTCTGTTCAGAAAAAATCAACCGATACCATTGCAGCAGACCGTGATAACAACCCTTTCAGGGATGAAAATGGTCAGATCCTGTTTCGTCCGGGAGGACACGGCTCTCTGATAGAAAATTTAAATGACCTGGATGCGGACATTGTCTTTATAAAGAATATAGACAATGTGGTTCCGGACAGGCTCAAGTCCCATACGGTCAGGTGGAAAAAGATCCTTGGAGGCTGCCTGATTGCATTGCAGGACAGGATTTTCAGCTACATGGAGAAACTGACCGGGGCAATTGCCGATGATTCATTGCCAACTGAAATAATGACCTTTATGAAGAAGGATCTTTGTCTTCATATCCCTCAGGCCCTGGAAACCGCCTCAACCGGGGAAAAGGTTGCATACTTAAAAAACAGACTCAACAGGCCCATCAGGGTCTGCGGACTGGTCAGGAACCAGGGCGAACCGGGAGGAGGGCCATTTTGGGTGCGCGCCCGAGATGGCGAGGTCTCTGTCCAGATTGTGGAGTCCGCCCAGATTGACCCCGGATCCGAAAGCCAGCAGGATATCCTGGCATCTTCCACACACTTTAATCCTGTGGATATTGTGGCAGGAATCAGGGACTTTCAAAAAAGGCCGTTTAACCTTAGACGATATGTGGACAAAAGCGCGGTATTCATCTCGGAAAAATCACAAAATGGCAGAGAACTCAAGGCGCTGGAACATCCAGGACTGTGGAACGGGGCAATGGCCGGGTGGATTACAATATTTGTAGAGGTGCCGATCATCACGTTTAATCCGGTAAAGACCGTAAATGATCTCTTGCGCAAAGAACATCAGCAGGGATGATGGCATGTTTAATTATTTGTTTCACATCATTTGCGTCACGGTTTTTTTAGCAGCCTTTTCGTCATCAGCCGCCCTTGCCTCCGGCCCGCTAAAGGCCGTTGTCAGCATCGAGCCTCAGAAATACTTTGTTAAAAAAATCGGCGGTGACTTTATTGATGTCACTGTAATGGTCCTTCCGGGCGCCAGCCCCCACACCTATGAGCCCAAGCCCCGGCAGATGATTGAGTTAGAAAAGGCCGTGTTATATTTTGCCATAGGCGTCCCTTTTGAGGATGTGTGGTTAAAAAGATTTCAAAGCGCCAATGCGAAAATGACCATTGTCCACACAGAAGAAGGTGTGGAAAAGATAGAAATGAAGGACCACCATTGTGAGGGAGAGAATCACCATGAAGAAGGTAAGCATGTGGTTGCAGATCCTCACATATGGCTCAGCCCTGCCTTGGTCATTATCCAGGCCGGAAATATTCTGGATGCGCTTGTAAGGGCAGATCCCCAAAACAAGGCAGTGTATGAGGCCAATTATAAGGTCTTTGTAAAAGAACTGACCGATCTTGATCTTAAGATCAGGGATATTTTTTCGGGAAAAGGGGGCGGCAGATTCATGACCCATCACCCTTCATGGGGCTATTTTGCACAGGAATACGGTCTTGAACAGATCCCTGTTGAAATAGAGGGAAAAGAGCCGAAGGCCAAGGATCTTCATGACCTTATAATCAATGCAAGAAAAATGGGGGTGAAGGCTATTTTTGTCCAGCCCCAGTTTTCTGCAAAAAGCGCCCGGACAATAGCGGAGGCATCCGGATGCAGGGTCGTGTTTGCTGACCCGCTTGCCTCGGCCTGGACTGAAAATCTCATGAAGGTGGCAGAGGAATTCAGGGATGCCTTAAGATAGAAACAATCATGGCGCAAACCCCTTCATGAGACTGATCCCCGCACCTTATCACAATGTCGGCATACTTTCTGTAAAGTGGAAACCTCTCTTTATATAAATCGTCAAAGCCCTGGCCCGGCGATCTGGCAAGACCCCTTGACCCGAAATCACGAACCCTTGACTCCAGACGCCAAAGGTCCACATCGAGGAACACAACAACCCCGTCTGACTTCAAATGACTGATGGCCGTTTCACTGTAAACAGCGCTTCCGCCTGTTGCTATGACATGATTTGAGAGAGTAAGTTCGAGCAATACTTTTTCTTCTATCCTGCGCAGGGCCATATAGCCCTCTTGATCAACTATATCCTGCAAGGATCGTCCCTGCAATGTCTGGATGATCACGTCGGTATCAACAAAGTCCCGGCCGGTCTGCTTGGCCAGTATAACACCGACAGTACTCTTTCCGGATCCGGGCATTCCAATCAGGATGATATTTGAGTTCTTTTTCATTCTGACTACTTGATCCTGGCTCCTGTATTCTGAGTAACTACCCTGTTTTCTAATACTTTTTAATCAGCATATACAACTCGCCTTCATGCTTCATATGTCCTGCGGCTATTTCCGCATATGGGCCGCAGCCCCAGAAAAGATCGGCCCTGCCTGCCCCGGTTACGGCCCCTCCTGTATCCTGGTTCATCACAAAACGGGAAAACTCCCTCCATCCTGTAATATTGTTGTCATTATCAACGTCCGGTTTTTTGCATGTCATAAAGGCAAGCGCCCCCTTTGGAAACACTTTTGCATCCAAGGCAATGGATCTGCCTGGCACAAGTGGAATATTGATATTGCCGACCGGCTCTGATTCCAGGATCCGGAAAAACACATATGACGGATTGCTGCTCAGCACCTCTTCTCTCACCTCAGGATGATCGGACAGATACCTGCGGATCTCCTGCATGGACACCTTTTCTTTGGCCAGGAACCCCTTTTGAAGCATATAGTTTCCTATGCTACGATAGGCCCTTCCGTTTGACGCAAGGTAGCCCACACGCATGGTCTTTCCACCAGGTAAATTCAGCCTGCCCGAGCCCTGGATCTGGAGAAAGGCCACATCCAGGGGATCACGCAGCCACGCGATTTCAAGGCCCCTGCCCTTAAGGGCTTTCTCGATCTCTATCTGATGCCTGGTGTAATAGGGAAGGACCTGGTTTCCCTCGATCCTGGCGGTGACTTTTTCATCCTTGAGTCGTTCGCTGAATTGAGATAGATCAATTCGCACCAGATCATCTGGTTTTCGATACAACGGGTATTTGAACTTATCATCAGGGGTCAGTCTCGCATCATAAACAGGTTCAAAATAGCCGGTGAAAAGCACATTGCTGTTGCCTGGCCTGCCAGTGGCCCGGTAGACCATGAAGTGTTTTCTGATCTCTTTATCCAGTTGTCTCCAATCATGGTTCGTGGTTATAAGCGCCAAAAAGGCCTCCTGACTCTCCCGGACCTGTGTGCATGTGAACGAGTGGGGTCCATACTTAAAGACAGTTTCAGGATTAATCCGCTTAAGATACACAAGGTTTCTTTCAATCACCATCTTAAGGGAGCCAAGATCCATATCATCGCTAAAGCTCGGGTAGAAACACCGAATGGGTGTGAGGGAATCTTCCGGCAGTAAGGCCTCTTTTTTGAGTGCCGGGTAACAACCGAACGAGCACAGTATGATAAACAAAAGGATAAGACGGGCTGTTGTCAGGAAGATGTAATGCATAATTTCCTCAAATGGAAAAAGGGTTAAGGGGCTAGTGCATGGCGCCATTTTTTGCATCATTTTTTGACTATAATAGGACACAGCTCTTTCATTTTCAAGACTGTCCGACAGGCTGAATTATTTGACTATCAGGCCTGATTCAGATATTTAAGGTGGTTATGGAAGATAATCACCCGCTATTGATAGATAAATACAACCGTCATCTTAATTACCTGCGAATCTCGATCACCGACAGGTGCAATCTGCGGTGCATTTATTGTACACCTGCCGGAGGACTTACCAAACTGAGCCACGATGATATCCTCTCCTATGAAGAGATCCATCGTCTTGCAGTAATAGCCGTGGGCCTGGGCATCAATAAGGTCCGCCTGACAGGGGGGGAGCCTCTCGTCAGGAAGGGCGTATACGAATTCATATCTCAGTTGTCGGCTATCCCCGGGCTAAGTGAGCTTTCCCTCACAACCAATGGCATCTATCTCAGGGACAATCTCGAAAAAATCCAGTCAGCGGGCATAAAGAGGATAAATGTCAGTCTGGATACCCTGGACAGGGAAAAATATATCAGGATAACAGGCTTTGATGGCTTTGATCTGGTCTGGGAAGGCATTGAGCTGGCAAGGCAGATGGGGTTTAATCCCATTAAGATAAACATGGTCCCTCTCAAGGGGCTTAATGATGATGAGATACTTGATTTTGCCAGGCTGACCTTTAAATATCCATATCACATCAGGTTCATAGAACATATGCCGCTCGGCACCGTAAAATTCGATATCCGGACTAACTTTCTGCCCAACACCCTGATCAAGGCCCGGCTTAGTGAGCTTGGCAGACTTATCCCCATTTCAAAGGCCAGGCTTGACGGACCGGCAGAGCGATTTAAATACGATGGGGCGCAGGGTGAGATCGGCTTTATTAGCCCGTTGACAGAACATTTCTGTCACATCTGCAATAGGCTGAGACTTACATCAGAGGGACACCTGAGGGTATGTCTGCTGTCTGATCACGAAGAAGACTTGAAAGGCCCGATGAGAAACGGCGCCTCTGATGAAGAACTCCGGAAGATTTTTTTAAATGCCGTCTCCAACAAACCCAGGGGACACAACCTGGACATGGAAAAATTGGTCGTTGGGCAGATGTCCTCAATAGGGGGATAGGTACAAATTTGAGATTTCAAATTTGAGATTTCAAATTTAACACCTTTTCGCCGTTCAATCCCGTCATCATGGCCATGGCATCGCCTGCCAGGCCTGCTGCGGTCATTTCATCAAAGTACCTTTTTGGTCTTAAGAGGGGATAATCGCTCCCGAACAGGATCTTATCAAAGCCGATAATCTGGCCTGCGATCCTATAAACATCCGGGCTGTATATATAAGGCGAGGCCGCTGTGTCGAACCAGACGTTTTTGAGGACGTCCTTTACCTCTTTTTTAAGAAGGCCAAAAAAGAAAATCCCCCCTCCCCAGTGGGCAAGGACAATGCGGTTTGAGGGATAAGTCTTTATAAACTGGTAGATCTGGTGCAAGGTTATGGGGGCCTTGCCAGGATAATTGTGGCCGACTGGTTCGTTTACATGGAGCATAAGAGGGACGTCAAGCCCAGTACACACACTCATCACATCCTTAAACGCGCTGGTGACCTCAGGGGTCAGGCCCGCGTCATAGACTGCAAGCTCTCCAACACCTGAAAGGCCGGATTTAAGGCATCGTTCCGCCTCTCTGGCCGCGCCTGGGGCCATGACCGAAAAGCAGCAGAAGCCTGTCAGACGCCCCGGATGGAGTTGAACCGATTCAATGACATAATCATTGTGCCTTTTAAAGCGGGCCTCATCTTCCCATGGAAACCCGAATATTACTGATCTGTGAACCCCTTCCTCATCCATTGTTCTGATCAATTCAGTCGCCCCCACCATCTTTGCGCGGGGGGAGTCGTACAGCAGCTTAAACGCCGGCTCGTGAGGAAAAATGGCTTCCCTGACGTTTCTGAATTCGGAGGGGAAGACATGGGTATGAAAATCTAGAATCATTGAAGAAGCCTCTCAACAGCGCCCTCAAGAAAATCGGCATCAAACCCCACCTGTTTATCTCTTACCAGTCCATTGCGGTCAATAATGAATAATGTGGGCAAGGCAGGCATCTCGGTCCCGAAATAGTTCTCCAACACCTTTAAGTCAAAACGTAACACCGGATAATTAATCTTGATTTTTTCTGAAAAGGCCCGGAGATATTCATTGGTAACTTTGTGGGGATCATCCATGGAGATCCCAAGGACAACAAATTTTTTGTCCTTATATTTTTTCTGCATTGTAACAAGCTCAGGAATTGCCGCCCTGCAGGGCGGACACCATGTGGCCCAGAAGTCCAGAATAACAATGCTACCGCGATATTGTTTTAGGGTAACGGTGTTACCTGCAAGGTCATTAAGAGAGAAATCCGGCGCAGGCGGACCTGCTGCAATCTCTTTATTGCACCCGAAGACGGAAATGGCCAGAGCGGAGAGAAATATGATCCGTATGATAAATCTGGAGTTAAGACCATAAAACATGAAAACCCCCTGAAATTAATTTGTTGCATAAACTGATTCCCTCTGCCTCCTTACCTGTAGGCAGAGGATTTGAAAAATGCCTACCTGTTACGAAAAAGGGCTTTTCTTTTTATCCCAACCACCTATAATAAGGCAAGAACTTTTGGGGGCTGCAAATGAACAAATATTTCCTGGGTCCTTTTTTTGTCTTCTTTCTTATGGTTATAGCTCCTGCCCTTTACCCCTCTCCTGCATCCTGTAAAGACAGGGAAGTGGAGGATGTCCGTGCCGCTGCCTTTGCAGGCAAGTTTTACCCCGACTCGCCTGATCGTCTCAAAGCCGCAATCACCGCATTTCTGAATAATGTCCCTGAAATAAGACCTGAGGGCAGGATACTGGCCGCCATTGCCCCACACGCAGGCTATGTCTATTCCGGAGGTGTTGCGGCCTGCACCCACAAGCTTATCTTTGACATCCCCTTTGACACTCTGGTTATCATCGGCCACGATACTTACAGGGACGCTGTCGCCTTTACCTCCCCTGCCGATTACTTTGAGACGCCCCTTGGCAGGGTAAAAGTGGATCGGGAGATGACAAAAAAGATGGAGGAATTTGACCCGGGCATCAGGCCGGATCAATCGCTGCACGCAACTGAGCACACCATTGAAGTCCAACTGCCGTTTGTCCAAGTGCAGGGCAGACAGTTTAAGGTCGTCCCTATCCTGTTCGGAAATCCAACAGAAAAAAACAGCCGTATACTGGCGGATGCAATACTTGCCGGTCGGGCGGACAAAAAGGTCTTTGTGCTTGCAAGTACGGACATGTCCCACTATCCGCCCTATGATGGGGCCGTTAAGGTGGATAACTCCACTCTTGCGGTGCTAAAAGACCTTGATGCGGGAAGGCTCTTCTCCCACCTGGCAAGGCAGGATGGGCTTTCATCTGTCCCGAACCTGGCCACTGCCATGTGCGCGAAAGGTGGGGTAATGACGGCTATTCTATACGCAAGGGCAAACGGCGGGGACCATTGCCAGATCCTTTGCTACGCTAACTCGGGCGATGTCCCGGAAGGCGGCAGGGATCGTGTGGTGGGTTATTGCTCTGTTCTGTTTGAAAAAAAGTAAGATTTCAGCCCATTTGATAAGGGTCCACATCAATGGCAAGGGAAACACCCCTGGACGCCAAAAAACTGTTTGACATGGTCTCCACCTCTTCCAGGAGATTCTGAAGGAGTGAGGCGCTTCGGCCCTTGATCAGGATCTGCCACCTGTATTTTCCCTTTATCTTTGACACCAGGGCCTCTACAGGCCCCAGCACCTGTATCTCTTTTCCCCTCTTGGGCCACTTTTTTATCGCCTCCCCTATATTTCTGGTCAGGGCGTGGGCGGCCTCTTTGGTCTCTTCCATGCTGTTGCCCTTGAGCATCAAAAAGGCAAGGCGCGAAAACGGGGGATATCCCAGTTGCGCCCTTAATGCCTTCTCTTTATTAAAGAACATCTCAAAATCATGTCTTGTGGCGGCATCTATGGCATAGTGATCAGGGTTAAAGGTCTGGATAATGACCCTGCCCCTCTGCTCGCCCCTGCCGGCCCTTCCTGCAACCTGAGACAGGATCTGAAAGGTCCGCTCGCCCGCCCTGAAATCCGGAAATCCCAAAGAGAGATCCGCCGCAACCACTCCAACGAGAGTCACCATCGGAAAATCATAGCCCTTTGTTATCATCTGAGTGCCCACAAGTATATCAATCTTGTGCTCGCTGAATCTTTTCAGGATGCTGATTGCCTCTCCCTTTTTCCTCGTGCTGTCAGCATCCATCCTGGCAATCCGCGCATCCGGAAGCAGTTCTTTGAGATCCTGCTCGACCTTTTCGGTTCCGAATCCGTACGCCCTCAACCGCGGATATCCGCATGACGGGCATATCATATGTGTCCCTGAACTGAAGCCGCAATAATGGCATACCAGCCTGTCCTCTTCCAGGTGATATGTGAGGCCAACATCACAGTTGGGGCAGCTTACGGGTCTGCCGCATGACCGGCAGATATACATGCGATGAAAGCCCCTTCGGTTTAAGAAAAGCAGGGTCTGATTGCCTGATGCCAGATTGTCGGCGATTGCAGTCTTGAGCCTGCGGCTTATGATGGCGATATTAAATGGCTTATCCTTGGGCGGCCTCATGTCCACTATCTCGATATCGGGAAGTGGCCTTTTTTCGACCCTATCAGGCATTACAAGCAGGCGATATTTCCCGCTCAGGCAGTTCTGGAATGACTGGACAGATGGTGTGCCGGAACCCAGGATCGCCAACGCCTTTTCCATCTTGCACCTGACCACTGCCGCGTCCCGGCCCTGATAACGGGGGGCTGAATCCTGCTTATAGGCGGAGTCGTGCTCTTCATCCACCATGATCAGCCCCAGTCTGGGCAACGGCGCAAAAAGGGCGGAGCGTGCGCCAATGACAAGATCAGCCTCTCCCCTTGCAATCCGCCTCCACTGGTCATAGCGTTCTCCAGCGCTAAGACCGCTGTGATAGATTGACACCCTGTCCCCTAAACGAGACCTGAATATCCCCTCCATGTAAGCGGCCAATGATATTTCGGGTGTCAGCAATATCGCCTGTCCGCCAAGACCTAACGCATGCTCAATTGCGCGGAGATACACCTCTGTCTTTCCGCTGCCGGTAACACCGTGAAGGAGGCATGTTGAAAATGTTTTCTTATCAAGGCACCTTCGTATATCGGACAGGACCTTTACCTGCTGATCATAGAGATCCAGGGGTGGAGGCCCCTGGGTTATGATCTCGCCAGCGGGGTTTCTGTAAACAGTCATCATGCCTGTCTCAATCATGCCTGTTTTTACCCATTTGTTTACAAGGCGCGCGGCATTGGAAAACCTGGAGGCAAGCGCACTCAGCAGAACTGCACTGCCGTTGCCGACGGCTTCAAGGAATTCAATCTCATTTTTTGACCTTGCGGAGCTTTGCCTTTGAACCGGCAGTGTCTCAGGACCTGCGCCTTGCTTAAGCCTGACAAACCGCCGCACCAGAGGCCCTGTCGGTCTTCTTCCCTCTCCATCCTTAATAGCCAGCCATCCCCTCTTTTTTAAGGGTTCAACCTTTGAAAACGGCCATGGGAGCCGCTTATCAGGGTTATC
>DIKH01000027.1 GCA_002424495.1 Desulfobacteraceae bacterium UBA5623
ATAGACGAGGGTTGTTCAGTTTTTTAAGGAGGGATCCATGAGGACGCAAAAAATGATAACGTTGTTGTTGGCGGTTGTTTTGGCGGGCGGTATGACATTAAGCAGTTGCGCTCCCAGCAAGCAGGCTCGTACGGTGGACGTGGGAACCACCGGAATACTGGGGGACTACTCCATGCTTAGCGAAGGAACAGGTGATCAGGGCTTAAGGACCTATAGGAATAAAAACGCCAATTGGGCCAAGTATACAAAGGTTATTATTGACCCTGTAAAATTCCAGAAGCCCGAAGATGCATCACAAGAAGAACTGGGAGATCTCCAGAAACTGGTCAACAACATGGAAATCCTCCTTCGACAGGAAGTGGGCAAGGATTACCAGATCGTTACAGATCCCGGCCCCGGCACGCTCAGAGTGCGGGCGGCTATTTTCGATGCCAAGAAAAAGCGAATGGTTGGAAATATCCTATCGAGCCTGGTCCCGATCGGCATCGGCCTTTCGATTGTTAAGGATGTCGCCCTTGGAAAGCCATTAGCCGTTGGAGAAATCAGCGGTGAGATGAAAATTAATGATAGCCAGACCAATGAACTTTTGGCAGCCGCGATTGATCGTCGGGTCGGGCAGAAATACAGCGGGGGAGCCTTCGATTCCTGGTCAGAGGCCAATGCCGCCATTGAGTATTGGGCAAAACGGCTGAGGTTCGCTCTATGCAATGCAAGAGGCGGCGCCAACTGTGTCGAGCCTCAATGAAAGGAGAAAGGATATGAAAAGATATAACAGGATACGGTATCAGGATGAATTGTTTCTTCTTCGCGCACGCACCATAAGAATGATTAAGGAATATGCGGATGCTTATGAAAAGATGACAGATGCTACTGCTAATAGACTACTTGATGAGCTTTTGGCAATCGAGACCCTGGGGCTCAAGCTTCGTAAGGCTTACCTTTCAGAGTTCCGCAAAGTTTTGCCCGTGGTAAAAGTGGTGCGCTACCAGCAGATTGAGAACAAAATCCATGCTGCACTGCTCTACCAACTCGCTCAAGAAATACCCCTCGTGAAAGAAGCCAAATAGTTGAAAAAATAATAAGGAGGATATTATTAATGATGAAATACCTTAATTTGGCATCCATTTTGTTCGCGCTTGTATTTTTTTCGGGCAGCCTAATTTGCCCTGATCCCGCTGTGGCAGCGTCCGCGGCGGAAATTAACCGTGACGTCAGCAGCGCCCTGAAAGAACTGTATGCGAAATCCCCTTCAGCAAAAATTATGGGCGAAAAGGCCAAAGGCATCCTTGTCTTTCCGGCCATCGTCAAGGGAGGTTTTATTGTTGGAGGGCAATATGGCGAGGGCGCCCTGCTCAAGGGCGGGAAGACTGCCGGGTACTACAACACCGTTCAGGCCTCCTATGGTCTACAGGCAGGGCTGCAGAAATATGGGTATGCGCTTTTTCTGATGACCGACTCGGCCGTGAAGTACATCAACAAGAGTGATGGGTGGGAGATTGGTGTCGGCCCGACTATCGTCGTAGTTGATACTGGTGCGGCCGCGTCTGCAACGACTACGACTCTACAATCTGAGATCTATGCATTTTTCTTCGATCAAAAGGGACTGATGGCGGGCATTGGCCTGCAGGGCACAAAAATTACCAGGATAGAAAAATAAAATGGGGATGGCGCCACAAAATACCATCCATGCAAGTGAGGAGAACAACATGAAAGAGCAAAGAGAAAGAGCCACGTTATTTTCCCGCCGGGGCATTCTCACTGGGTCCGCTATGCTCCTCATTGGGGGGATTTCAGGTCGTTTCAGTAATCATGCCTATTCCATGGCGGGAATAAGGGCCGACAAGGCCCCTCCCCTGCCATGGAAGTGGGTCAAGCTGGATCCATTGGAAGCAGGCAGGCGGGCCTATCGCAGCTACCTTGAAAATAAGGGCTGAGGCAACGGCGTCTGGCTGGGGCTCCTCAGCCTTTTTAGAGAGAAAATCGGTTATCCCTGGACAACACTGCCGGATTTCATGTTCGCTCATGCCGCTGCTGGTTACGGCGGACATGGAACCCTCTGCGGGGCTCTTGGAGTCTGTTCCTGCATCATCAACCTCGTACTTTACGATAAGGATGAGACCTATAAGGCAGCAATAGACAGAATGATGTACTGGTACTCCGAGTCTATTTTCCCGACGGAAAGGTTCGATGACATATCCCCTATTCCCAAGCAGGTCAGCACCAAGGCTATGACGCCATTGTGCCACACATCGGTTTCCAAGTGGACATTAGCCGCCGGTGAACAGGTTACATCCAAAGAGAAAAAAGAGCGTTGCGCCAAGGTGACGGGTGAGGTCGTATATACCGTGGTCCACTATTTAAATGAATACTTCGAGGGAAGATGGAAGCCAAAGAAATGGACGCCATCAAAGGAGATCACCCACTGCGTTGAGTGCCATGGGCCGGACGATATGTGGCATTCTGCGGATGGCATGAACAACCAGCAGGGTCATATGGAGTGTCTACTTTGTCACGATGACCACACGGAATAATCTGATAAACAAG
Source organism: Desulfobacteraceae bacterium UBA5623 (assembly GCA_002424495.1). Classification (GTDB taxonomy): domain Bacteria; phylum Desulfobacterota; class DSM-4660; order Desulfatiglandales; family Desulfatiglandaceae; genus UBA5623. Next base: position 2,545 of record DIKH01000027.1, read on the forward strand.
GCAGGCGCTGAAATTTTGAGGAGGAATTATGAATAGAAAAACGGTTGTCAAACAATTACTGTCCTGGCTACTCGTTCTGATCCTTGCTGCCCCGCCCACAGCGATGGGGCAGGATACCGGGGAGACATCGAAGAAATCATTCACGGAAGAACAATTAGCGCAGATTCTGGCCCCAATAGCCCTTTACCCTGACTCATTGCTCTCACAGATACTGATGGCCTCTACCTATCCATTGGAGATCGTGCAGGCATGCAGGTGGGCCAAGCAGAACAAGGACCTAAAGGGCGACGCATTGGCCAAGACCCTTGAAAAGCAGCCATGGGACCCCAGTGTCAAGTCGCTGGTCAATTTTCCGCAGGTGTTGGATATGATGAACGAGAAGCTTGACTGGACGGCGAGTCTGGGCGATGCCTTTCTTGCTCAAAAAAAGGATGTTATGAATACAGTGCAAAAGCTTCGCGCAAAGGCAAAGGAAGAAGGAAACCTCAAGAGCACGGTGGAGCAAAAGGTGACAGTAAAAGAAGATCCTCAAATCATTATCATTGAGTCTGCAAGCCCCCAGGTTGTTTATGTCCCAGTGTATAACCCGACCGTGGTCTACGGCGCCTGGTGGTACCCGGCATATCCGCCCTACTATTATTATCCTCCTGCATACCCGTATGGGGCCATGGCGTTTTCATTCGCCGCCGGAGTGGCGATCGGTGCAGCCTGGGGATACGCATGGGGCGGGTGTAACTGGCATGGAGGCGATGTAGACATTGATATCAACCGCAATGCCAACATCAATCACAACATCAACCGCGACAAATACGCCAATAAAATGCAGGGGAGAGGTGAAGGCGGTAAGGGTTCGTGGCAGCATAACCCTGAACACCGCAAAGGGGTCGCTTATCGGGACCAGGGGACCAGCCAACGCTTTGGCCAGTCTAAGGCGCGTTCGGTTGAAAACCGGCAGGCTGCCAGAGGGTACGGAGATCAAGGAAGCTTCAGCTCCCGTGAAGGAATGAGGGGAAAGGATATCAGTTCCCGGGAGAGTTTTGGACAGAGCAGCTCTCGCGAGCGCACAGGAGCAAGTGACCGGAGCGCCTTTAGTGGATACAGAAGCGGGAGGAGTGAAAGTATGGCGAGCCAGAGGGGGAGTATGAGCCGGGGCAGTTATGGTGGCGGCTTCCGCGGCGGGGGTGGAGAAGGCCGTGGAGGAGGAGGCCGTAGATAAAAACGCTATGAGTCATGGGAAAAAGGAATTGATTGCTCAGAGTTTTAACGTAACTGAAGGTGTTCGCCATGAACAATTATACTATGGAGGGAAAACAATGATTCATTGTACATGGAATAGACTGAGAGCAGCACTCTCCATTTTGCTTGGATCAATGTTGGTCGTGGGGATAACGGCCACCATGGCTGCTGAGGGTCCCTCAGAAGCAGTGCAGCAACCTCAGGGGAAGGCCTTCTCCTCGGCCGAAGAAGCAGTGAAGGTGCTGATTGATGCCTGTAAGCGCAATGATACTCAGGAATTGCTTGCCATCTTTGGCCCCGAAGGAGCGGATATTGTCTCCTCGGGAGATGATGTTGCCGATAAGACGCATCTTGCTCATTTCGTACAACAATATGAAGCAAAGAACCGCTTGGAGCAGGAAACAGCTGAAGCCGCAGTACTCTGTGTGGGTCAGGAGGATTGGTCATTTCCGGTGCCGATTGTCAAGAGTGGTGAAAAGTGGTACTTCGATGCTGCCGCCGGAAAGGAAGAGATCCTCAATCGAAGGATAGGCCGAAACGAATTAAGCGTTATTCAGGTGATGCATGCCTATGTGGATGCGCAGCGCGAATATGCAAGCAGGAAGGACCGCGGCGGTGACACATCAATCGAATTCGCCCAGAAGATCAGAAGTGACGAGGGAAAGAGGAATGGCTTATACTGGCCGGTCAAAGAAGGCGAGGAGATGAGCCCTTTAGGCCCTCTGGCTGCCCAGGCGGTAAGCGAGGGTTACCAAAAAAAGAAAGACGCCCCTACGCCCTATCATGGGTATTACTATAAGATTTTAAAAGCCCAGGGAAAAAACGCATCAGGGGGAGAATATGACTACATGTCAAACGGCAAGATGATTCTTGGCTTTGCCCTAGTCGCCTGGCCGGCAGACCATGGCAACTCAGGAATCATGACCTTTGTTATAAACCAGGACGATATTGTGTATCAGAAGGATCTCGGGCCGGATACGGAAAAAAATGCCGGCGCTATGGAAAAATACGATCCCGACGAAACCTGGAAGAAGGCGGAGAGCGACAAGTAAGGGCATGGCAACGATATTGACAGTGGGCGTAATATGAAATATTTTGACAACGTCTTCCATAAAAGTCATTAACGGTTGTTTAACGTTACAATTAAACAGTGTAGACATTTATTAAACTCGTCATCTCAACCAGATGGAAGTTAGATGGAATCGCGAGGAGAAAAAGGGGGCACTGTGATGGCCAGATCTGTTCTGATCCTGATTTTTTTGACTGTATTTTTATCTTTGACCGCCTGCACCGAGGAAAAAAAGGCGCAGGGACCACCTCCTCTGCCTGAGGTCGAAGTTGTAAATGTTATACAGAAGGACACGCCCGTTCACAAAGAGCGGGTGGCCGTCACCGACGGTCTGGTAAATGCCACCATCCTGGCCCAGGTGCAGGGATATCTGATAAAACAGAACTACAAGGAGGGTGATTTCGTCACAAAGGGTACATTGCTGTTTGAGATTGATTCCAGGCCGTTTCAGGCGGTGCTGGACGAGGCAAAGGCGGCCCTGGCAAAGGATCAGGCCGTGCTCCAGACCGCCCAGGCCAATCTTAACAGGGTTCTTCCCCTGGCAGAGGCCAACGCCCTGAGCCAAAAGGACAAGGACGACGCTATCGGCAGTGTGCAGGCCGGCGAGGCGCAGGTAATAGCATCCAGGGCATCAGTCCGTAAGGCTGAGCTGGATATGGGTTTCACGAAGATCGTTTCTCCCATTGATGGCATTGCAGGGGCTGCCAACGCCCAGATCGGCGACCTCGTTGGGACACCCCAGGCGCGGGTGCTGACCAATGTGTCCACAGTTAACCCCATAAAGGTGTATGTCCCTATCAGTGAGCGCGAATACCTCGAGACGGTGGAACTGCGCAAGAATGGGGGGGGGACCGGGAAGAAATCCTTTGAACTGATACTGGCCGATGGAAACCTCTGGCCCCATAAAGGTGAGTTTTCTTTTGCCGACCGTCAGGTTGCCGCCCAGACTGGAACGCTCAGGGTGGCCCTTCTTTTTCCCAATCCTGAAAACATCCTGCGTCCCGGACAGTATGCCAAGGTGCGTGCCCTTATGCGCACGGAAAAAGGCGCCTTGCTGGTGCCCCAGCGTGCCGTTGGCGAACTTCAGGGCAGATATCAGGTGGCCGTGGTTGAGTCAGACAACACGGTCCGCATTCGCAACGTGAAGGTCGGAGAGCGCTTTGGAGATCTTTGGATCATTCAAGAGGGGCTTGCGGCCGGGGACAGGGTCGTAGCCGAAGGCATTCAAAAAGCGGGCGACGGCGTCAAGGTAAACCCCAAAACATTTTCCCCGAAGCAGTAGACCGTATTGCTATCTTTAACGCTGTAAACTCTTTTAAAAGCAAAGGGGAGGAGCTATGGCAAAGTTTTTCATCAACCGGCCGATCGTGGCCATGGTCATCTCCATCATCTTCGTCATAGTGGGCATCGTAGCCATGCTGGGGCTGCCCATTGCCCAGTACCCGGATATCGTCCCGCCTGAAATCTTCATCAATACCTTTTACGTGGGTGCGGATGCGCAGACCGTCGAGCAGTCTGTGGCCACCCCCATCGAGCAGGAGATGAGCGGTGTGGACAACATGAACTACATGTACTCGCTCAACGCCAACAACGGCGAGTTGCGGCAGTACGTGAACTTCGACGTCAAGACCGACCCTAACATTGACCAGGTGCTGGCCCAGATGCGCAAGGCCCAGGCAGACTCAAAACTGCCCTCCGAGGTCCGCGACTACGGGGTAACGGTAAAAAAATCACAGTCCTCACCCCTGATGGTGATCAATCTGTCCTCACCCAAAGGCACCTATGACGCCACATTCCTGGCCAATTATGCCTATATCAACCTGAACGACCAGATCATGCGGGTGCCGGGCATTGCCAGCGTCACCGTGTTCGGCGCGGGCCAGTATGCCATGCGGCTGTGGGTGAAACCCGATCAGCTTGCCAAGCTCAACATCACGGTGGCCGAGATCGTGGATGCAATCAAAAAGCAGAATACGGTCAACCCGGCAGGCCAGGTGGGCGCCGAGCCGGCGCCTGCCGGCATTGAGTTTACTTATGCCATCCGGGCACAGGGCCGTCTGGAGAACCCGGATGAATTTGAACAGATCGTGCTGCGGGCAGACCCGGACGGGTCAATCGTGCGGCTCAAGGACGTGGCCCGCATCGAGCTTGGAAGCCAGAACTACAGTGTGGTGGGCCGCCTGAACGGCAAGTCCGCGACGGTTTTGGCATTGTACCAGCTTCCCGGAACCAACGCGATTGCCGCGGTTGACGGTGTCAAAAAGCTGATGAAACAGGTGAAAG
>DIKH01000427.1:0-4568 GCA_002424495.1 Desulfobacteraceae bacterium UBA5623
AGGATCTGGTCAACAGGTTCATTGACGGGGTTATTGAAAGGTGAGGCGGGTAAGCAGGAGAAGGAAGAGTTAAAGTAGTTGAAAGAGTTAAAAGAGTTGAGAGAGATTCCCTGCCTTAGAGAATTCCATGTTGAGAAGAATAGTCGGAAATAGGGTTGAAAGCACCCTGGCAGGCATTGCCTCTGCCTTGCATGACCGTGGCATAACGCCCAATACCTTGACGGTTACGGGACTGATCATTAACGGTGTTGCTGCTTACATCTATTACAGGGGATTTTTAAAATCCGCAGGGGCTCTCATTCTTTTTGCCGGGCTGTTCGATATTCTGGACGGTGCAGTGGCGCGGGCTGGAAATCACGAATCCAAGGCCGGGGGCTTTGTTGATTCGGTCGTCGACCGCTATTCCGATTTTTTTATCTTTGGCGGTGTATTGGCTTTTTTTGGAAGAACCGGTGATTTTGAGGGGGTTATCCTTGTCCTTGCCATAATATTCGGAGCCTTTATGGTCAGCTATGTCCGGGCCAGGGCAGAGCTTGTTATACCCAAATGTGATGTAGGGCTGCTTGAAAGGCCGGAGCGCATCATTATTCTGGCTGCTGGTTCGATTTTCAGTTTCTTTGAGGCTGCTCTCTGGATCCTGGCTGTATTCACCCATGTGACTGCCTGCTACAGGATATATTATACGCTAAAGCACGCGCATAGGTCTTCTTCCGTGTAATGCAGGAGGATCATTATACCCCCAATCCGCAAACGGTTAAAAAAAGATTTCCCTTGACTCCTTGACCCCTTGAATCCTCGAACTCTCAAACCTTAGAACAGATAGTTCAATTCAAAACGGATATCACTGTATGATGGATTTTCACCTGCCTTGCTGGCGTAAGTCCTGCGGTCGGCATCAAGGAATTTGAGGCGCAACTTTGCCTCCAGATCCGGGAAGGATGGAAACCTGTACCACAGATCAGAATGCACTACGTATCGGTCCGTGCCAAGGCTGTCCCCGTTTAGCAATTCTTTTTTGTCGTCCTCGTCAGTGGTTACAAAATCAATGCTCGCCCTGAACCCTTTGACAAGACCCGCCTTTTCAAAGTCATAAAAGGCCTGGATCATCCAAGTCTTGCAATCAGCCTGCCAGTTGGACTCACCCATGGTCCGTGTGTATCCGCCAGTGGGAAAGCCCCTCCAGGGGGTAATAAGATCAGAGTCGTCAGAGATCTTGGAATAACCTGCCATTATATTTCCTGCGCCTTTTTTGAGCACAAGCCTTGCCGCATAGAGACTTGCGTCAACACTGTCCGCATCCCTGTATCCATTATAGTGCCCTGACCTTCCCGCAAGTCTTCCGTTTAAGGCAGCGCCTCCTATCTCCCCTGCGCCGTTATCAAACTGCTGCATGTATCTGAACCCCGGGGTCAGAACCCAACCGTCGGGCAATGCTATGTCATAATTGGGTTCGGCCATAAGAGAATAAAAAAGATCAGGCACCCCTGTATACCACACGTCTACTTGCAGGTTTTTGATGGATTTATTGCCGACGCCTGCAATTACCAGGTCGTTTTCCACATCCTCTCCGGCGGTCTTTAGCCTGGTGTAAGACAGGCCCTTGTGTGCAGATCCGTCGTCCATGCTGTCGTATGAGTCGAGAAAATAATTTTGACCGTGATAGGTATATAAATCATTCTGGCGGTCATCATAGGTGATCACATCATGAAAGCTGGTGTGATCCCTCAGCTTCATTGCCGTCAACCAGGCCAGGCTCACCGTGGTTGCTGGGATATACTCCGAGTAGATAGTATAGCCCTCAAAGGTAACAGGTATGAATTTGGTATCGTTTGAGGCGGTCAGGAAGCTCTCATAGATCTGTCGCCCCACCTTAATATCGGTTTTTAAAATGCTGTATTGCGCATAGGCCTGGGCCAGAACCGTCATGTTCCAGTCCCCATCCTTTAACCTGTCATAACGGGAAAAGGTGTCCTTGCCGGTTTTCCCGAACAAGGCGTCTTCCTTTTCAAGCATACCCAGATTATGCGCTGCGTAGAAACCTGCTGTCCCGCTGAGGCCATAAAGAGGGGCTGTCTTATATATCAGGCTGCCGCCAACAGCAAAGCCGGTGGGGTCGTGGACTGAAGAGTCATAATTGTCATAATAGAAAGAGTTCAGTCTGAGTCTTCCGTAATACATGCCTTTTTTAAACACCTCTGAAAGGCAATCCGCAGGGTCGGGGAGGATGTTATATATCTCAGCTCCATTATTCTTAAAAGAACGCTTTGGCATGGGTCCTGTTTCTGCGGACAAAGCTAACTCAGCAAAAAAGACAAGTGACAATAGTGAGATACTCACTAACAGACCTATTTTTTTTATGAGGTTTCCCTTGCGAAGTTGCATCTTTATTTTCCTCCAAAAAAGTCAATGCCTGATGGCCGAAATCCTTATATTTCAAAGGGTGCGCCGTGTCAAATTCATTTCAAATGATAAACAGTAAGTCAGACAGCAAAAAAAGCATAAAACATGCCATGAACCAGGTATCTGGTCATTGACTGAAAAGTAAAACAATAAAAGGCACTTTGGTCAACAAGACCGTTATCAGTTCCACTGGAATTAGAAATACTTCGATTTGTCTTTTGGAAAATTTAGAAAATTTGAGATACCTCTTCACATGCCTCTGGAGGATTCTTGACTTGACCGGTCATAATATACTCTTTAAAGTCTATTATTTTCAGAAAATGACAATTTTTTCCTGCGGCCCGAACCAACTCCTTATGACCATTTAATAATGATGCCGACTCCAAACTTCAAACTCTTCACCAGCAACCGGCTTGAGGCCCTGGCCGATCAACTGGCAGGGCTGATCAGCACACCCCTTACTTCTGCCTTTGATACGGAGATCATTGTTGTGCAGAGCAAGGGAATGGAGCGCTGGATATCCATGGAGCTGGCGCTTAGAAACGGCATCTGCGCCAATATCAGGTTTCCTTTCCCCAATGCCTTTATAGCACAGGTTGCGCAACAGGTGCTGCCGGCCGGCCCTGGCCAGACCTCCTTTGAGCCCAGGGTGATGATGTGGCGGATAATGGGCCTTCTTCCATCATTCATACAAAGGGCAGGCTTTGAGGCCCTCAGGGGCTATCTTGGAGACGAACCGGAAGGGATAAAGCTCTTTCAGCTCTCTTCGCGCATTGCAGACCTCTTTGACCAGTATCTCCTGTTTCGTCCTGAAATGATGATCGGGTGGGAAAGGGGCGTGGAAAACCACTGGCAGGCAGTGTTGTGGCGTGAGCTTGTCAGGGGAAATCCTGATAGGCACAGGGCTGCCCTGGGAAAGGCGCTTATTGAATCGCTGGCACAACCGTCTATTGATATAACAGCCCTGCCTGAACGGGTATCTGTTTTTGGTATATCAACACTTCCCATGTTTCACCTCCAGGTGTTTGCCTCCATATCCAGGTTGTCCCGGGTAAACCTGTTTCTGATGAATCCCTGCATGGAGTACTGGGGCGATATCTTTTCCGATTGGGAGATGAAACGGGTATCCGAAAGGGGTCGCGGCAAAGAACTTTCCCCGGAAGACCTCCACATGGAAAAGGGAAACAGCCTGCTGGTCTCCATGGGAAGACTGGGCAGGGATTTTTTTGACATGATCAATGAATTCGACTGCGAGGACATACAGTCATTTGAGCCGCCGGATGAGGTCAGCCTTTTGACTTCCATCCAGTCCGATATCTTAACATTAAGGGAACGGGGTCAGGGATCAGAGAATAAGACCTTGATCACCAGGGATGATGATTCCATCCGGGTCCACTCTTGTCACAGCCCCATGAGGGAGGTGGAAGTCCTGCACGACATGCTCCTTGATATGTTTGAAAAAGATCTGGACTTAAGGCCAAGGGACATCCTGGTGATGACGCCGGATATTGAGGCCTATGCCCCTTATATAAAGGCGGTATTTGATGGCCCGGCCGATGATCCGGCGAGTATTCCCTTCAGCGTTGCGGACCAGAGTGTTAAGAGGGAAGGCAGGATCATTGAGACATTCATGGCGATCATGGATCTTGCGGAAGGCCGGTTTTCAGCGCCAGAGGTCATGGCCGTGTTTGAAAGAGAGGCTGTTTATAAGAGATTCGGCCTGTCTGAGCCTGACATGACTCTGATCCGGACATGGATGGAGGACACCAGGATCAGATGGGGTGTTGACGCAAAGGGCCGCGGTCTTACCGGCCTTCCCGATCTCTCTGAAAACACATGGAAGGCAGGGCTTGAAAGGCTCCTTTTGGGTCATGCCATGCCGGCCAGGCAGGATGCAACCTTTGCGGGCGTTTTTCCTTATGACAACATGGAGGGCAGCGAGACCCTTGTGCTGGGGAAGTTTCTGGATTTTACCGGAGAGCTGTTCCTTTTTGCGCCCTCACTTCTCCAACCCAGGACCCTTACCCAGTGGTCCGGCACCATGACAGGTATGCTGGAGAAGTTTTTCATGGCCGATGAGGACTCGGAAAATGAGATGCAACTGATTAGAAGGACGCTTAACGAACTTGCTGAAAAAGAAACGCTTGCCGGTTTTACCGGTATGGTTG
>DIKH01000427.1:4617-5096 GCA_002424495.1 Desulfobacteraceae bacterium UBA5623
TGCGCCATGCTGCCCATGCGCAGCATCCCTTTTAAGGCCATCTGCCTGATCGGCATGAACCATGACGCCTACCCGCGGCAGTCAAGGCCCCTTGGGTTTGACCTGATGGCAAGACACCCCAAAAAGGGCGACCGTTCACGCAAAAATGATGACCGTTACCTGTTTCTTGAGGCGATTGTATCTGCAAGACAGAGGTTGTATATCAGTTATGTGGGACAGGACATCAGGGATAACGAGGCCCTTTCGCCCTCTGTGCTGGTAACAGAGCTTATGGATTACATAGGCCAGGGCTTTATGTTAAAGGATGGCGATATCCGCGAGCATATCCATACCACACACAGGCTTCAGCCCTTCAGCCCGGCATATTTCAGAAAGGATGGAAGGCTCTTCAGCTATTCAAGGGAAAACTTTCATGGGTCAAGGCGGCTTGTGGAAGCTCGTAAAGAGTCTGTCCGGTTTATTTCAAAAGGGCTGACTCA
>DIKH01000427.1:5135-6088 GCA_002424495.1 Desulfobacteraceae bacterium UBA5623
CCTGCCAGGTTTCTTTTAAACAAACGCCTTGGCCTTTATCTGGGTGAAGGCGCTTTGCAACTTGAGGACACGGAGCCCCTGGAACTGGATGCCCTTGAGCGTTACATTCTTTCCGAGCGCATGGTGGAGAAGAGTCTTTTAGAAGGAATGCCGGATACATATTTTGATGCGGTAAAGGCCCAGGGCATACTTCCACATGGAGCTGTGGGAAAATGTATATATGACAGATTGAATAGAGACATAGAGAAGTTTTCACAAAAGATGCAGCCACATGTCGGGAAGACTACTCTTGCGGCGCTTGATGTTGATCTTAATATTGACGGTTTTCATCTGACCGGCGCTATATCCGGCATTTATCCTGAAATGCTTTTGCGCTATCGCTACGCAGGGGTAAAGGCAAAGGACAGGATAAAGACATGGATTCACCACCTGGCGCTGAATACTCTAGCCCCTTCAGGATATCCCAGGACAAGCATGGTTGCGGGGATTGATGGAGAATGGTCTGCATGGAAATATCTGCCTGTAGATAACGGCCTCGAACTCTTGAAAGGTCTCCTTGAAATCTACTGGCAGGGGCTTGTAACACCCATACATTTTTTCCCCGAGTCATCATGGCTATATGCAGACCTTGTCCTTGAAAAGCAAATGCTTGAAGACATAGCTATGTCAAAGGCAAGGAAGACTTGGACCGGAGGTGATTTTAAAAGGGGAGAATCTGAAGACGCATATTTTACGCTGTGTTTTGCAGACACTGATCCCATTGACCCGGATTTTCAGGATATGGCGATTGAGGTGTTTGGGCGCATGTTGGATTTTCAGAGGAAGGTTTAGAACATTAGTCCGAAGTTTTTCCGTCATGCCGGACTTGATCCGGCATCCAGTGTTTCTCTGGATTCCGGCCTTCGCCGGAATGACGCTTTTTAATTTAATTCAATTCTGTCCGGCTAGGCAAA
>DIKH01000211.1 GCA_002424495.1 Desulfobacteraceae bacterium UBA5623
AAACATCTTGCGACAACTCAAAAACGTCGCTTATGTATCCACAATTATATTCGGTCTGGACCGCGCCAGCGAAAAAGAGGCCCTGGTGCTGAGGGACCTTATAGCATCTTCAGGAATAGTGAATTACCTGATCCAGTGGAATGATGGACCGGGAATCAGCAGTATCTACAAAAAACTCAATGATGCGGGGTTCAATATAAATGAGCCTGGAAAAGGCAAGAATATCTTTTTAGGCTTTGGCATTGCCACTGCCATGGGAGCTCAGTCCATTGGACTTATTGATGCGGACATCCGGACCTTTAGACGGGAACAGCTGGACCGGCTTTTTTATCCGGTTGTCGTTCTGGATTATGATTTTTCCAAGGCCTATTATGCAAGAATCGCCGGCAGGGAGTTCTATGGCAGGGTAAAGCGCCTGCTGCTCGATCCGCTCCTGTTTTCACTCAAGAGAAAGTTTACTGAGAGCAAGAAGGAAAACATGCTGAATCTGATAGAATTTTTGATGGGTTTTAATTATCAGCTTTCAGGAGAAGTAGTCTTTAAGGTGGATCTGTTAAAGAAAATGCGCTTTGCCACCAATTGGGGGGTGGAGATCTTTACCCTGATAGAGGTATTTAGAAAGGCCTCTTCCGCCGCCCAGGTAATGTTCAGCACAGAGCCCTTTGATCATAAGCACCAGGATGCATCCGACACAGACCCCTCAAAAGGGCTCAATCGAATGGCGATTGATATTGTCACCACCCTTATGACCGCGATAATCATAGAAGAGGGCCTTGAGATATCAGAGACTTTTTTTCGTGACCTGGCCATTACCTACCAGGCCGTGGCAGAAGAACAGATCAGGAAATATGCTGATGATTCCAGTTTCAGCAATCTCAAATACAACATGGAAAACGAAGAACACCTGGTAAGGGATGTCTTCCGCAATTCCATCCTTTACGCCGGCGAGGTGTTTAGCTCGCCGTACAGCATATCAGAGCGGTTTTTGAGGTATGTCAGTTCCCAGCCTGAATTCAAACCGTTCCTTGACGACGGCTTGGCCGAAACCATCCTCAAGGTTGAACGGAGTTCAGAGCACAAGATCTTTGAAATGCCCCAGACTGTCTCATGGGAGAGGGTGTCCAACAAATTGCCCAACATCTTTTATGACCTGATAGAGGTCGTAGAGCAAGAGAAAAGACGATTCTGTTAAGGCCCATGGGCCTTACCGTATGAATATAGGATGAAAGATAATGCCCGTGAACTTTGAATCTGAGTACAACCCGGAAAATATAACATCTGCCGAGATGGTCGTGTGCATACCGTCTTACAATGAGGCCGAATCTATCTCCTACCCCACCGCCCAGGCAGATGAAGGCCTGACAAGATACTTTGGCGACAAGCCCTCTGTAATAATCAACTGCGACAACAATTCCCCGGATAACACCAGACAGGCCTTTCTCGACACCCCGACATCCACACCCAAGATCTATCTTTCAACGATTCCAGGCAGTAAGGGTAAGGGAAACAATTTTTTGAACCTTTTTCAAAAGGTTGTTGATCTTAAGGCCAAGGCCGTGGTCGTAGTGGATGCGGATCTGAAAAGCATAACGCCGGAGTGGATCAGGCATCTGGGAGAACCTGTCTACAGTGACTTTCTATATGTGGCCCCATTATATATCAGACACAAATATGACGGGACCATTACCAACGGCATTGCCTATCCCATGACCAGGGCGCTCTATGGCAGAAGGGTCCGGCAGCCCATTGGAGGGGATTTTGGTTTCAGCGGAAAGCTGGCCAGGATCTTTTTAGATGGCGTCGGATGGAGCGAGGCGGTTTCCAATTTCGGGATAGACATCTGGATGACAACTCTCGCCATCAGTCAGAAGGTCCAGGTCTGCCAGTCGTTCATGGGCAGGCCCAAGATCCACAAGGCAAAGGACCCAGGTTCTGACCTTGGGCCAATGTTCAGGGAGGTGGTAGGCACGATTTTTGATATGATGAACCACTTTGAATCATTCTGGACAAAGGTCAGATACAGCAGGCCTACGGCAATATACGGCTTTGGCCTCGGAGATACAGAGATGCCTCCGGAGGTGAGTGTGGATACTGAAAACCTGATGGATAAGTTTCAGGAGGGTTTTACCTTACACTCCGATATATGGAGGGAGGTTCTGGCAGAAGATGTATATAATAAACTCATTGAGATCAAGGGCATGAAGGAAAAGGAATATACGTTCCCGGCTGATCTCTGGGCAAGGGTGTTGTATGATATGGCCGTGGCATACAGAGATACGGATATGGATAGAACCCTGATGATGGATTCCCTGATTCCTCTGTACCTTGGGCGGACCCTTTCCTTTGTAAGAAAGACCAAGAGACTGTCCGTCAAGCAGGCGGAAGAAGCGATCGAGGAGGATTGCCTGGCCTTTGAAATGGCCAAGCCTTATTTAATCAGGCGTTGGGCAAGACAGACGACATGAAAAAGCTGAGGACCACATGAAGAGAAGAGATTTTCTTAAAAAGGGCATCCTTTGGGGGTTAGCTGCTGGCTCTATGAATTCCTTTGCCAGGATTTCCAGGGCGATTGAATCTGTTCCGGAGGGAGAAAGTGGTCAGGCCTGCGATATGGTTGCTGTCAAGGGTGCAGAGCCTGACGTGATGTTTGATAAGGCGATTGAGGCCTTTGGAGGGATCAGAAGGTATGTCAGACCAAATCAGACTGTTGTTGTAAAACCCAACATCGGATGGGATGTCACCCCTGAAAGGGGCGGGAATACCAATCCCATGCTGGTAAAGCAGATTGTCAGGCATTGCCTCGATGCAGGGGCAAAGGATGTCTATGTCTTTGACCACACATGCGACCAGTGGGCAAGGTGTTACAAGAACAGCGGGATTGAACAGGCGGTCAAAGATGCGGGCGGAAAAATTGTCCCTGCCCATGAAGAGAGATATTATCATCAGGTTGAGATCAAACAGGGCGAGCGACTCAAGAGAGCACTGGTCCATGAAAAAATTCTTGAAAGCGACGTCTTCATAAATGCTCCTATTCTTAAGAGTCACGGAGGCGCCCTGCTTACAGTGGGCATGAAAAATCATATGGGTATTGTCTGGGACAGGGGCTACTGGCACAGAAATGACCTGCACCAGTGCATTGCGGACTTTGCCACCTTTAAAAGACCGGATCTGACGGTGATAGACGCCTATTATGTGATGAAGAAAAACGGCCCCAGGGGTGTTTCAGTCGCGGATGTTGAAATAATGAAATCCCAGATAATAGCCACAGATCCTGTTGCGGCGGATACTGCGGCGGCAAAGATGTTTGGGCTTGATCCGGATGAAGTGGGCTATATCAAGATCGCCCAAAAATTGAAGGTCGGGACAATGGATCTTTCGACCCTGTCCATCAAGAAAATCAGTCTGTGACAATGGCAGGTGAGGCCAGGCCTATCCAAGGTAACTTCTCAAAAAATTTGTGTGTGAGCGGGCAGGGGTGGGTGTCTGTTTTGAA
>DIKH01000128.1 GCA_002424495.1 Desulfobacteraceae bacterium UBA5623
CAGCGTGGCCCCGCTCAAAGGTGAGCATGCCGAAGCCATTGAGGCCGAGGCACTGGAGACATCAGATATCGTCAATGTCCCGCTTTCCGAGGTAAAGTTCCCCAAGGGGGCTATTGTTGGAGCCATTGTCCGAGACGGCGAGATTATTATTCCCAAAGGCGACAGCATCATCAGACCCAAAGACCGGCTGATCATATTCACCCTTGAAAAGGTCATCCCAAAGCTGGAAAAGCTCCTCACAGTCAAGCTGGAATATTTCTAATGCATTTCCGGATCATTGTACGTTTCCTGGCCTTGTTGACGTTTTTTTTGGCTGGGTCCATGGTGCTGCCCCTTGCGGTATCTGTCTTATACCGTGACGGGAGTACGGGCGCTTTGCTTTTGTCAATGTCGTTGACCTTATTGATGGGTCTGATCCTGTTTTTTTCCGATAAAAAACAAGTTGATACCTATCTCAGCCATCGTGACGGGGTTGCCATAGTTACCCTGGGCTGGATCCTGGCCGGTTTGATCGGAACATTGCCTTTTATATTTTCCGGCACCCTCCCGGATATCACCAACGCCTTTTTTGAATCCGTATCCGGGTTCACCACAACCGGGGCATCAACAATCACTGATGTCGAAGAGCTTCCCGAAGGGATATTGCTGTGGAGAAGCCTGACCCAGTGGTTGGGTGGCATGGGGATCATATTGCTGTCCATCGCCATTCTGCCTTTTCTGGGTGTGGGCGGCATGCAGCTTTACAAGGCCGAGGTCCCCAGTCCTGTGGTGGACAAACTCAAACCAAGGATTTCCGAGACGGCAAAAACACTCTGGAAGGTCTATCTGCTGATTACGGCATTGCAGATCGCTCTGCTTATTGCAGGCGGCATGTCTTTCCTTGATGCGGTCTGTCACGCATTCTGCACCATGCCCACAGGAGGTTTTTCGACCAAGAACGCAAGCATCGCCCATTTCAACAGCGTATACCTTGACACCATTATTGTGATCTTCATGATCCTTGCCGGCATCAACTTTTCCCTTCACTACAAGCTGCTCAAAGGGAATCCCAGGGTCTTTGGCCGGGACCCTGAGTGCCGGGTGTTTCTGGGGCTCGTGGGTTTGCTCGTCCTGATTGTCACCCTCGATATTCACGGGACCGTATATAATTCTATTGCAACGGCTTTCCGCTATGCAACCTTCCAGGTCGGCTCCATCATCACAACCACGGGTTTTGTGACTGCGGACTATGATAAATGGCCGGCCCTTTCACAACTGGTCTTGATCTGTTGCATGTTTTTGGGTGGAATGGCCGGCTCCACCGGCGGCGGGATCAAGATCATGCGCGTGATGTTGCTTGTCAAACACAGTTATCGGCAGATCTTTCAGATTATTCATCCTCATGCGGTCACCACAGTAAAATTAGGCGGGAAATCTGTTCCTCAAGACATCTTAGGCAGCATCTGGGGATTTTTCATCCTGTACCTGGGGCTGTTCGTCGTGGCCACCCTTGTCATGGCTGCGCTGGGAATGGATTTGATCTCGGCGTTTTCCTCGGTTGCGGCATGCATCGGCAATATCGGGCCAGGGCTGGGCCTCGTGGGGCCTGCGACCAATTTTATGGCGGTCCCGGACGTGGGCAAATGGGTTTTGATATTTTGCATGCTTTTGGGCCGGCTGGAAATCTATACGGTCATACTCCTGCTCACCCCCGAATACTGGCGGAGATGATTTTATTTTTATAATGAATATCGAAGCAATGAATCTTCAATTTATTTTAAATCCTTACTTCTTTATTCGATATTCTTAAGCTAATGACATTGGCTAACTGCTAATCGCTCGACTTATCTATCAATATCTCTCCTGGTCAGCAACAGGCTGTTTGACACCACTGCAATGCTGCTCATGGCCATTGCCAGGGCTGCAAGGATGGGGTGAAGGTGCCTTAGAAACCCAGGCAGGATTTCGATGGAGTAGAACGCCCCTGCCGCAACAGGAATAAGCGCTAAGTTGTAGAAAAACGCCCAGAAGAGATTTTGCCTGACGGTCTTCATGGTTGTACGGCTCAGTCTAATCGCCCTTGCAACACCTTTAAGATCAGGGCTTACCAGGATCACGTCCCCTGTCTCTATTGCGACATCAGTGCCTGTGCCTATGGCAAAACCCACATCCGCCTGTGCAAGGGCGGGGGCATCATTGATGCCGTCGCCCACCATTGCGACCTTTTTTTCCTGTGCCTGGAGTTCACGGACTTTTTTTGATTTTTCATCCGGCCTTACCTCG
The DNA here is from genome assembly GCA_002424495.1 of Desulfobacteraceae bacterium UBA5623. Lineage (GTDB taxonomy): Bacteria > Desulfobacterota > DSM-4660 > Desulfatiglandales > Desulfatiglandaceae > UBA5623. The sequence continues at coordinate 2,263 of DIKH01000128.1, forward strand.
GCTATTACCTCATCAATATCCACCTCTGAGGCGATCTTTTTTGCGGTCCTCGTGTCGTCGCCTGTCAGCATGACGATTTTTAGACCCATGTTATGCAACTGACCAATGGCCTCTTCGGATTCGGGCCTGACTACATCTGCGAGCGCTATAAGGCCTAAAGGACTTTTATTTACAGCAACAACGCCAACGGTCTTCCCCTGCTCCTGCAAGGCCCGGATGTGCATGGCTGCATTTGAGGCGGCTAAAGACTCAGCGTCAAACCACTCAGGCCTTCCCACCATGACCATATCACCCTCAACCCTGGCCT
>DIKH01000371.1:0-2696 GCA_002424495.1 Desulfobacteraceae bacterium UBA5623
CAGTGGCTTATGCCTTCGAGTTAGAGATTTTATGCTCCTTGATTTTTCTGTAGATGGTCTGCCGGTTGATGCCGGGAATCCTTGCCGTCTTGGCCTTGTTAAGAGCCTTTATGATCTTCCATAGCCCGTTCGGATAGTCATTGGCCGTCAATACCTCATTGCCTTCTTTAGACATATAAGCCTCTCAAAAGAATAATGAATCGCCTCTTCGTCATCCACTATAAAGATACTCGGTCTAATAACCCATTTCTGCGATTTGGCATGGTTGAGATATCAGGACCTGCACTGATAATAATTTCAGCAAAAGACCAACTGAGAAATATTATAATATTCTTGAACTACCGGCTTTAATTGAAGAGAAAAACAGGCTTTTTTAACTTAATCGTTTCAATGGGCCAAAAAAAAGACAGCTGGGCCGGTGTCAGCTTTTTGATAATTTGGTATTTAACAGGCAACATTCTGAAAAGTCAAGAAAACAACAGTAATAAATACTTTTGTGAAAAAATTAACAACTCAGACTTGACATAGGGAACAACTATTGGTATTAAACCCACCTTGATAATATATATACTTTGATATCTTGACGCTAGGAATGTCAGGACATCGTTTGTGGCCGATACGGAGACGCGCGTGACCGAGGCGAGTTTTGCGACCGTATCCTGAAAAACAATCTCGCTTCAAATTTAAATCCTTTGGCTTGTTTTAGAAGGTTCCCTTCACTTAAAAGAGAATAATTAAACTAATCTGAGGAGGCAAAAATTATGATTAAACCCCATGGATCTGACAAGTTAAATCCACTTTATGTCCAAGATGCAGCCAAGCGAGCCGCTCTGACCAAAGAGGCCGAGGGCCTTCCTTCAATCGTTGTATCTTCTGCTGCCGCGGCCAATGCCGTCATGATGGGCGGCGGCTACTTTAACCCCCTAACCGGCTATATGAATGTCGCAGACTCGATAAGCGTAGCAGAAAACATGAAGATGACCAACGGTCTGTTCTGGCCAGTGCCGATCGTTAATGTGGTCAAAGACGCTTCCTCCATAAAAGGCGCCAAGAAAATCGCCCTGAAAGATCCCAATGTGGCTGGTAATCCTGTTATAGCCATCCAGGAGGTTACGGCCATCGAAGAATTCAGCGATGCCCAGATGAAAATGATGACCGACAAGATCTTCCGCACTGATGACCCGAAGCACCCCGGCGTAAAGGCATTCAATTCAGTGGGAACCACTGTCATATCCGGCCCTATCCAGGTTCTCAATTACTCTTATTTTGACAAGGAATTTGTAGGAACATACAAGACCGCATATGAAATCCGCGACATGATGGCAAAACTGGGCTGGGAAAAGGTAGTTGCCTTCCAGACCAGAAATCCCATGCACCTTGCCCATGAGGAACTCTGCCGCATGGCAAAAATAGATCTGAAGGCCGACGGAATCCTCATCCACATGCTGCTCGGAAAATTGAAAGAGGGGGATATCCCTGCTGACGTCCGTGACGCCTGTATCCGCAAGATGGTTGAACTCTATTTCGAGCCCAACACGGTTCTTATCACCGGATATGGCTTTGATATGCTATATGCAGGTCCCCGTGAGGCGCTCCTCCATGCAGTCTTCCGTCAGAACACTGGTTGTACTCATCTGATTGTAGGCCGCGACCATGCAGGCGTTGGCGACTACTATGGTCCTTTTGATGCACAGACCATTTTTGATGAAATCCCAAAGGGCGCATTACTGCTTGATATTTACAGGGCCGACCATACAGCATGGTCCAAAAAACTCAACAAAGTCGTCATGATGAATAGAGTAACAGACCATACAAAAGACGATTTTGTCATGCTCTCCGGAACCAAGGTTCGCGAGATGCTGGGCGCGGGTCAGAGACCGCCCAAGGAATTCTCACGTCCAGAAGTGGCAGACATCCTGATCAACTACTATAGGTCGCTCGACAAAAAGTAACTTTTCAGGCCTGCCAAGGCCTGTTGGCGATATGCTTAAAAAGCCCGCTCATCCGGAGCGGGCTTTTTTATGCCGTAAACCCTCTTTACCAGTAGGCCTTATATTGAAATCCTTCGACAAACGGCAACTAGCCGGATTTTAGGTCAATCAAGTTATTTTCAATGCAACTCATTGTCCTTGGATCAGGAACGAGCATCCCCTTAAAAGACAGGTCATCGCCATGTCTGGCCCTGATTGTGGACGGCAGGGCCATCCTCTTTGACTTGGGACCAGGCGCCCTATGTCAGCTTGCAAGGGCTGGGCTTGACTATGAAAAAGTCGCTCAGATATTCATTACTCATTTTCACCCGGATCACACAGCGGATATTATCCATTTTCTATTCGCCAGCAGAAATCCGACAGTTCTAGGCAGGAGGGTTCCGTTTGTCATCACCGGCCCCAGCGGCCTAAAGAAGCTTTTAGCCGACATCCAGGACGCTTATCACAACTGGCTAACACTCCCTTCTGAAGCCATGAAAATAGATGAACTTGAAATTGGAAAGGCATCTGAAAGGGAATATGACGGCTTCAGTATCCTAGCGCGCCCTGCTGACCATACCCCTCACAGCCTTGCATATCGAGTGGAGACACAGTCAGGAAAAAGCCTCGTCTATTCCGGCGATACAGGCTTTTCCAATGATATTGCGAAACTCGCCACAGGGGCCGATCTCATGGTCCTTGAATGCTCCTTTCCGGACGGAAAAG
>DIKH01000371.1:2748-10870 GCA_002424495.1 Desulfobacteraceae bacterium UBA5623
TGCTGACACATTTTTATCCCGAATGCCTGGCAACCGACATTGAAGCCCAGTGCCGCAAGACATACTCCGGGGAATTAATACTGGCAAGGGATTTGTTGCGTGTTTTGATTTGAGAGTAAACGCTTACGGGTTCAGGGTGTCAAAATTGGGGTTAACTCAAAGAATGCATGATACCCTTATATTCAAAAACAGCTGAACAATCGGATGGTTCATTAACGAGGCATTGGGCAATCGCCCCCGCATTTCTCCTTATCCAGGACTGGTAGCTTCTTTGCAAACCGGGATCATTAAAAATCAAGGTCTCTCCCAGCAACTTCAACTCCTCCATCACGCGCCAATATAGATGCATCATATCCTCCTTTCTGTCCCCAAAAACAAAAATCCCCGGACCGAAAGCCTCGACCCGGGGATTTCCCTTTTTATCCTCAAGTTCTTAACAAAACCTCGGTCCACGAAGGCAAAAACGTCTTTTCAGGCAGGTCTTCTGACTTACGGATCATCCTACTTGCCGCGCCTTCCCGTTCCGGTCAACCGGAGCAGTGGCATCTTGCGGCGTTCGTCCCCGNNTCACAGCGGCGGGCCCGTCCCCGGTTTTCACGGGGTTCCCTGTTATGCTCAAAATGAGCGCCTGAACTGGGAAGAGATTTTTACTGATGATTCAGCTTGAAGTCAACAAGAATTATCAGAGTCTTCCTTCCAAGATAAAGCAGTTTTTATTGCTGTCTGCCGGTTTGCATGAGAATATCTCCACTTGACAAGGCACTGTTATATTCATAAGGTCTGAACTCATTGCCAATTATACTCTTTAAGCCAGGGAACACCCAAATGGCCAAAGTTCATTCAAACGACAGGGCCGCCTCCTGTCAGGCAATCGAGGCGATCTCCTCTACAGAGCAGCACTTTGACCGGATAAGGCGCACGGTGAGCCTTTTTCTGGGTCCCTTTTTATTCATTGTATTGTTGTTAATCCCCATGCCGTCTCTGACGCCTGAGGCGCACCGTCTTGCCGCAGTAGCCGGGCTGATTCTCGTTTACTGGGTCGGAGAGGCCCTGCCTATTCCCATCACCTCTCTTTTGGCTCCGGTGCTCTGTATCATAATGGGTATAGCCTCGCCGGCCGTTGCGTTTGCACCCTTTGCCAATCCCATCATTTTCCTCTTTATAGGAAGTTTTATTCTTGCCCAGGGAATGATCGAGCAGGGGCTGGAAAAGCGCATTGCACTGGCCATCCTGTCTTTTTCCTGGATAGGCGAGAGCCCATCGCGCCTGCTTATCGCCATCGCAGCCATCCCGATCCTGACTTCAATGTGGATCAGTGACAGCGCTACCACAGCGATGATATACCCCATCCTTATAGGGATCATCTCCGCTTTTAGCTCTCTGGCGCAGGATGCCGACAAAAAGGCTGCTTCGGCAAACTTTAATCAGGGGCTGCTATTGACCATTGCATACGCTGCATTGATTGGAGGCATCGGCACGCCTATCGGAACGCCCCCCAATCTCATCGGCATAGGCATGATTGATAAGATTTTGAACGTAAAAATCTATTTTTTCAAATGGATGGCCCTGGCTATCCCTATAATGCTTATGATGTGGATGATGATGGTACTTTACATGCGCATGATTCATCCACCGGCAGTAAAAAAAATTCCAGGACTGGTGGATTTCCTGCGCAAACAAAAAGCCCTGCAGGGGCCTTTTACACTCGGTCAGAAAAATGCCCTGTTTGCCTTTCTGGTTGCGGTGGTCCTGTGGGTCTTTCCGGGGGTTATTGCATCATTTTTTGGCACAGAAAGCCCGGTGTTTAAATTCTGTGAGTCACACATTCCGGAGGGTGTTGCCTCACTGATAGCGGCCATCCTGCTGTTTATTATGCCGGTTGACTGGAAAGAGAGAAAATTTACGCTTAGCTGGACAGCGGCAGTCAGGATAGACTGGGGAACAATCCTGCTTTTTGGGGGAGGCCTGTCTCTTGGCAGTCTGATGTTCTCCACAGGACTTGCCGGTGTCATGGGCAAAAACCTTATTGCCCTAAGCGGCGCAACTTCCCTTTGGTCAATTACAGCCATTGCCATTGCCCTTGCAATCATCACCACTGAAATGACCTCGAACACCGCCGCAGCCAATATGCTTGTGCCTATCATGATCGCTGTTTCTCAGGGGGCAGGGGTAAGCGCCATTCCGCCGGCAATCGGCGTGTGCTTCGGTGCAAGCATGGCCTTTATGCTGCCTGTGTCCACTCCCTCAAATGCAATCATCTACGGTTCAGGACTGGTTCCTATCACTCGTATGATAAGGGCAGGGCTGGTGCTGGACATAGTATGCTTTATTGTTGTATTTACAGGGATGCGTATCCTCTGCCCTTTATTGGGGTTAATTTAGGGAATCTTGCGATGAAAAATACCAATTTTTCCGCACTTTGTTTCACCATCTGCGCTACCCTGCTTTTTCCCTCAATTTCCTGCGCAGATACGGTCTTGGAATATCTGGTCAGAGAAGGCCGTGGCTCGAAGGCTACAACTCAGTCCGTTGCCATAAAAAATGACCGGATAATGGTCAAGGCCGCAGGTGGTGATAAGAATCTGGATCTCCTGTACCTACGTTCTCCTGAGGGTGTGGTGGTTGTTGATCACATCAAGCGCACGTTGATGACAGTGGATGAACCTCAGGTTTACAGCATCAGCAGACAGGTACAGAATGTGCAGCCCCTGTTGCAGGTCCTGGGGGAACAGATCTCCGATCTTTCACCGGAACAACGTCAGAAGTGGCAAGAGCTGTTGGGTGAAAATGTACCTTTGGACGAACTCGCCAAGGCCGCCGAGCCCCAGGAGCCAGCCAGACTGGTGCCGGCCGGGGTGAGCAAGATAGCGGATATAAGTTGCCGGAAATTTCGGATTATGCAAGGGGCAACACCCATGGCCGAAGTTTATCTGGCTGATGCAGCCGCCATGAAAATTTCGGACAACGATGCATCCACTATCCGCGCTCTTTTGAGTTTTTACGAACGGCTCGCCGCCAAAAACCAAGGACTGGCCTGTCAGTTAGGACTAACCCTTCCAAACATCTCCGCTAGTGAAGTGAAGGGCATCCCCATTGGTTTTCTGGAGTTGTCCCGCAAGAGTAATGGAAGCGCAACCTTGCGCCGCATTGACATCTCCACAGTATCGCCGGAACTGATGCGAATTCCCAAGGGCTACAAAGCAGTGCCTTTGACTCTTTGGCCATAAGGGCCTTTTAACTCTTTAAATTTCAACTTTTTTAACCCGTCAGGTTGAAGTGAACCGTTCAGGCATCATTACATTGACAACCGATTTTGGCGCGAGCGACCCCTATGTTGCGATAATGAAGGGAGTCATCCTCAGCATAAACCCAGAGGCCAGTATTATTGACATCAGCCACCAGGTGGATGCGGGCGCAATTGCCCAGGCCGCATCCATCCTGGTTGAGGCCTGCGGCTTCTTTCCAAAAGGTACAATCCATATTGGTGTAATTGATCCGGGCGTGGGCGGAGACCGAAGAGCTATCCTAATTAAGACTGAAGGCCACTTTTTTATAGGTCCTGATAATGGCCTTTTTTGGCCGGTAATCAACACGCAAAAGGATGTAGTAATAATCCATCTTACAGAAAAAAAGTTTTTTCTCCCGCAAATCAGTCACACATTTCACGGCAGGGACATCTTCGCCCCGGTCGCAGCCCACATCTGCCGAGGTGTGAACCCGTTCGATATGGGAACAATAATTACAGATCCTGTGCTGCTGAACTTGCCGGTTCCGCAACAGAACGGTGACGTCATTCGCGGTCAGATAGTCCGTATGGATCATTTTGGAAACCTGATGACCAATATCCACAGCAAAGACATTGCGCATTTTTCGGAGAGTCCTCTAATAAGGGTGGGAGATGCAATTATAAAGGGCCTCAAAAAAACCTATGCCGAAGCAATGTCAGGTGAATTAATTGCCCTTATCGGCAGCTCAGACTATCTTGAACTGGCAGTGAACAGTGGCAGGGCCGGCAACAGGATCGGGGTTGACAAGGCTCGACTGATAGGGACAGAAGTGGAAATAAAGAAATGAGGATGTCATTATATAGGCTTTTCAGATAGGCTCCTTAGATACTCATCCCATTCCACAGGCAGCAGATACTTTTTTTTGTTGTTGCATCCCTTGCAGGACGGAACGACATTTCCCTTCCTGCTTTTTCCTCCGCGGCTTAAGGGAACCAGGTGATCCATGGTCAGTTGATCCCTGCCAACCATGGAATTGCAGTAGTAGCAGACCCCCTTTGAAAGCCTGCTGTTCCACCAGTTCGTCCGCCTGAGCCTGCGTGCGTTTTCCCTTTCCCTCTTTATTTCGTTCTCACCGACAAAGTCGTTTTGTATGATCATGGGTAATACCATTGCATTTTGAATGTGAATGTTTTTGATTCTATATTATATGAGCAAAAAACTCAATCAGTGAGTTGTGTTCGGATCGGCTTTTTTGTATTAGCAGGAACAATCCGGTTGACGACGGGAAAAATGGTGTGGTAGAAGGTTAAACGGCATGAAGGACTGATTTTTTTGGCCCTGCTGCCACAGAACCTTGATGAACAGCTGATTGTATGCAACCTGATCTTAATTACCTGATGCGGCAGGCCTTAGATGAGGCAATAAAGGGCCTTTCTGAGGGAGAGGTTCCGGTCGGCGCTGTCCTGGCGAATCTTGACGGCAATATACTGGCCAGGGCGCACAACCAGCCCATAGCCCTTCACGACCCGAGCGGCCACGCCGAGATCCTGGCCCTTAGGCGTGCAGGCTCGGTTTTAAAGAACTATAGGCTTTCAGACACGATTCTTGTGGTAACCATTGAACCGTGCCTTATGTGTATGGCCGCTGCCATCAGCGCCAGGATAAACAGACTGGTCTTCGGCGCCCCTGACCCCAGAGCAGGCGCTGCCGGTTCAGTTTATGATATTGCCTCTGACGAAAGGCTTAATCACAGGATAGAGGTGATATCAGGGGTAATGGAAGATGAGTGCAGAATCCTGATGCAGGATTTTTTTCTTGCCCGCAGGGGGAAAGGCCAGATTCAATAACACCGGAGAGGTACCGAAGTGGCCGTAACGGGGTCGACTCGAAATCGACTTGTCCCGTTAATAGCGGGGCACGTGGGTTCGAATCCCACCCTCTCCGCCAGCCGTTTTCAATAAATTTAATGGGTTAGGTCAAGAAAAGTTGACATAATCCTTGCAACAGGGTTGACCCGCAACATAGGGAAAAGGCAATTTCATAAGTATAAGTTATAAACCTTTATTCAATGGAGGGGATAACATGAAAAAAGCAATATTCCTTGCCCTTTGTTTATCCGTTTTTGGTTCACATCAAATAGCCGCCGCCCAAATCTCTTTTAATATCAACATGTTTTTGGGTGAAAAAATGCTTGATGATGATGACTGGGGGAAATATGACAATCAGTTTGAGTTCGGAATAATGGCCGACATCAAAGGAAAAGAATGGCCCATCAGTCTGGTGGCTAATATATTCTACTCCAGTGACAGTGAATCGGATTACGATGAGACCTGGCACCATTACGATTACTCATATTCCTACTATGCTGAGGAGGCCTTTACAACGGAGTTCAACCTCGGGATTAAAAAAATTTTTTCCCTGCCGTATTCATGGAATATTTATGTTGCCGGAGGCGGTGCCGCAATATATGGCGGTGTAGAGGTAACTGAAGAAGTATACATTGACGACGGCCACTACTGGGATTGGGACTCGGATTCGGAAGATGATATCGGATTCGGATACTGGGGATCAGTCGGAATCTACAAGACGTTGTGGGAACATTTTAACATTGGGCTGGATATACGATATTCCAGCGCAGAGGTCGAGCTATATGACAAAGATCGTGAGGCCGGTGGCTTTCACGTAGGCATGTTTTTAGGATATTCTTGGGCTGGCCTCTAAATTCTGAAGCAATCACTACCTGAAGATCTGTCGAACGCGACTGTCAAGAAACAGGCTTAGTCCTTTGGAGTCTTTTGGAGACCAGTAAAGACTATTCTTCCATACATCATCTGATTCCATGCAGAGATATATAGCAGAGTTTGCAAACCACTTTTTTAGTTTCTCAGCTATAAATGAATATAGCTCCAAACGGATCGGTTTGAAATAACGCATTTTTCCGTCAAGCCCAACAATAAACTCGCCGTTTAAAACGCAGGATTTGGGATGGCTCCTCCTGATTATGGATTTTAGTTCCGGCATAAACCGGAAAGTGCCTAGGCTGATCCATATGATGCCCTTCGGGTCAATATACTTATCCATCAATTCGATAGTCTTCGAGTAGCCTTCTTTCCAGTTATCATGGCAGACAATCGGGTCAAAGTGAAAACCCAGGATAAATCCCTCTTTCTGACACTTTCTTGCCGCCTCCAGCCTTTTTGTAAGACTTGCCGCCTTGTGTTCCTCATGGCCTGATATATACGGACTGTTTAATGACCATGACACCACTATCCTATCCCTGTATTCTGAGTCAATAAGGCCTTCAACCTGGCTTGTCTTTGTCTTGAATTCCAGAATTGTGTTTTTTCTCTTGGCAAACTCAGGGATAAGAAGACCACTAAAAGCTGTAATGTGATCAAGGGCAAGGCTGTCTGTAAATTCACCTGTGCCTATTCTATATATTTTGTCAGGGTGGTGATCAATTGTATCTAATACCTTGTCCAACTCTTCTTTGATGTTGACAAACAGACGAAGATCAGGCTGGTTAAAATAGGATTGCAGGATACAGTAACTACACTCAATAGGGCAATTGGTCGCAATATTAAGAATCTGATAGCCGCAGCAGATATAATTTTTTGTCCCGGGGCAAGGCTTTAAAAAATCTCCCTTATATGACAGGAGATGGATAATATCCCTTCCCATGCCATGTCCGGTGATTTCTGAGGCAGTAAAATTTTCTGTTAGCTGATGGACAGGGACGCCGGGCAGGTTGTTCAATATGCTGTGGGCGATGTCATGCCTTACGGCATCTGGCTCCACAATAATTTTCCTGATTGCCGGTCCGGACATCACGAGTTATTCTCCCAAGGATCACGAATATCTCTAATATCTTTATTGTTGGATAAGCGAACGATCTTTTCTTGCAACTCCGTCCCATCCCTGAACTGAACCACCATCTGATAATCTGGCGACTCAAAATAGGGCGAAGGAACGACCTTGACACCTTCAGGGAGGTTTAGCCTTGACAGTATCTTTTTAAATGATTCTTCGGATTCGTTCAACCGGGGAAATATTTTTGCCCTTAATACCTTCAGGATGGCATTCACCTTTTGAGGGTTATTAAGATTATTATCATAACGTATTATTCTAATTGCTTGATCTTCAAGGATGTCTAAAATCTTCACATCTCTTAATTGCTTTATGTCTTCTAGATATCCTATAAGCTGCTTCTGTTGATTAACATTGAAAATCAGCTCCTCCAACAAGTTAACTATTCCACATCTTTCATCTTGTTCCAGCCCGAGGAGTAGTTTGGCGGCATGTAATGACAATTTATTGACGCAAAGTGATGTTTTGATTTCATCTTCAAGTTCATTTTCGACTCTTAAATAAAGAGACAGCACAGGTTCATGTGACGGCAGATTTATTAGAGGCATGTAATGATCAAGGATGTCATCTTTATCAACCAATAAGGAAAGCCTTTTTAAGATCATCCCCTTTTCGACATCATTAAAATTTCTTATGCACAGATTTTCATGGAGGCCCAAAAGGAGACATTCCAGAGGCGACATACTGGCCCCAGACAGGATTCTGCAAGGGATCACTTTCCATCCAAGAGACTTAAGGGCGAGTATCCTCCTGAAACCAGCAACAATATCAAATCCATGCCGGTCCTTTTCAACCAGAAGGGGATTGTTTATCAGCCCTACCCTCTTTATGGACCTGATTAAGGGTGCTAGATCAAAGCCAAAGCTCATACAGAAAGGACCGGACCCGGAAACGATTTCATTTATGTCAACCAGGTGGACACCTTCTTTGATATCTTGATCGTAGACCATGGCGGCCCCTCATTCATTTTCCATTTTTAATTCAAATTTCACAATTAAAAATTCAAAATTGTGTCTGAATGGCCTCTT
>DIKH01000371.1:10924-13715 GCA_002424495.1 Desulfobacteraceae bacterium UBA5623
TAATACAAAATACGGGGCTTGTACGATGCACTGTCACCATGATGCCTGGGTGAAGTCCCAAAGATATCAGTTGGTGAAGGTTCGAATGACTGCCAGGTCTTATGTATGTAATCTTACCTCTTTCACTTGGTTTGAGATCCCTCAGGCTGACAACCGTATTATCGCCCATCCTTAGCCTTTTTTTACAGCATCTTCCCTTGGGAATAGGCTTACCGTCAGGACAGACCTCCGGATGGCCGAGCAATGTACATATGGATTCTTCTACATCAGGGTCCAGGCCATGTTCAACCTTGCAAGCAACTTCTTCCATTGCGGAAGCCTCGAGCTTTAATATACTGGAGACAAGCACCTCGGCAAGCCTGTGCCGCCGAATGATAGCCTCTGCCAGCAATTTTCCTGTCTTTGAAAACAGGATTTTGCCCGCATGTCGCACTATTACACCCTGGTTTTCAAGCTCCAATAGGTCATCTTCCGTAAAATCAAGGACGCATCTTTTTTTAATTGCCTCTATGGAGTTGTCTCTATTTTCGTCAGTGCACCAGACAGCCTCAACAATTTCTTCCTGTTTTTCACTCAGCATTATTGTCTCTCCTTTTATGCGGTTATCTCGCGAATATTCAAGAAAAAGTAATGTTGAAAAAACGGCAGAAATGATAAACAATGCTACCAAGTATTATAGCATACATCATGACAATCCCAATTATTGTCACCGCCACCTTTGCCCCGCGTTCTTTAAAAAGAATTATGGTCGAGTTCATACACGGCATAAGAATAGTCATCACAAGGAGATTCACAACCAACTGAAGGTTATCATAAATATTGCTCAAAAGCTGGATTTCTGTGGCGCCGCTTTCTCTTCTGATCATGGTTTTAATAAACACCTGTACGCTTTTTTCCGGCAGACCCATAAAATCGCTTATCACGGGTTTTCCGATCCTCTCAAGCAGTACAAGTCCTCCTATCCTTTCAAACAAAAATACCAAAAAAGAAGCCATGACAAAATATGGCACCGCCTCTTTCATAAAAAAATACGTTTTAAATGCTGCCCTTTTTAGAATCTGCTCCAGTTTTGGCATTCGCATGGCAGGTATCTCCATGAGAAGCATTGTCCTTTCTCCGGAGATAATCTTGTTGGCGAGAAAGCCGGCCGCAAAGGCTTGAAGAAACAATAATCCGAACACTGTTAAAAAGGCCGATACAGGCATATTGCCCAATATTATCAGCATGACCGCAAGCAGCGGCGCACATGGCATATTCATTATCAGAAGAAATGTTGCAATATTTTTTTCCTTTTCTGTATCAAGCATGCGGGTCGTTAACAGTGCCATGCTGACGCAAGAAAAACCCATTACAAGCGGAACAAGACCTTTGCCGTTAAGGCCGACTTTCTGGAGAAGCCTGTCAAGTAATATTGACATCCTGGGAAGATATCCTGAGTCCTCCAATAACCCAAAGGCGATATAAAAACAAAAAAGAACCGGTAATACCAACCCCAAGGCCAGGAAGACCCCGGTTGGCAAAATCCCGAAATCAGGGTCCACCATCAAATCTTTGAAAAAATCACTGGGAACAGGTTCCAGACATTTTATTGTCCATGGAATCAGAAAACCCTTAAAAACAGTTCCGTTAAGCATATCAACCAAAAAAGTGGCACCAAATGACCCCACAAACAGATACATCGCAACCAATATTGCAATGGCAATAGGGATTCCACTTGATGGCCTTGTGCACCAGTCGCCGAATGTCATAACGAAAGGATTTCTGGACGGTGGCTCAGTTTCCTGCACCTTGCTGACAATCTGTTCAGCTTTCCGATAATACATGTTAGATAAATGGGTGCTGCATGTTTGAGCATCATCTGTCCTATATTCGTTTGCCAGTTCCTTGAGCTGGTCAAGCATTCCTTTGCCGAATTTGTCTTCAATATATCCCTCAATTCCACCGTCTCCTGTAAACAGAAAAAGAGCTGCAGCCTTTGAAAAAATATCCCCCGGCCCTAAGAGCTTTTCAACAACAGCAACATATTCATTGATCCGGACTGGATATTCCATCAAGTTCTTGGCTGTCTTCATGTTTGAAAGACTGCTTATAATTTTTTTGACACCAATTCCCTCTCTGGCAACAGCTTCGCAAACATTTATGCCAAATATTCCAGCTAGCCTATCCGGCTGGATTTTAATCCCCCTCTGACCGGCCTCATCAATCATGTTAATGACAAAAAGCATGGGCAGGCCATATTCTGCATACTGGAGGGCAAGGGCAATAGAGCGCTTCAGATTCTTTGCATCCGCTACAAAAATAATCCCGTGGATTTTCCCCTCCGTCATGTTGCCGAATAGAATATCCCTGGATATCTTCTCATCCTCGTTGTTGGGAAAAACCGAGCACACACCGGGAGCATCAAATGCTTCCATACCAGTTCCGATAATGCGTCCAGCCCGGATACTGGCAGTATGGTTGGCGATGGGGATTCTCTTTACTTTACTGCCACACAGTCGCGAAAATAGAGCCGACTTCCCTACCTTCATATTGCCGACAATAACAATGCCTTTTAGGCTATGTTTTGAAAAGCCTGAATCTGTTCTTTTCTGAGAACGTATAAACAAAATACCAGCACCTCGCATTCCAACCATTAATAACACAATGATAGGCAGCATTGTTAGGTTTGTCAAACTTTATTTTAACATAAAAAATAGTTTCTTGACTTAAATATGACCGTGATTTAATTAACAATAAGACAGACCTTTGCCTGCTTATGTGCACCGAGTGTTAATGGTCGTAATAAACTGAG
>DIKH01000347.1 GCA_002424495.1 Desulfobacteraceae bacterium UBA5623
TTATTCTGTAACCAGTTTGCAGAGATGGGATCGTTTGATTTGGGCGTATTTTTTTCATTGTATTCGGCCAGGGAAGGCAATGACCCTGTCGGCGTTTCAAGATATCCGGGCCAGTTATGATAAAGGAGGCATTGGTCAGTGGAACCCTGCACATTGGATTCTCCCCGCAGTGCATTAATCCCGCCCCCGGGTCGACCCATATTACCCAAAAGAAGCTGAATAATGGCCATCAGGCGAATGTTCTGAACGCCAACCGTGTGTTGCGTCCATCCCATTGCGTACATGATCGTGCCTGTCTTATCAATTGCGCCGGTTTCCGCAAAGGCCTCCCACACTCTGATAAGATCTTTTACCGGCGTACCGGTGGTGGCCGAAACAGTCTCGGGCGTGTAACGCAAATAGTGTTCCTTCATAAGCTGAAATACACAGCGCGGGTCCTTAAGAGTAAGGTCACGTCTGGGCACGCCTTTTTCGTCTTTTTCAAATGCCCAAAAGGAGCTGTCGTACCTCTTGTTTTTTGGATCATAACCGGAAAAAAGACCATCTTTGAAGCCATATTTGGAACCTAATATGAACCCGGCATTGGTATAATGGGTCGTATATTCCGCATGATACTTTTGATTCACAATGATATGGTTCAGCATTCCGCCCAAAAAGGCAATATCCGTACCGCAACGTAGCGGGGCGTAGATATCCGCTTTAGACGACGTGCGCGTAAACCGTGGGTCAACACTAATGAGCAAGGCGCCTTTGTCCATGGCCCTGGTGACCCATTTCATGGAAATAGGGTGATTTTCAGCTGGATTGGCTCCCATAATCAGAATACAGTCGGAGTTTCGAATGTCTATCCAGTGGTTGGTCATGGCGCCGCGTCCGAACGATTCCGCCAGCGCCGGAACCGTGGAACTATGGCAAAGCCGGGCCTGATGCTCGATATAGACAAGCCCCAGGGCACGCATCAATGACTGATAGATAAAGCACTCCTCGTTGTCGAAAGCCGCGCTGCCGACGGATGCAATGGCGGTGGTGCGGTTGACCGTCTGCCCCTTGTCGTTTTTAATCGTAAAATTGGCGTCGCGCGTTTTCTTGGTTCTCTCGGCGATGTTTTCGATGGCCCATTCCCAGGAAACCTGCTGCCATTTGTCCGAGTAAGGCGCTCGATACATGGGTTCGGTCAGGCGGTTCTTGTTCTCTGCCAGNNAACGACTCTGCCAGAGCCGCAACAGTGGCGCTGTGTCAGATACGAGCCTGGTGTTCAATATATACCAGGCCCATGGCGCGCATGATGGCCTGCAAAAGCCAGCACTCCTCATTATCGAGCGCGGCAGACCCTATGTGGGCGATAGCGGTTGTCCGGTTGACGACTTCTCCCTTGTCGTTTTTTAGGGCAAAGGTGGCGTCCCTTGTTTTTTTTATATTGCTTGCAATCTTATTCAGTGCCCAATCCCACTCCACCTCCTCCCAGTCATCGCCTTGCGGCGACCGGTAGAGGACATTTTTCAGCCGGGATCTGTTGACTGTCATCTGGTAAAGGCCCGCGCCCTTTGCGCATAAGGCCCCTTCGTTTATGGGATGGTCAGGGTCTCCTTCGATATTGAGGATTGTGCCGTTTGATTTGGCTTGCACAATCACGCCGCATCCAACCGCACAATAAGGACATATCGAGATGGTTTCTTTTGCCTTGAGGATATTCAAGCCGGCAGAATAGGATTCTATGGGCTTCAGGTCAAAGCCCAGGCTCATGGCGGCTGCGGCAAACCCGGCAGCGCCTGACCACTTGATAAACTCCCGGCGCGTTATTGACATGGATGCTTCCCTGCGCAGCTTGTTAGCGTTATCGATATCTTTCAGCCGATGACTCAAAAGATTTAAGTCTATTCTCTGATGTGGCAATCCTCACACTCTACCGGCCCGGCTGACCAGCCCCATTTAGAATATCTTTTATGGCAACCCTTGCAATTTCCATGAAATGCCTTACGCAGTGATATCGGAATCTTTTCATTCGGCTCACGTTTATGGCAACTCGAGCACTTGCTTCCCTTGCCATTATTATGGTTTGAATATACCTTGAAATCATGGTGGCAGACCAGACACCGGATGGTGTTTTCGTGCAGATTGTGATCAAATTCGACCAGAGGCTTTTCATGCCGGACAAACTCCCTGCTGTTAAGGATCATGATCCCCTGATCTTCACTTTGAGTCCATGCCTTAGCCGCAGAAAGGCCGGCAATCAAAACCAAAACGGATATCAGATGAATATTTTTCATATAGGCCTCTTTGTTTGGAGACTCAACCAGAACTCCAGACTGTCTTAGATTGGCGATATTTCTCTTTATCTTCCACAGCATACTCCCTTCTGGATTCCTGGATCCATATAATAATATAGTATTTTTTTCAAGAAGGGAAGCAGGCCAATTCAGTCAATTGAAACACATGGCATATACCGCATCACGAACATAGTAAAACCAGAACCATAGACTTTAACAAAAAGATTTTGTGCTGCGTTATCGGTCGGGATTACTTGTGAGGCGAACAGGGAGCATGTCTCTTGCGGGATTTCTTCCTATAGCTTTCCAAAATCATTTTTTTGAGCCAGTTTTCTATGTGATACTGCCTATTTTATCAACGACCTTTTCGGCGCAGAAGCTTCTCCACCTCATCCGTTGCAAAATCAGCCCCGGCGCACAGCCCGACCAGTGTGGCATCAGCAGCGCGAACGATCTCGTCAGGCATATAGATATCTCTGAAACCTTTTCCCAAAACTTCCAGCAGGGCGTCATGGGATTCAAGGTCAAGGCCGCGACCCTGCCACATGCCATTGTAGTTTTCCATCATTTTTCTCTCCTTAACCTTGATATTCCAACGCGTTCTTGTCATACCGGCAATAAACAGCATGATTGATGATTCAACTTTTTTAACTCTTTTAACTTTTTCAACTTATTTAGTTTCAACTTGTCCGGCTAAAAAATTATACGGTTCTGAAAAATCTTCCGGCAAACTATAAAATCCGATACGAAATAAGGTTTTCCATAGGACAAACCGATAGCCGTCTGGAGTTCAATACACTTAACTCAAAAATAGCATAGGAAATTCCGATTGATTTTTAATTTTTTATCGGAATTTCCAGTTTGACATATAATTAACGTATGAGTATAGCCCGTTACATTACGAGGTGAAGGCCGCATGTTCTTTCCTTGTTTTCATTGTGAAAGGGAAATCGAGGCCTGTATAATTTTTTACAGATGCCTTCTATTGGGGTTAAATGTGTTGTAAGGAGTATAAGTACGGCAAGTAGAACAATCCAAATTCAGTATACGTTGCCATGAATCAGATATATATAAAAAAATGAGGAATGCGACTTGTGGACCGGCAGGTCTCAAGCGGATTCGGGTAAGGGCTATCAGGGAACCGGCAAGTTCATCATCCTGATAGCCCCCCTTGGCACACAGAAAAGGCTTATGGCCTTTTTGCATGTCGGTCTTTATCCTACCCAAATCTTTCCTCAAAATCAATACACTAATTAAGGCTCCAATAACACGGTCTTACATCCTGTCATCCTGGCTATAAAGTCATGACCGGGTGTTTCCTAATAAGACTGGCTGCATTAGCGAAATAAGGAGGGCCAATATGATAGAAAAAATAATTATCCCCAGAGAACTGGCTGAAGGTTATTCAAGGCGTGAATTTTTAAGATTACTCGAAATTGCGGGAGTTTCTGCAGCAATCGGAGGGAGCGGTCTTATGTGGGGAGGTCTAAAAACGACTGATGCCTTGGCTGAAGCCGGGGACAACGGCAGAGAGGTGATTACAAGGTGCGGTCTTTGCGGAAATGACTGCGGCATGAAGGCATACGTCAAGGACAACCGCATCCTTTCCGTAAGCCCGTGGAATGATGATCCCGAATCAATGGGGTTCATGTGCGCCAAGGGTCTCTGGCGACTCCTGAGATCGTTCACGCCCCTGACAGGATTTTAAATCCGAAAAAGCGCGTGGGGGCATCATGGAAGGATATCACCTGGGATGAAGCATTAAATGCAATCTCGCAGAAACTCTCAGCGCTTAAAAAAGACCCCGGACCTGAATCCTTGGTTGTTCACTATGGCGTGAGCCAGGTGCGGACGCCATTCTATCGTTATTTTCTACGTAGATTTTCAAATGTCTATGAAACCCCGAATTTTACCGGCTGCGGCAGCCAATGCGCTATTGCCAGCGCCATGGCAAGGGCTTACAGCACCGGAGCCCTTGCTGATATGGAGATGAATAAGCATCAGCCGTTCAAGGCTAAAGGAATTACGACGGATGTCTACCCGCTCTTGTGGCAGAAGTCTAGCATGATCACAGCCAACAAAGTGCCTGAGGCGATCCTTACCGGCAGGCCATATCCGGTCAAAGCCCTGATGGTTGTCGGCGGAAATCCTGTTATTACAGGCCCTAATGCCTCCCACATGAAAGAGGCATACAGGAGGCTTGAACTCCCTATCGTGATGGACCTCTTTATGACCGGGACGGCAAAAATGGCGGATATAGTGCTGCCCGCAGCCACATCTCTTGAATGCGACAATTTTAAGGCAACAGATCGAATGATCTACATGACTCCCAAGGTCATTGCCGAACAGGGAAATGCATGGCCTGTCTGGAAGTTCTGGTTTGAACTTGCAAAGAAGATGGGTTACACAGCCGAATTTCCGTGGAAGACATTGGATGACGCAATTGATGAACACCTGTCTCCCGTCGGCATAACGGCATCGGAACTCAGACGAAATTTCAATGGCGTTGATTATCACTCAGAAGTTTCATACAAAAAATTCGAAAAAGACGGTTTTCACACGCCATCAGGAAAGATTGAGTTCTCTTCCAAGACCCTTGCAGAAGCTGGCTATGATCCGTTGCCGGCATTTGTTGAACCAAATCAGGGGGCAAACGACAATCTTTCCTCAAAACAATACCCGTTTTTAATGAGTTCAGGCGCCAGAATTCCTGTTTATTATCATTCCCAGTTTCATAACATCCCCTCACTCAGGGCAAAAGCTCCCCAACCTATTTTGGAAGTTAATGCCTCTGACGCCTCCAATCTTGGCATTACAGAGGGTGAAGCAGTGAATGTCACATCCTCACGGGGTAGCACCAAGGTAAAAACAACCATAGTGCCCTTGCTCTCCGCAGGAACGGTCGCCATGTCGCACGGATGGAATGAGACCAATGTTAACGAACTGACGGATGACGCAGTCCTTGACCCTATAAGCGGATTCCCGGCCTACAGGGGGTTTTTGTGCAGGGTCGAAAAGGCGTAGGAAGATAGAGTTCAGGGTTCAAGGTTCAAGGTCTGGGTATATTTCAACCTTCAGCCTTCAACCTTATCCCCTGACAATAATTAACAACCCATTTTTTATCAGGAAGGAGAAAGATTAAGAGCAATGAAGGTAACGATTTTAAAATTATTGGGTTTGGGCCTTCTGGCCGCAAGTCTGTTTTTTCCCCAGCCGGCCTTCTCGGAAGAGGGAAATGAAGACTGCCCGGACTGCCCTAAAAAGGAAGAGAAGGTCAAATTGGACGACGTATTCGTCCATGCATTCGGCGGGGGCGCAGTAACATATACGCCCAGCAGTGTAATTGTGGATGTGGACAAGTACGTTAAGGCGGGCAGTGTCGAGAGGATCGAGGACATCCTGATGAATATCGCCGGTATTGATGTGATGAAAAACTCCGGGACACCAGACCCTCAAGCGGTCATCCTGATGAGGGGCTTTGATGACAGCAGGTATATTGTCGCCATGGACGGAAGGCCCATAACCGGGTCATCGGGCAAGACCAACACCAGCATTGACTGGTCCAGCATCACCCTGGCTGACGTTGAAAAGATAGAGATCATCAGGGGTGGAGGTTCGGCGGAATACGAGGCCGCGGAGGGTGGTATAATAAACCTTGTTATGAAAAAGGGAGCAAAAAGAGATGCCCTGATTCCTAGGGTCACATACACTCAGGATTACAGCAAGGTCTTGGATTATTCCGACCCGGATGCACACAGTGAGAGGGTGACAGCGGATGGCGGAGTCGGAGGCCTTACATATTTCCTCAACTACGGCCACAAGTCATCGGATGGCTACCTGAAAAACAACCAGTTCAGGGGCTATGATTATTCTACCCGGTTTACTTATCTGTTCCCTTTTGAGGGATTGCTAACCTTTGCATACAAAGAATCATATTTTGACAGAGAAGAGCCCATGATCAACTGGCCGGGAGTTATAGGCTATGACTCGGATTACCCGAAGGTGCCGGAGGATGCGGATACAATCCGAACCACATGGACCAATGTTTCATATGACAATCCAGGTATGGAAGCCAAAAAGGAAGTAACGAACCAGAACTGGGACCTGTCTTACGAACAGCCCATCGGAGATACTACCCTAAAATTATATGGATATAAATCCAAAACCGAAGAAGACAATTGGTATGTGGCAAGGACCGGAACGGCACCGAATTATGTATATTCCCAGTATTATGACGGCACCAAGCTCACACCGGCCGTAACAGAAAACGACGTGGACGGCAGAGGCTACATCCAAAGGCATCTGGGATGCGGCACAAACTGGACGCTCAATCCTTGGAAAGACAACTCCCTGACCGTTGGATACAACTTCAAGCGGACAGAGGCAGAGGATATGACGAAGATCTATAGAATTCATGCGGGATATTTTGATGACCTTTGGATAATAGATCCCAAATGGACATTAAAGACCGGTCTTCGCGTAACACAGGTCCACCACATGACCTATCCCCTTATCTTTCCTAGCGAACGGCCTCCCGGTTGGTCAAGTATGACACCAGCACAACAGGACAGCTATAAATATAGACTTAAGTTGAATCCGTGGTTCGTGCTGCCAAAGTTTTCATTGACCTATAACATCAGGCCAGAGACGAATCTTTTTGTCTCCGTGTCAAATGATTATGATATCCCTGGATGTTGAGACGGCGCATTGATTGGCCTGGCAGGCCAGCAGGAATATCTTGATTTTGAAAAGGCATGGCAATATGAAACCGGTATTTTTCACCGGATTGGAAACAACTTCGATAACCGTTTGGTAGGATATTATACTTATATCCATGACTATCTGTTGATAGACAGGATAAGCACCACACATGGCTACCAGGGATGGAACCTGGATAATGTGATATTCTGGGGAATTGAATACGAATTTAACGCAACAATAAAACAACTAAGTATCTTTGGTAATTACACTTACAAGGCAAACGATGTTGAGGAGGACAATCCCGAAGCGGCTCAAGGTTTCTGGATCAATTTACCGCCAAGACATTCCATTAAACTGAGCTTCAGATATCCTCTGTCTGATTCTCTTCTGTTGACATGGGATCAGAGGTATGGCGACCACAGGACAAGCGAAAACGGCTATAGTCTTGGCACCTATACAACCTCTGACCTGGGTCTACAGTATTCATTTTATCAGAACAAGGCCAAACTGATCACCTATGTGGGAAATCTATTTGGCGAAAACTATTATGAGGTATACGGATATCCGATGGCGCGTCAGACCGTTGGGGTTACATTGAAATATACATTCTAGCAGACAAAGGGCCTGTCACAAAAAAGCAGGCGAGGGAGTTTAATATCTCTCGCCTGCCTAATAACGTAATGAGACGTAAGGCGGAGATACACATGTATGAAACTTGAATCAATGGATAAATTAAGTCAGGCAGCAGAACAGAACCTGATGGATATTGAAAATGCAAAGGCCGCGGGGAGGAAGGTAATCGGATGCTACTGCCTTTATTCGCCGATGGAGCTGGCTGTGGCGGCTGATGCTATTCCGGTTCCCCTTTGCGGCACGCGCAATGAACCTATTGCTGCGGCAGAAGAAATCCTGCCACGAAATTTCTGTCCGTTAATAAAGAGCAGCTTCGGCTTCGCCGCCACTGATACCTGCCCCTATTTCCGTTATTCGGATCTGGTAATCGGAGACACCACATGTGACGGTAAGAAAAAGATGTTTGAACTCCTTGCTGAATACCGTCCCATGCACATCCTGCAACTGCCGCATGAGCAGAATTCCCAAAAGTCCCTGGCATTCTGGCGGGATGAAATAGAGACATTTAAGACTGTCTTGGAAAAGACGACCGGAAATGAGATTAACAATGAGAAGCTGGCCGCCGCAATACGGCTTATGAATAAAGAACGTATGACCAAAAAGGCCCTGATGGATACGGCAAAGACACGTCCTTCGCCCATAAGCGGTATGGATCTTTTGACCATTATGTTCAGAACGGGCTTTTTTGCGGACAAACCCAAGGGCATCGCCCTCATAAATGAAATTACCGGCGAAATAGAGGAAAGGATATCACGTAAAGAAAGCCCCTTTTCAGTTCACACCCCCAGGATTCTTATGACCGGAGTGCCTGTGGGCATCGGCTCCGACAAGCTGGTCAGGGTCCTGGAGGAATCAGGGGCAAATGTCGTGTGTTTTGAAAACTGTAGCGGCTACAAGCAGGCCTATACCGTTGATGAGGCAAAAGAGCCGTTGCAGGCCCTGGCCGAACAATACCTGTCAATTCCATGCTCCGTAATGTCGCCCAATCAGGGCCGGTTTGATCTGCTATCGGAGATGATAAGGGAATTCAGCATTGACGGAGTTGTTGATTTAACCTGGCAGGGCTGCCATACCTATAATGTTGAGGCGTATTCCGTGGGTAAATTTGTAAAAGACAAACATGGTTTACCCTATCTGCATCTTGAAAGCGATTATTCGGAATCAGATACCGGACAGCTCAAGATTAGGGTGGAGGCATTTTTGGAGATTATCAGATAGAAATGTTGTAACAACTCAGGTGGAAAGACTTATTAACAGTCTCATAATTGAATAGACGCACAGTCATTCCGGCGAAGGCCGGAATCCAGTGCTTTCTGGATGCCGGATCAAGTCCGGCATGACGAATGAAAAGACTATTATGAGACAATTAATAAGGCCCAGGACCGGAGCAAAAGGATTATAAGCAATGTTTAATAAAATTAAAAGAGTAAAGGTTTATCCTCGTTTCCGTCTCATTTCTGCATTTGTAATAAGTATATTTCTTCTCAGCACCGTCAGCAGAGCTGAGGAAAGCATAAAATATGATACCAACCACGACGGAAAGATTGATCAGATAATCTGTGTTGACGCGGCAGGACAGGTTAAAAAGGTCGAGAGCGACACTAACTCAGACGAGATCATGGACAGGTTCCAGTATTATGAAAAGGGAAAACACGTGAGGGTCGAAAGAGATACGGATTTCAATGGGAAGATTGATTGCTGGGATCATCTTAAGGACGGAAAAAGGACGAAACAGGAACGTGACTGCAAGGGGGCGGGCAGGCTTGACCAGATTATCTCATTTGATGAAAAGGAGCGCCCCTTAAAGATAGATAAGGATACCACCGGAGACAATTATTTTGACACTATCTACTATTTTAAAGAGGGGAAGGTCTCAAGCTCCACCAGGGATACGGATGCGGATAAGAAAATAAACATATGGGAGACATACGAAAACGAAAAACCAGTGGAGAGGAAAGAGGATTCCAACGGCGACGGAAAAACAGATAAGCTCACCTTTTTTGATGACAAGGGACTCCAGAAAGAAAGCCGCATAGATACGGACAACGACGGCAATATGGAGACATTCAGATATTTCAAGCATGGTAAAATTGTGGAACAGAAAAAGGATGCGGACCTGGATGGCTGGTGCGAAATCGTAACAACATACAAAGATGAAAGGCCCTGTGAGGAGCAGAAGGATACCAACAAGGACAAGTCCTTTGACTGCTTTCTTACATATAAAAACGATAGACCGGTTTGCCAGGAAAAGGACACCAACTTTGACGGGACAAGGGATTTTTTCTGTGACTTTGATTCTGCCGGGCAGCCCGCGAAGATCCGTGAGGATACAAGATATACGGGCCGCATAGACAGGATCAGGTACTTTGAAAAGGGAGAACCGGTTAAGGTCGAGTATGATACCAAGGGTGACGGCTACCTGGATCAGACATCTGTTTTTAAAAACGGCAGGCTCTGCATACAGACCCTTGACGAAAACAAGGACAAGAGACCTGATGTAACTATATATTTCAACAACAAGGAAGAAAAAGAAAGGGTGGAAAGCGATTCCAACCATAATGGAAAGAGCGACACATGGCAATATTACCAGGCCGAAAAGATAGTGCGTATGGAAAAGGATGAAAACGAAGATGGGCTGGTTGACCAGAAGGTGTTTTTTGACAACAGCGAGAATAAGATAAAGCTCGTCCTGGACCAGGATCATGACGGAAGGTTCGAGTCCACTCAGTGGTTTAACAATCCTGACTGGCCTGTGGTGATGGAAACTGATATTGACGGGGACAACCACACTGATGCCAGGTATTGTTACAAAGACGGGGTTTTGAGGGTTAAAGAGATTGACGATAACTCTGACGGAAAAGCTGATCTAAAAGAATATTACAACCAAAACGGCAACCTCACAAAGAGTGAAGAGGATAGCGGAAATACCGGCAGGCTGGATATGGTCTGGCAATACAACGATAAGGAAGAGGCGGTAAGTGCTGAAAAAGACGTCAACGGCGACGGCAATGTTGAGATCTGGTATCACTACAGCCAGGGCCGAATAACCAATGTTGAAGAGGACACCAACAGCGACGGCAAGCCGGATATATGGGAACAATACGATGAATCCGAGGCCATGGTGAAAAGGTCCAAGGATCTTGATTATGACGGCACAGCGGATATTGAGGAGCAGTCTGATAAAAATGTGGCTGAAACTGCAATGGTGAACAATATTAACCCGGCAATTAAATAGCGGAACTTGGTCATGCCGGACTTGATAAGCCTGCCCCGGCATGCATTAAGCCGGGGGCATCCAGTGTTTTCCTGGATTCCGGCCGTCGCCGGAATGACAGCTTTAGCGCATTTAATTGCCTGAGTAATATATTACAGGGAGGTAAATAATATGTTAGAGTTTCTTACAAAGGGCGGTATATGCATGTGGCCGATCCTGTTTTGCTCAGTGGTGGGGCTGGCCATTTTTCTTGAACGTTTTATACGCTTCGGACGTATGCACAAACGCGGACTGGGCCTGGAGACCAGGGTTACGGAAAAACTCAAAAGCAATAATGACCAGGAGGCCTATGAAATGGCTTCAAGAAGTAAATCACCCATGGGCAAGGTCCTGGTCAAGGCCCTGGAGGTAAAGGACCAAGATCGTGACACCATTGAAACGGTGATCGTCCATGCGACCGACGAAGAGGTCCAGGGCCTTTCCCGTTATCTGCAGGCCCTGGCTACAATAGGAAATGTGGCCCCCATGCTGGGCCTTCTGGGTACGGTCATGGGCATGATCAAGGCCTTTATGGTGATCCAGGAGATGGGCGGAAAGGTCAATGCAGCAGTCCTTGCAGGAGGCATTTGGGAGGCGATGCTTACAACGGCATTCGGTCTTGCGGTCGCCATGCCCATTGTGGTGGCTCACAGCTATCTGCTTTCACGAGTGGACGGCTATGAGGCGAGAATTCAGCAGGGAACTGTCGAGTTTTTAAAGACCATATCAGCCCTTAGAAGCGGGAAATCAACTGCCATCGGCTAAAGCCGATGGCTTGAGGGGTCAAGGATTCAAGGGGTCAAGGGGTCTAGTGAACAGAGGAAAACATCTTATAACCTCTCGACCCCTTTAATCCTGGAACCATGGAACCCTTATGGCGGTAAAGATCGAACTGAAGCCTTAGTCTGAAAGAATTTTTCTCCCATTCCCATAAGGAGACAGTAAAGTGATAATTCACCGTAAAAAAAAGGCGCCTTATGAGGTCACGATGCCTCTGACATCGCTTATAGATATTGTCTTTATGCTCTTGATCTATTTTCTTTTGACCACCAACTTCCTGGTGGACGAGGGGATAAATATCAAGCTCCCTCAGGCCATGGCCTCAAAACCGCAAGTGGAGGAGGCGATCACGATCTTTGTAGACAAAGACGGCAGGGCTTACTTAAACGAGCAGGAAATCACCATGGGAGATCTGTTCAAAACGGTCAAGGATATGATCGGGGCAGACAAAGATAAACTGGTGGTGGTCAGGGCGGACAGGACCGTGATATTGAACAAGGCCGTAAAGGTAATGGATGTGGCAAAGTCCGCAGGCGCAGGGAGGCTGTGCCTTGCGACAGAAAAGGACTTGTGATTGCCCCATGGAAACCCATTCGGATGTAGCCGTCATGAACTATAGTCACGGACAGGAAAAAAATGCAAATTGGCTCTTAAGAGGGCTGATAGGCATCTCCCTTGTCGTCCACATCATCATCTTCATGCACGTTGCAGGTTTTTACCAAACAAGCGCACTTTCATTTATCGAGATGACGCTCGATGATATTTCAAAGCCTTTTTCAAGGGATATCCCCAGGCCGCGTATAAAACAAAAGCCTGTGGAAAAACCAAGGGATGTCAAAAAGCTGGAGATCCAAAAGCGGGTTATGCCGCAGTTTGCGCCGATTAAACTGGATAATGTAGACAAAAACCTTTCAAGCGGCGCAGTGGAATCAATAGGCGCATCCGAGATTTTAAAGGGCGCAGGTCTTGATCTTGCGGGCTGGGACCCGGGCGCCATGCAGGGCTTAAAGGAAATTGTAACCAAGAAAGACTACTATGATCTTATCCAGCTTAGGATAGAGAGCAATAAACAATACCCCCAGATGGCCAAGGCGCAGAGGATTGAGGGCCGAACGACAGTATCATTTACCATCGCACTTGACGGCAGTATATCCAAACTTGCGGTTGTAACAGGCTCAAGGGACAAGTCCCTGGATGAGGCGGCAGTTAAGGCGGTGGAAAAGGCGTCTCCTTTTCCCAGACCGCCTTTGAAGCTTTTCAGCGGACCGATTTCCATTGAAATCACGGTCGTATTTGAAACTACGTAGAGGTGATTGTGTTTGCGGGCATAGACGTTGGATCATTGACGGCAAAAGCCGTATTGATAAACGAAGTGGGGAAAACCTTTTCCTTTATTAAAGAAACAGGCGACAATCCCAAAAAATCCGGGGAAAAAGTATTTGAAGAGGTGCTCAGAAAGGCTGAGATCAATAAGGCTGATGTAAAACATATTATCGGCACAGGTTATGGAAGAATCGCTCTTTCATTTGTTGACAAGACCGTCACTGAGCTTACCTGCCACGCCAAAGGCGCGCACTATTTAAACCCTGCCATCCGGACACTGATTGACATAGGAGGACAGGACAGCAAGGTGATCACATTGAATCAGAACGGGGGCATGGCTGATTTTGTCATGAATGATAAGTGCGCGGCAGGCACAGGGCGATTTCTTGAAGTAATGGCCGGCGCACTAAAACTTGATCTCAAAGAGATGGGGGACTTTTCCCTGCGTTCAAACAGCCCTTGCGTGATAAACAGCATCTGTACGGTATTTGCCGAATCAGAGGTTATTTCACTTCTTGCCTCAGGACGGGCCAAGGAAGATATAATTGCCGGACTTCACCAGGGGATTGCAAAAAGGGTCGGCAATATGGCGCGCCGTTTGGGAATAAAGGACGAAATCACGTTCGTGGGCGGTGTCTCAAAGAACACCGGACTTAAAAGCGCTCTTGAGACTTATCTGGAGATTAAATTTGCGCCGGTGGGTGAAGACCCTCAGATTGTAGGCGCGCTCGGGGCGGCTTTGTTTGCGAGGGAGAAATATTTTACAGAACTGTCTCGAAAGCCATAAGGTCGCAATGGCCATATTGAATATTTCTTTTGTTATCGCTGTTTCTTTCTCTGTGCCCTCCGTGCCTCTAGCGAAGCGGGTGAGAGAAAACAAAAAACATGTCTCACACGGAGCCACAGAGACCACAGGGTTTGGAGGTGAAAATGATACGTTATATCCACAGCAACCCACGTTTTGAAAAACGGCTTAATGAACTTCGCATATCGGAGAAGTTCGCCGTTGCCGCGGCAAAAAGAGCGGATAAGATCATCTCCAATCTCATCCAAACGGGATCAGCGAGCATTATAGAAACAGGAACACTTTCAAGACATGGCGAAGCTAGAATACCCAATTGCGTCAAGTACGATTTGGGAAAGGGCTACAGATTGGTCTGTGTCAAAAGAGGTGATCACTTTTTTTTACTCTACATAGGCACTCATGATGATTGTCACAAGTGGATTGAAGATAACAGAGGCTTGCTACCGGCCATTCATAAGAATGATGATATGACAAGAATGGTCCTTGACACTGGCGTTTCAGAAGTAAATGAAAAACCGGACGACGATCAAGAGCTGGATTATGATGATATCCTGATGTCACGAATCACCGAAAAAGACCTGAGATGGGTGTTCAGGGGGCTTTGTGGAAACAGGAACGCAATTTGACAGTCGTCATCATAGTTGCATTAAACGGAGATATCAGATGAATAAGCTGAAGGTAGATGAGACTATTCAGGAGGTGAGAACCAGCCTGGCCCTCGAACTTGAAATGGCCAAGGACCAAGGTAGAAAAGTTGTGGGATGTATGTGCTCATATTTTCCAAGAGAAATGGTTTGGGCGGCAGACGCCATATCCGTTGGCCTGTGTGGGACAACCGAGGAGCCCATAGCAGCGGCGGAAGAGGTTTTGCCTGCGGACCAATGCCCTATGGTCAAGGCCACCTATGGCAGGGCTATAGCCAATACCTGCCCTATATTTCCTCTGGCTGATTGCATCGTGGGAGAGACCACCTGTGACGGCAGAAAAAAGATGTATGAGCTTCTGGCAAGGGAAAAACCCATGCACATCATGGAACTACCTCAAAAGCCGGAAGATAAGGAGGCGTTGATACACTGGACAGCCGAGGTAAGGAAACTCAAGGGGTTTATTGAAGAACAATTGGGTGTGGAGATTACAGATGATAAATTAAGGCAGACGATCAAGGATGTCAACGAGGAGCGCAGACTTCTGGTTGAAATCCATCGCTGCAGGCAGGTCCATCCTGTCCCTGTCATGGGTGTGGACCTGGTAGGGTTGACAACGAAATTCGGCTATACGGTTGATCATGAGCCATACAGGGAAAGGCTCAGGGAACTATTGGCGGAGCTACAGAGGAGAATCAGGGAGAAAGAATTCGCCTGCTCCCCTGACAGACCCAGAATACTCTGGACAGGACTGGGTAACAGCCTGGGGTGTGACAAGGTGTTAAAGCTGGTAGAAGAATGCGGCGGTGTAGTAGTATGCCAGGAGGGATGCGGCGGGATCACGCGCATCGAAGATATGGTGGATGAAGAAAAAGATCCCATCGAGGCCATAGCAGAAAGATATCTGAGGGTAACGTGCTCCTGCATGACTCCCAATACAACCCGCTTTAACGATATTGACCGCCTGATAAAGGAATACCGCATTCAAGGGGTTATTGATCTGACATGGCAGTTCTGCCATACCTTTAATATAGAATCATACAGGGTCGGGGAACTGGTCAAGCAAAAACACGGCATCCCCTTTTTGCACGTTGTTACGGATTTTTCCCAATCGGATGTAGGCCAGTTGAGGGTGCGTGTCGAGGGGTTCCTGGAGCAGATCACTCTGGGAAATTAGGATGTATTTTATTGATGCGGA
Source organism: Desulfobacteraceae bacterium UBA5623 (assembly GCA_002424495.1). Lineage (GTDB taxonomy): Bacteria > Desulfobacterota > DSM-4660 > Desulfatiglandales > Desulfatiglandaceae > UBA5623. The sequence goes on from DIKH01000347.1 coordinate 15,605, forward strand.
AAATGTCAAAAAGGTCTACGCCGAAGGCAGGCAAAAACATACTGTTGCGATTGAAGACTTTACCCTTCAGGTGGCGGAAAAGGAATTTGTCAGTATTGTCGGCCAAAGCGGCTGTGGAAAATCCACATTCCTTCTTATGGTTGCAGGACTTGAGCAGATTACGGAAGGAAGATTGACTATTGACGGCCAACCGGTCAACGGCCCTGATCCTCTGCGTTCAATCGTCTTTCAGGAATATCTCCTATTTCCCTGGAAGACCGTCCGTGGAAACATTGAATTCGGTCTTGAGCTGAATAAAATCCCCAAAAAAGAACGCAGTAATATCTCCTCTGAATATATCAGGCTTGTAGGCCTCACCGGTTTTGAAAACCGCTATCCCCATGAACTGAGCGGCGGCATGAAACAGCGAGTCGCCATTGCAAGGGCACTTGTAAATAAACCCAAGGTGATCCTGCTGGATGAGCCTTTCGGCTCATTGGACGCCCTCACCAGGGAGGGGCTTCAGACTGAGCTTCTGCGAATATGGCTGGAGGCAAAATGCACGGTGCTCTTTGTGACACACAGCATCAGCGAGGCGATCTATTTATCCGATAAAGTTGCGATCATGCGCAAGAGACCGGGGAAAATAAAAGAGATGATTACAATTGACCTGCCCAGACCGCGCACAAGGGATGTCTTTATATCACCGGAGTTCAGAGAGTATGAAAGATATCTCAAGGAGCTTGTTTGGGAAGATCTTTAAGAAGATTAGCTATGCGATTCAATTACAAAAAAATGATCTCTCCGCTCAGCATTCTGGCGCTGTGGGAAATTATCGGGCGCTTTATATGGATTGATCCCTTTTTCTTTCCACCCCCAACCGCCATGCTCAGGGAATTGTATGCCATGACAATTACCGGTGAGGTGTTCCCACACATCGGCATCAGTATTGTCCGGGCATTGAGCGGCTATATCCTGGCGGCCTTTGCCGGACTCACCCTTGGGCTTCTTGTGGCCTGGTCAAGAGTGGTGGAAAACATTGCAGACCCGCTTATTGAACTTGTAAGACCTATTTCCACGTTCGCGCTTGTCCCTGTGATGTTTGTCTGGTTCGGCATTGGAAACGGCTCCAAAATCGCCATTATTTTTAAGGCGTGTTTTTTCCCGATTGTGTTAAACACCATCGCAGGCATAAAGGGAGTGGACAAGAAACTGATTCAGGCCGCCAAGTCCCTGGGCGCAGAGGGCATGCAATTGTGGATAAAGGTTTTAATACCTGCGGCCCTTCCAATGATAATAACAGGTCTTAGGATATCAACCGCAATGTCAATGCTTGCAATCGTTGGGGTGGAGATGATTGCAGCGGATTCTGGCATCGGGTTTCTTGTAATTGACGCCCAACGCACCTTTGCCACTGCCAGGATGTTTGCGGGAATTATAGTTATTTCGCTCTTGGGTTTTACCTTCGATCGAATTGCCCGCTTTGTAGAGAATCGTATATTGGTATGGCATACAGAGACATCTTTATCCGGGAGAATGACTTAACTAAATGGCCTTTAAAAACAGAATAAGGCGACCAAAAAACCTGTGGCCTCGGTGTCTCTGTGTAAGGCTTGTTTTTGTTTTCTCTCACCCGCTTCGCTAGAGGCACAGGGGGCACAGAGAAAGAAAAAACAACTAAGAAGATTTTGGACTGCGTTATCGGTTGGAATTCCCTGTAAGGAGTTGAAGTGGACTTCAGAAAAGCCGTTTTATGCGCTTTGTTGGCCGTTTTATTGAGTGGGCTTAATGTAGACACCTCATATTCTGAGGACTGCCCGCTCGGTGTAATGAAAGTTACCTATGGTCGCAGCATTGACGATCTGCCGCTTTATGTAGGGCTTGAGGAAGGCTTTTGGGGGAAAGAAGGCCTTAAGGTGGAACTGGTCCGTCTGGCTGGGGAACAGAACATTATTGCCGCAGCCCTGCATGGCGATATCAATGCGGGGCACCTTGGACCTCCATCGTTTTTCCACGCTGTGATCAGAAAAATTCCTGTCAAGATTGTCGCCTGGCTTGGCAGGGCGCATAAGGGAACAAGGTGCGGGCTGCATGCGGATCAGAAAAGCGATATTAATACAATCTCAGATCTTAAGGGAAAACGCATCGCCACCAGTGGAGATATCAGCGCAAGGATGATATTGAGGGAAACCCTGTTAAAGGCGGGCCTGACTTTTGATGATATCCACGAGATAAAAGGCATAAAACTCGATGAAGCCATGAAACATGAGGCCGCATTGAGGTCTCAGGGTGTGGATGTCATATCCGCCTGAGACCCGACAGCGACCATGCTGGAGATGCATGGTGCGAGCAGGCTTCTGTTTTCCTTTAATGACGCAATCCCTGGTTATGTATTTGCGGGCCTTTTCTTTACGGACAAATATCTCAAGGAAAACCCTCAAAAAGTAAGGGCCTTTTTAAAAGGCCTTGTTAAGGCCTTTGGTTATGTAAGGGACCATGAGAAAGAGGCAAGGCGCTGGATACCCAAATATTGCGGCGTTGAAATGGATGTGGCCATGAAATCGGCCCTGAGGCATTTTGAAGACGGCAGGGAGCCGATAGAGCAGATATACAAACAACAGAACATCATGATCGAAAACGGACACCTCCCCGGAAGGGTGCCGGTGGAGGCCTATATTGATTACAGTTATCTGCCAACAGCAGATTGATCCCAAAATAGGCAGACCTTATTAAGGAAAAATAGGAACAAGCACCTTATTACCAAATCACGCTTTGGCCAGTTCTTCAATAATAAATTCATTCCAATTTATCAAGGTAATTTCATTTTCAAGTTGGCGGCGGTTTTGAGACTTTCCCAAGACATAAACCGAGACATCAGGATTATCATTTTTAAAGCTGATTAGCCCAGCAAGATTTTCTTTCACGATATTTTGTGATGATTTGATTTCCAATGCGTAGATGATTTTATTACCTCCGCAAATGAGCAGATCCACTTCTGCCCCATGGTGTGTTCGCCAGTAGTAGAGTTGATAATCCAACCGGTTGTAATGAATGACCGCCATTATCTGGCAGACGACAAATTGCTCAAACCTCCGGCCGAATATCTTTGGATTCATTTGGTCCGTGAGCGTATGGGCCAGGGAATTTGTTACTCCTGTATCAAAAAAATAGTAACGTGGATGAGAGATCAGCCTTTTCCTCAAACTTTTAGTCCACGCAGGAAGTTTGAAGGCCAAAAACGTGTCTTCCAGAATCTGGTAATATTGCTGTACTGTTTTGAGTGATACAAAACATTCTCTGGCGATATTATTATAATTTACCGTCTCCCCGTCATTTGCTGTTGCGATATCCAGAAACCGGGCAAACGGGCCGATATTACGCACCAATCCCTCTGCAGCGATCTCTTCTTTTAGATAGGTTTCCGTATAAGATCTCAAAAATTCCTTATGATCTTCCTCATCAGTTTCCCACAAAACCGGAAGAGTGCCTATTCTAACCGCCTTATCAAGTTCAAAACGATTCCCAATTTCCATAAACGTAAGAGGAAAAAGATGATAGGTATATGCCCTGCCTGCGAGGAGATTCGCTCCACCCCTGCGCAATTTTCGAGCGCTGGAGCCAGTTAGAATAAATCTGATCCCCTTTGATTCAATCAACGCATGAACCTCATCCAATAGCCCTGGAATTTTTTGAATTTCATCAATAATACAGAGCGGATTGTCATGCTGTTTCAAATGGGCCAAAATTTCTTCCCGCATCCTTCCGGGATTTTTGGCGTAGTTCAAAAAACTCGCCTGGGGCAGCAGGTCAATATACAAGTCATTTGATGTCAGAAGTGATTTGACAAAAGTACTTTTACCGGTCTGTCGCGGGCCGAAAAGGAAACAACTCTTTGATTTTGCTAATTTAATTTCTCTGCTAAACATAACTCCAAAAATGTACATATTTTCTGGAATCATGTCAAGATAAAACACCAAAATTATATGGCTTCGGGACGCAACATTTGAAAAGGAAAATATTTATCCCTGAGGAAATGACAAAGGGTTATTCAAGACGGGAATTCCTCAGGATGCTCGAAATTGCAGGCATTGGTGTAACGATAGGCGCAACCGGCATCCTAGCCGGATGCAGCGAAAAGGTTGATCCTCTCGCAGGCGCTAAGGAGGTAATCACACGATGCGGTTTTTGCGGCGCTGATTGAGGCATGAAGACACATGTAAAGGATAATAGAGTCCTGGCCGGTTCTCCATTGGCTGATGATCCACATAGCAAAATCTTGAACTTCGACAAGATCAATATGGGAAAGCCCTAACTTACAGTTAAGACTGAAATAATTTTAGATATTAAACCGGCAATTAAATATACCAATAACGTCATTCCGGCGAAGGCCGGAATCCAGGGCATCACTGGATGCCGGATCAAGTCCGGCATGACAAGGTTTGCATCTTTAGTTGCCGGGTTAATATAATCTTATAACATAACAGCAGGCGGTCATATCTCATGTTCCTTGGCCGTCTGATAAGTTGAGGGTCCAAAGAGACAACTAAATGTTTCCTGAAATTTTAGTTTCAGGGGATATTTTTATGCTTTTATCTTAGCATATAAGACAGTAAACTACCGTCCCCGCCTTCAGTTAGTTCGCGGTTTTAATTCAGCTTTCTATGACCACAATTTTCAATTGTTCCACTTCTCCCTTTCTGCTATATTTATTAAGATTGCTTGTTAAATGTAAATTCAGCCAAAGACAGATGGCTAGCGCCATATGAAAATTCGAATCAATAACCAACTTATTGCATTTTCTGAAGGGGTTCAGTTTGTCGGTGCCGGACTCCGCAACTGACATATTTACACGATATCGCGCCATGAAAGTATCTAGCGATTCAGCCAGCCTTTATAATCACGTCAATTTCTTTGAAGAATGGGATGTTATAATTGTCGGTGCCGGACCTTCCGGCAGTTCTGCCGCATATGACCTTGCCGAAATGGGCTACAAGGTCTTGATACTCGAAAAGAATGAACTACCGCGCAACAAGCTATGCGGAGGGGCTTTATCTGAAGTTGCGAGATCATATCTTAGATTTCCAATTCCGGAAGCGTATGATGATTGGCAATGCTATGGTGCACGAGTTCATTTCGGTAAACGCGTGGTTGATGCCAAGCTTAATGAACGAATCGCCACCCTGGTAACGAGGAGAACATTTGATAAGTATTTGGTTGATATGGCATTGAAAATAGGTGCTCATATAAAATGTGACCGAGTCATCAATATTGATGTAAAGGATGAAAAAGCTATCGTGAAAACCACTAATGGCATGAGGGTTAGTTCCAAAGTTGTCATTGTTGCTTCAGGGGCATTAAGTGGTCTGTGCAGACATGTGCGTCACAATGATTCCCTCGATGAAACAGGATTCTGTCTCGAACAGAACTATCCTATAATGAAGCCGGACCCATACTCGGATCTTGATGGATTGATTGACATTTACTTTGGAGTTGGGCGGTTTGGTTATGGATGGGTCTTTCATCACGGGTCATACTATTCCATAGGAGTGGGTGGGTTGAGATCGCTGATGGATAATCCCAAAGAGATTATGAAAAAATTCTGGTTGGATCGTGGTTTTCCTGCAAAAGATTTCGACCCGAAAGGCGCAAGTATCCCCTGTGGAGGAATCAGGCGTGAACTGGTCAATGATCGCTTGATATTGGTTGGCGATGCGGCGGGTTTCGTTGACCCCTTTTATGGAGAAGGCATTCAATACGCGATCCGGTCCGGTCAACTAGGAGCGGAAACAGCAGCAAATGCATTGAAACACAATGTGTTCTCAAAGGAGTTATTAAGGAATTACGAGCTGAAGTGCGACCATGAGTTCAAGAAGAATCTAAAGTATTCATTATTCCTTACGCGTCTTTCACATAATCTCCCCAGCGTATTCATTCGTCTGCTTGCAAGTAATGTCAATGTGCTTCGGAAAAACTTGCTTGTTCCAAAAGGTGAATTGTCTTATTTTAAATACTTGCAGTGGTTTTTACCGCGAAGTCCCTGGTACTTTATGAAATCAATTTTCAATGATCTGGCCCGAAAGATATTGCATAGTTCGCACAATGGCATAAATTAATCTAAAGATATTATATCGTATACACGGGGAGAATCATCTTCTATATCTAGAAAGTTTTTTGCCGCATCGCACATTTGTG
>DIKH01000307.1 GCA_002424495.1 Desulfobacteraceae bacterium UBA5623
CATGATATAATATGCTCGTGGACATGCTGGATCTCCTTTCCAAAGTTGATTGGTCTCTTCTTTAGAAAGGCACAGTATGTCCACTTTTTCAATTAAGTACGCTCAAACCGGATGAGCCATAAATTTCTTGCTAGATTGAGCATTGAGTTCATGTTTAGTATTTTGTCTCCGTTTTGAAAAGTGAAGGTGTGCCGGTAGTTGTTAATTGATATTAACCAAATAAAATTAAAAGAATTTTATAGCATAATCAAGCTATATTGTTAAACTGGTCTCAAAACATACTGAGTCTTTCGGGGCTGAACATGTGTTGCCTGTTAACCAGAGGGATAGGTCGTTTATTTGTCAGCCCAGCTTGTAACAATTGCCGTTCCCTCGTTTAACCAGGGGATGTATCTGGATGCCGCCCTCGCGTCAATATTCAGCCAGGGCGTTGCTGTGGAGGTCTATGTCCTCGATGGGGGGTCGTCCGATCGGTCTCTGGAAATCATCAAAAACTGGGAACAGAAGCTGGCGGGATGGAGGAGCGGGCGCGACCGTGGGCAGGCTGCGGCAATCAATGAGGGGATTGCGTTGGGTACTGCTCCTTACGTTTGCTGGCTCAATTCTGACGATTATTATCTTGCCGCTGGGATCAAGAATCTTGTTTCCGCTCTAAGAAACGCACCGGAATTCCCTGCTGCTTATGGCAGAGCGTGGGACGTCGATGCGCAGGGAAACAAGATCAGGCCGTATTGGACCGTACCTTTCAGCCTCCCCCATCTTGCCAACCGCTGTTTCATCTCCCAGCCGGCGACGCTGATCCGGCGAAAGGCCTGGGAACAAGTTGGCGGCCTTGACGAGAGTCTCCGAATGGCTATGGATTACGATCTCTGGTGGCGTCTGTATCTGCAGTTCGGGCCACTGCTCTATGTCGATTCATTCGTTGCCGCCAACCGCCGGCATGATAGGACCAAAACGACAATCAACCGGCGAGAGCATTACACTGAAGCAATGAAAATTGTAAAACGCCATTACGGCCGCGTGCCTGTCAAATGGTATATAGCCTGGCCGGTAATGGTAAATTTATGGCTGTTCCTCCAGTGGATCAGGAGATATTTGAGGTAAGGAAATACGCGCAGGTTTTGAGTCTGCAACTGGTTGTCTGTTCTGTTTATGTTCACTATTGAACTGACTGAGATCATCATATATCAGCATTCCTGGATTCAAAGATATTCCATTTCCTTCAGGGCATTGGCAAGTGTATCAGTAACTTTCTTATTCTGCTCATCATTCATTTCGTTGAGATATCGGGCGATTACTGCTTTGTTAAGATGGAGACCGGTCCTGTTTCCGTCCGGATTTTTTTGGGAATATTTCCATAAGATGCTTTGAATAGTTGGCTCATCCAAGGAAAGGCTGAGAAAATGGCTGATTGTTTGCATGGTGGCAAGAGGATTATTCATCAACTCCTCGTATTTAACCATGAAAACACCTGGTATCGCGTGATATTGTTTCCAGATTTCCACCCAGCCCTTGACATGACGAAGGGCAGTATCAAACTCGGTCATGTGGATAAAGTTGTCTTGGATTCCTTGATCGAGAGATTTTTTCCCATGGTCCATAGCAGAGAGCAGGACATCACGGGGGTCACGGTAGCAGTAAATGATTTTTATCAAGCCGGCGGTGTTCAAAATTTTCGCGCCCCAGGTTGGGCGGGAATGGGTTTTGACTGCAAATTTACTCTCTTTGAGGCTCACTACCCATAAGCGGAGAAGTTTTTTGAGATGCATCGGCCCGATATTATTATTATGCTGTTGCATTATTCCTTCGAGTTGGCATCTTTTTTTGATGTCACGTGCGTCGTCATTTCCAGCAGCAACCAGAAGGTCGTTGAGGAGGTTGTACAGATATCCACTGCCTGATTTTTGCATGGCTGCGCTGATAATTAGCATTGGTGCACCTGTTGGACGTATTTGTTTTTTTGCTTATTGCGATTCATGTTGATCTGCCTGGTTATGCATTGCCGTGTCATTGAGACAACTTGTTCATCTAGCGTGCACCGTTACAAATTTTCCAGTTATGGCTTCCCTGGCGGAGCTGAATGATTAACTACTTAAAATTTCAAGCAAATACAATGAGAGAATTGCTCCTTGGTCCCTATGCAAAAATTGAATCGGCCCGTACCTTTTCAGAAAAGGAGGCTCTGGATTTTCTGCTTGGGTTCAAATGGGACAGGCCATGGAAGATCAATTATCTCACGATGCAGGCTCATCGATACGCCATTACCCTGGAACATCTTTCCTGCCTACCCAAAGAAACGAGAACGTTGGAGATTGGGGCTATGCCGTTTGGCTTTACCCTCCTCCTGCGGCATGTTTTGTTCAATGATGTCCAGGCTTCAGATTTTGATGACAAATTTCAACCTGTTCATGCAGAGAAACAAGCTCGAAAAGAGATATTTATCTCAAAGGATGGCGCAATTTCGTATGGAATCGATATTTCTCGTTTCAACATAGAAAAAGATCCATGGCCCTATGAAGATGACTCATTTGATCTGGTAATTGCAGCTGAGGTTCTCGAGCACATGATCCAGGATCCCATGCATGTTGTCAGTGAGGCCAACCGGGTTTTGCGCAAGGGGGGAAACTTATTCATTTCCACACCTAATTTGCTCAGTTTATGGAAACTGAACAGGCTGTTTGACGGCTTGCAGCCCATAGGAGACCCGTTTTACCGGCTGGATTCGGTCTATAACCGGCACAACCGTGAACTGACTCCTGAAGAAGTCGGCGTACTTTATAACAGTGGCGGTTTTGATGTTGCGTACATACACACTCTGAATGTGAAGAGGAAAAAAATAAACAATCCCCTGCGGTTTTTTTTCATCAGGATGCTTGCTGGTTCGATTCATAAGCGCAAAGATATAATATTCGCAATGGGGACCAAGAGGGATTCTGTACGAGAGCGATACCCCACAGCATGCCAGCTCTATAAGTAAACACTGGATAAACCGCAACAAGGGTATCAGTTGCGTGTAATCTGCACTCAGTCAAATCAAACAATGCTGGCAATAGGGCTTTGTCAAAACTCAATAGAATGGCTTGTTGCTATTGATCCCCCAGAATGAGCTCTTGCTTTGAGTTGATCAGCTATTCTGGCGAAATGAATTCTGGTGGTATTATAAAAATATTTCCAACCCACGCATAAAATACTGTGCGGGATTTTCAAATCTGCCGCCCAGGTACGGTTTCTTGTACAGTCTCCACCGCATAACTCAAGATATTCACACTCCACACACGCCCGGCTCCATTGCGATTTTCGTGAAGCGAAACCCTGGAAGAGAGATGAGGAAAGCGCCTTCTCCCAGCCGCTCCTCATGATGTTTCCCAAGCAGAGCTCTTTTCGGACAAAGAAGTCGCAGGGATAAATGTCACCATTGTATTCAACGACCAGATAGTTCCGGCATTCCTTGCCGATGGTGCAGGATTGAATTTCATCATTTGCCAGTTTGGAAATGATGGTGTCAAAATGACGGATAGAAATGGTATAGACATCATCAGGATACCATTCATCAAAAATGCGGCAGAGAAAATCTCCCCATTCTTCGCCATTGATGGCGAACGGCTGCAACTTCCCTTTCTCATCGAATTCCACGCAGGGAATGTATTGGTGGAAGACAAGGCCTTGGTCGCGAAAGTACCTGTATATCTCGCTCGCCTTATGAACATTTGCCTGGCTGACAAGGGTCATGATGTTAAAATTCACCCCATGGCGCCTCATCATATCAATGCCCTGCATAACGGTGGAGTGAGTTGGCTTGCCCTTTGCTGTTGTTCGGTACTTGTCATGCACCTCTGCGGGGCCGTCGAAGCTGCAGCCTATGAGAAAATTATAATGGCGGAAGAGATTGCAGAGCTTGTCATCCAGCAAGGTTGCGTTTGTCTGGACTCCGTTTGCTATCATTGATCCTTCCCGGCCAAATTTTTTTTGCAACTCCACAACATTGAGGAAAAAATCATATCCCATCAGGGTGGGTTCTCCGCCCTGCCAGGTGAAAATATGACAGGGTTGCGGTGTGGCCAGATAAGTGCTGATTAACTGCTCAAGGACATCCTTACCCATTCGATGAATTTCCGAATGTTCATAAGGAGTTTTATTCAGATAAAAGCAGTATCGGCAGTGAAGGTTGCATCCGTCTGATACAGGTTTTATGAGGAGTGAGAAGGGGTGCATGGCTGGCGCAACAGATTATATGGAATATGCTGATCCTATTGCCTGCCTTCCGCAAGTTTTCTGAGTTCAAGGGACAGATTCGTCCGCGTTTCTGGTGATAAGGTGTTGTACAGGTTCTCCATCTCGTTGGGGTCGTTGACAAGGTCGTAATACTCTCTTTCTCCTGTCTCGTACTCAATGTACTTAAATTTTTGTGTGCGCATGAGCTGATAGGATGGGGGTGTTGACTTCCACGGCCATGTATTGTCAATATGGGGGAGTTCCGCAAAAATCGATTCCCGCCAACCGCTGACCTGAGCTGAATTGGTAAGCAGTGGAACCAGAGAGCGACCGTCCACATTATCAACAGATTTAACTCCTGCAAGGTCGGCCAGAGTCGGAAGGATGTCTACAGTGCTGACCAAATTGTCGACCTGGATGTTTCCCTGAATGCTTGGGCCCATGGCGATGAAAGGGACTCGAATTCCCTCGTCATAGGGGGATAATTTTGCGCTTACCGGGATATGTTTGGTCAGGCCGTCACCATTGTCCGAGACCAGGAAAAGATAAGTATTCCCGAGAAGCCCATTTTTTTCCAAGTGGCTCATAATATTATCAATCATGTCGTCAACGGACAATAAGGTTCTCCATCTGTTACGGTATAAGTCCTCCATTTTTTGGCTATTGCCGAAATAGTTGCGAATCAGGCTTTCGTTCAACATCCTGAAGTTCTGTACCCATTTCGGCTTGTCACTGATATCGTCTTCAAATGAATAGCTGATGGGGATATTATTGAATTCATTGTTGTATTCGGGTGCCGGTGTTGACGGGGTGTGCGGTGCAACCGTATTGATGAACAGAAAAAACGGTTTCTCTTTGTCTGCAGAATCAAGAAAACCGGCTGCCTTAGTTGATACAACGTCGGTGATATAATCTTCTCTGGCGTCACCATATTGAACGATCTCGCCGTTTTCGTTAATCCTGTAATTATAATATTTATTTTCATCAATCATTGCGTGCCATTCATCCCATCCTTTCGGGATATATTTCGGGTGCGTTTTACCGTACTGATTTACATATTTTCCCAGCAATATATTTCTGTACCCGGCCTTATGGAGGATGGTGGCGATGGTTTTTTCTTCATTGATTCCATGAAGTTGCTGGTATTTTTTTGTAATTCCAGTATTTCTTGGATATCTGCCCGTTAGGATTGAGCCGCGTGAGGGTGCACAGGCAGAACTGGTTACATAGGCATTGGTGAATGTTATGCCTTTCTCGATCACTCTTCTCTGCGTTTTGGGCATGAATCTGAGCGAATCGGCATCCTGGTCGTCGGTCACGATCAGAATGAAATTGGGCCTTGGCCGGCTGTCTTTTATCCTCTCGGAGCAACTGGCCGTAATGAGAGACAAGACCAGGAGTGCGGAAAGGATGAGTCCGTAAACTTTTTTGTTAGGGTGATTCATAATGAAAAAATGGTCAATCAGCCGTCCCGTTCCGGGGACATCGGATGGATTAACAAGTACAATTAATTGGTACCGTATCAATGGAAGCTAAAATGTTCAATTTCAATTATGTTTCATGGCAACAAAAAATGATAATTGGCTGGTTGTTTATGGCGGGGTATTATATATAATTTTTTTGGTTATTTTGTGGAATATCAACTTGGACAAATCAGAACGCGCTTGGCGCGGGGCACGAAGGTTATGAGCAAAAAAGCAATTATCACCGGCGTTACCGGCCAGGATGGAGCATATCTTGCCGAATTTCTTCTGGAAAAGGGGTATGAGGTGCACGGGATAAAGCGCCGGACCTCGCTGTTCAACACCAAGCGGATAGATCATCTGTACCAGGACCCGCATGAGCCGAACCGGAGTTTTATTCTCCATCACGGGGATATGACCGATTCCACGAGCCTGATTCATGTCATCGAGAAGGTGCAGCCGGATGAGATCTACAACCTGGCCGCCCAGTCGCATGTCGCGGTTTCCTTCGAGGAGCCTGAATATACAGCGAACTCCGATGCCCTGGGAGCCCTGCGCCTTCTGGAGGCGATCCGCATTCTGCATCTGACGGACAAGACAAGGTTTTACCAGGCATCGACCTCCGAGCTCTATGGCCTGGTGCAGGAGGTGCCGCAAAGGGAAAGCACCCCCTTCTATCCCCGTTCGCCCTATGCCTGCGCCAAGCTGTATGCGTATTGGATCACGGTAAACTACCGCGAGGCCTACAATATGTACGCATGCAACGGCATCCTCTTCAATCATGAATCGCCGATCCGTGGCGAGACCTTTGTCACCAGGAAGATCACCCGGGCGCTGGCAAGAATCAAGCTGGGGCTGCAGGATTGCCTGTATTTGGGCAATTTAAACGCAAGGCGTGACTGGGGGCATGCCCGGGATTATATCGAGATGCAGTGGCTCATGCTCCAGCAGGAGAGGCCGGTGGACTATGTCATTGCCACCGGCGAGCAGCACAGTGTACGGGATTTTGTCAATGCCGCCGCCGCTGAGTTGGGCATGACGATGACCTGGGAAGGCCGCGGCGTCGATGAAAAGGGATATGATGAAAAGGGACGGTGCCTTGTGGCCGTTGATCCCCGCTACTTCCGGCCGACGGAGGTGGAAAATCTTCTGGGTGATCCAAGCAAGGCGAAAAATGAACTTGGCTGGTCACCCAGAATAACCTTCAAGGAACTGGTGGCAGAGATGGTCCGGGAGGACCTGAAGGCAGCCGAACGCGACGAGTTGGTGAAGCGGCACGGCTTTGCCACGTATAATTACCACGAATAGACATGGACCCGAAAAGCAGGATCTATGTGGCAGGCCATCGGGGGCTGGTCGGCTCGGCGCTGGTGCGGGGGCTGGAGAAGAAGGGCTTTGCCCGCATCATCAGGTATTCCCACGCCGAACTGGATCTGACCGATCAGGCGGCGGTGCGTGCTTTTTTCAACAGGGAACGGCCTGAGTATGTCTTTCTTGCCGCCGCCAAGGTCGGAGGCATTCACGCCAACAATACCTATCCGGCGGAATTCATTCACCAGAATCTCATCATTCAGGACAATGTGATCCACAGCTCCTGGCAAAGCGGGGTCCAGCGTCTTCTTTTTCTTGGCTCCTCCTGCATCTTTCCCAGGGAATGCCCCCAGCCGATGAAGGAAGAATATCTTTTAACCGGGCCGCTGGAGCCGACCAACGAGTCCTATGCTGTCGCAAAAATAGCGGGAATAAAACTGTGTCAGGCCTATAATCGCCAGTATGGAACCCGTTTCATTTCAGTAATGCCGACCAATTTATACGGCCCCAACGACAATTATCATCCGCTTAATTCGCACGTTTTACCGGCCCTGATTCGCCGTTTTCACGAGGCAAAGACCGAAGGGCATCCCGAGGTCACAGCCTGGGGAACCGGGGCGCCCCGCCGCGAGTTTCTTTATTCCGAGGATATGGCGGATGCCTGTGTGTATCTTATGAATCGCTACGAGGGAAACGAGATCGTTAATATTGGCTGCGGGCAGGATCGGACCATAAGCGAATTGACCGAATTAGTAGCAGCTACGGTGGGCTATAAGGGGCAGATTGTATGGGATCATACCAAACCGGACGGCATGCCTCGCAAGTTGCTTGACGTAACCCGGCTCCACGGTCTAGGCTGGAATAAGTACACACCCATCGAAACAGGTTTGGCTCTGGCTTACCGCGATTATTTGGAAAATCAAAATATCAAAAAATAAAATGCCTTCTCCCGAACAAAACAATCGTCAGTTTTATCCCCCTGACCGGAATAACCTGAAAGGCTCCCAGGAGTCATGGGAACAGCTTTGGCAGGATGGTAATGATGTCAATTATCTGGATCCAGGATCTTTTGCCGGCATCAATGAGCGGATCAAAGTGGACAGTTTCATTGATAAATTCCTTCAGGCTTCGGGAAAGCGCAGCCTGGAATGCGGTTGCGGGCTGGCTACGGTTTCAATGCTGCTGGCCGACCGGGGAACGCTTTTACTGGGGGACATTAATGCCATTCCGTCGCCGGATTCTACCTACGATCTGGTTCACAGCTATGGGGTGCTGGAGCATTTTGCCGAAATCGAAAAACCGATGGAGGAGATGCTACGCGTTCTTAAACCCGGAGGAGTATTTTTTGCCGACATCGTGCCGGCAAACCAGGGATTGATTCATACGACAGCCAACGCAATGAACCATACAGTCATATTTGCCGGTTCTATTCTGCGGTTAAGGATGAGAAAATGGTGAAACTTCTTTAATCTGGAAAGGAGGGAAAAATTTTACGTGAACCGGCATCCTTTGGAAGATTACCTATCTGTTCTCAAAAAGCACGGCCTCACGGAAATAAGGTTCGGCGGCTATGGCCTGTTTCCGGATCTGGCCCTGCCTGCTTTTCTCAAACGAAAGTACCTTGATTTTGTTTTGCGACACAGGAATTTGGGAATAGCTTTCAATAAAAGCGGATCGGCCTTTTCCCGCCAGGCCGGATTTGGATGGTGGATATACGGAGTGAAACCTCTTTATGAGAATCATAATTGCGGCCGAGCCGTTGGAGAACGGAGCGGGACTGGCCATGTTTCTGTTGGATACGGTGGCTCTTTTCGCCCAAACCAAACCAGACTGGCAGTTCACCCTGCTGGCGCTTTCGGGCTTCAGCGATGCCGGGCATTTGGAGAGATATCCCAACGTAAAAGTTCTTTTTTGCGATCGGTTGGGCTGGCGGGGAAAATTGTCGCGCATACTGCCTGCTTTTCGGGGCCGGGAAAGGATGTTCAACCTGCTGGCGGAAAAAGCTCCGGGCCGGGTCGTAAAAAAACAATTCGGGAATCTGGAAAATATCTGGGAAAACCTGGGACAATACGATGCAGTTTGGGTTCCCCATTTCGCCATCAGCCAAAACCGCTGGCCGGCGCTGTACCAACAGGGCACCATAAAATCACCGGTGTTGCTGACCATCCATGATCTGCACACGGCAGCATTTCCCGAAGAATGGAAACCATATCCAGAGATAGTTGATAATTTTTGGAAAATATTCTGCCCTTTCGCCCAAAAAGCAGAGGCCATAATCACCCATTCCAGTTTTCAGAAAGAGGCCATAGTCAGGCATTTCAACATCCCGCCGCAAAATATATCCGTTGCTTATCTGCCGCTTCCCATGAATGAATTGCTGACCAGGGATTATTCACAGCAAGAGGTGCAGGATACTCTTGCCGGGTTGGGAATTATAAAGCCTTTTATCTTTAGTCCTATGTCCCAAATATCAAAACATAAAAATCACCTGCGGACCATAGAAGCCTGGGCTATCGTAAATAACCAGTTGAAAGATAAAACCCCGCAATTAGTTTTTACCGTCATTGGGCCGCCGGAAAAGCAGAAACGATTTAAGGAGGAGATCGAAAAAATAGAATTATCCGGCAAGGTAGTATTTACCGGCACGGTCAGCCGCGAGGTGTTGGCCATTCTTTATCGAAGCTGCCAGGCCCTGCTGTCACCTACGCTTTACGAGGGCGGCGGCAGCGGCCCGGTGATGGAGGCGGTGATGGCCGGCCGGCCAGTGCTCTGCTCCCGCATCCCGCCCATAGAAGAACAGATGGGCAGGTTCGGATTATCGGCCAAATATGTTGATCCCTATAAGCCGGAAGCTATTGCCCGGGCTGTGCTCGATATGCTCACAAACAGGGAATCGATCCCGCAAAATGACCTGGAAGCCATAAAGCAGCGTCTCCCGCGGGACAGACAAACATTGGCGGATACTTATTTAAATGCATTTATCGAAATATCAAAAAAATAATTAAGCAGGATTTGCCATGGATATAAAAATACCGGTTTACCGGCCCTGGCTGGCCGGCAACG
>DIKH01000234.1 GCA_002424495.1 Desulfobacteraceae bacterium UBA5623
CCCTGCCGGCAGGGCAGCAGTAATGGTGTCAACCGAGTAATTGGCGAGAAACATCCGGTCGGTAACTTGCATCAGGGTGACAGAGCCCATGGAGGCCACCATAGGCAGGCTGATAGCCATTACCTGGCGGTAGCCATTGGGTCTGGACCAGCGCTCGATCATCTCTTATAGGACTCCTTTGTCATGATATTGATGAATGTTTTCTCCATGAAGGCCGCAGCCCTGAGTGAAGCGAATAGCGCTCCCCAAGGCAACGAGGGGTTAAAGATAATACCCATTTTACAAAACCGGTAAAGTTAAATCTAGTGATCAGTTGGAGAATTCATTGTATGATTTTAATAATCCGCCTTTTTGATTTCTAGGATGCTGTCCAGATATCCTCTTAGCAAGGCACCTTTAAACTGATCTTTTAGGGCCTGAATTACCAGTCATGACCTTGGTAAAACTGTGCGCCTTTCAGTTGCAGTCTCGTGAAAATTAATAGGTCTTTGGTGAAAATCACGGGAATCTTGATTGGGGGGATACCACTGCCAGATTTTGTGGTGAGGCTATTTTATCTTCAAATATCAATGTAATATTCTATATTCAATGGAAACAAATTGCTTTGGCATACTTGATGCGTATGACGCTGATATAAGTATGGCGAAGACGGAACCAAGTCAATCACTGTAATAACTCAACAAGAGGTGCATTATGAAGATAGCAGAAATAAAATGTTTGGCCAAAGGCCTTGATTTGAGAGATTTCAATCTTGATTTTGAAGCCAAGGCCGACCTGGACGGGGGGTTTGAGTGTAATATTTTTTCAAATGACAAACATGTAGTGATAGTTACCGGCAAAGGTGACGGTTCCAAAACAGGCGACAATAAAAAAAGTATGCAATACAGTCATTGTTCCTGTAAAATAGGCGATGACAGGCATCTTACAAGCTTTCTCGAGTCCGCGGATATTATAAAAGACCGGGGGCTTCTGACAGGTGAGTATGGAAGCATGTTTCTCAGCCTTATCAGCAAAGTAACCAGCTATGGGACAAGGGATACCGAGGAAATGAACAGCATGTTTTAAAACTACTCCACATCCGGTTACGGTGATGCCTAAAACAAATACCAGCAGGTGTGAGACTTCACTGCCTTTGTCTGTTTGGGACTGAATACTATATGCTGCCCAAAAGGTCTTGAAAGGCCTTTTGTCGTCATTCCGGCCCCTGCACCGGACTCGGATTCGGTGTATGCCGGAATGACAACGCTATCAGATCATATCTGAACCTCCCAAAAACCCTTTTTTTAATCCTTGATTGATTGTAACTACTCGGGCGCAAGAATCCAGTAGTCAGTATTAAAGAAACCTCCTTAGGCTCACTTTTTTCAGTCAATACTCCAACCTGAAGAAAGCTTTAAGTTATTAGAGAGATACACCATTTCTGTTTTGATTTTATTCTGAATTCCGGCTCCTGAGCAGTTACGATTGATTAAATAGTTATAAAATGGTATTTTCAAACGGTGAGATTTAAACCGAACAGCCAGCTCTTGGCAATTAGCTGAAAGATGACAAGTTGTTACCTTCCCTGCCGGTCGCACTCGTAACAGTTAACCGCCAAGCGCTCAGTTCGGGTAAAAATACATAACCTGTGCACGAACAGGCTTGAATTATTTATAATGTCTCATACCTTTGACAAGGAGGCGCCATGAAACAATTTGAGTACGAGGTTTCAAAACACCCGGCAGATGAATTCACCCATCTTGTGTATTTTTGTACGGAAGAAGGTGCGTGCAAGATTGATCAGATCCCTTCAGATCAGACAAAGATACTGGAAGATATTCTCAATGAAAAGGGGGCAAATGGCTGGGAACTTGTTCAAACATTTTTTGGTAAGGATGGTATAGTGATTATTTGGAAGAGAGAGATTTAAAGGGGATATAATATGTGGCTGGTTTTGTTACTTGTTGCTGTCATAGCAGTTATCCTTGTTTTTGTTCTGACCAGACAAAGGCGTCCAAAAGAGGAGATCCCTTTATATGTATGCCCTGAGTGTGGTAATCATCACTGCAATTGTTACCTTAAGGAGAAAGTTGATGAAAATCCCGGAGGGGAAAAACAATGACAAGTGGCGCCATAAACATGACACCGGAAGAGGTAACGCAATATCTGGATGCCCATGTTGTTGATGAATACAATCTTGTGGATGTCCGTCAGAGTTGGGAATATGAAGAATACCATCTGCCTGGAGCAGCGCTTATCCCCCTTCCTGAACTTGCAGATCGTCTTAATGAGATTGGTCCCAATAAGGCCACGATTGTATACTGCGCCGCCGGTGGGAGGAGTGCGGCGGCGGCCAATCTAATGCATGGCCAGGGATTCAATGAGGTCTATAATATGCTGGGTGGAATTAAGGCATGGGAAAACGAATACGCGCTTGGTCCCCCGTCTCTTGGAATGATACACTTTTCCGGTGATGAATCAGAACTGGAAATATTATACCTTGCATATGGAATGGAGGTCAATATCTCTTCATTCTATACCAAGACGGCCTCATCCGTAACGCCTGAATTGGCAGGGATCTTTAACAGCCTTGCCAGATTTGAGGAAGGACACAAGGCAAAAATCTTCAGCGCAGCGCATCAACTTGACCCTTCACTTAAGACCAGAGAAGACATGAAAGTAAAATCCGCGGGCAAGGCCCTTGAAGGTGGAATGAGCTCAGAGGAATTTCTGGAGAGGACCAGGGATTACCTTGAGTTTCCCAGTGGAGCTTTAGAGGCAGCTATGATTTTTGAGGCCCAGGCACTGGATCTCTATATGCGCTATTCGACAAAGGCTGCAAAGGGTTCGTCTGCTGAAATATTGCACTGGCTTGCTCAGGAAGAAAAGGGACATCTCAAGACACTCGGAAGGCTGATGGAACGTGATAAAGCGACCGTTTAAATGGAGTCTGTAACCGTCAATGACAAGAGATGAAATCCTGTTAATGAAGGCCGGGCGTAATTTGAATATCTGTGTATCAGAAGAGATAATGGGAACCAAAGTGGTCCACGATGAGATCTTTGGCGACATGGAGATTCATGATACAGATCAGGGGGAGCATTTTTATGGCCCATTAACACCCTATTCCGAGAATCTATCTTCCGCTCAACTGGTTATCTTGCGTATGGCAAATCTTGGTTATCCTGAGGTAGGCCTGTGGGAAGATGAAAAACGGCCCGAGGTGATTTGCAGGGCTGCGCTCCTGGCAGTATTGGGTAAGGACAAAAAGGAGAAGATTCCTAAAAAAAGGCCCAAATTATACCTGGTACCTAAGGTGAGGGATTAACCATAGGGTTAATTCAGAGTTTGCCTCAGTGCTTCTTTCAAGGGGTCAGGGATATTTTCCACTGCCTCTGTCTCTACAATTTCCTGGAAGGCCGGAATACCGGAGAGCTGGGTAATCTGTATAATAAAATCATCCAGGGGAAGAAAGGTCTCAATGGGCGCCTTTAAGACCACCACTGAGAGTCCGCCGAGTTCATCCATGTCTTTTATTTCCACTTCATATCGAAGGTCCTGAAGCAGTTGAGTCAGGACAGGAAAAGTTTTCAAGTAGACTATTATGGCCAGATGGTCAATAAGGGCCTGTTTCATCGCCTCTGGCTGCCGGGTTTCAACTCCAGAGATCATCGCCTTAAGACGATTTAAAGGGCATTCACTGCGAAATGACAAAATCCACTTTGTTGGGGAGGTGATCTGTGTGCCCTTCCCCTGAACATTATCGGATCGGAGAGTATACTGTAAGGCGCTGCCTTCAAGTTGATTTGAGATAGGAGCTAATGGCGCCTGAAGCTTCTTTGACAGGCCAAAGGGTTTTTCACATATAGAGGCGTATTTTTCCTGAAGCTCTGCAAAGGCCTTTTCCGCCCCGGGGATTTCGTGCATCTGAGAGCTTTTGACATATGTGCCAAACAGGTTTCTGGGGACAAACAGGGGCCTTAAGACATTGAGATGCGCCCTTAGCCGCTTATCAAGGGCATTTGCAATTTTTTCTGTGGCGAGGCGAAGCTTAAGGAATTCCTGGCTGTCCAGACTCTTGCGGGATATCATTATTTTTCTCCTCTATCTCCATCCAAATTCACAGTAACTGCACCTTTTTTTGAAATTCTAATGGGTTGTATAGCAGATTCCGCCGATGGTGTCAAACGATAAACCTGATCGTAATCATTCACAGGTTACTGGTCATAAAAACTCCCTTAAATTCGACCCAGTCATTTAATACTACAGCGACAGATTTGG